>CAXMSF010000419.1:0-5687 GCA_964196055.1 uncultured Gammaproteobacteria bacterium | reverse complement strand
GATCCACTCCGGCTCGCCCGCCAGCTCCACGTGCTCGAGGCGAGTTGTCAGCTCGCGGAGCAGGGCGCGCTGCGAGCGCCGGGCCAGATGTGCGCCCAGACAGAAGTGCTCGCCGTGTCCGAAGCCGATGTGGGGGTTGGGATTGCGGTCGGCCCGGAACTCGAAGGGGGCATCGAAGACCTCCTCGTCGCGGTTGCCGGAGGCGTAGAACAAGATGACTTCATCGCCAGTGCAGATCTTCTGGCCGTTTACCACCGCATCGCGGGCGGCCGTGCGCTTCATGTAGTTGACGGGTGATGCCCAGCGTACCGCCTCCTCGACCGCGGTTGGAATCAGGTCGGGATCCTGTTTCAGCTTCGCGAATTCGACCGGATTGGCGATCAACTGGTGCATTCCGCCCGCGAGCGCGTTCTTCGTCGTGTCGTGACCCGCGGTGAAGGTGATCAGGTAATAGCCGAGTGTCTCCATCGGGCCCATCGCTTCGCCGTCGACTTGGCTGTTGGCGAGCAGCGAGGCGAG
Organism: uncultured Gammaproteobacteria bacterium; assembly: GCA_964196055.1. Classification (GTDB taxonomy): domain Bacteria; phylum Myxococcota_A; class UBA9160; order UBA9160; family SMWR01; genus JAFDEI01. The sequence continues at coordinate 5,168 of CAXMSF010000419.1, read as the reverse complement.
ATCGTCGCGCGGCTTCGCACGACGATCTGCAATGATCGGTTCGAAGAGTTGGTAGAGTTCGAGGCCCAGCTTCAGGATCGCGGCCTGTGGATCGATGTCGGATTGACCGTCGAGTCCGACGAGTCCGATCTCTTCGTCTTCGGGCGCGAATAATTGGTTGGTGAGTTCGAGGATCCGCGGTTCCTTCTCACGCGGCACGCCGAGAATCGTCGACAGAATGCGCAGCGGGTGCTTGACCGCGACCTCCATTGCGAAGTCGCATTCGCCTTCGCCGTCTTCCGCGGCGAGTTCCGCGATCACCTTCTTGGCGCTGTCATCGACGATGGCATCGATATGCTTCATCGCCCGGGGCGTGAAGAAGGGACTCGCGACCTTGCGGTAGCTGCGGTGCTGCGGTGGGTCCATCTCGATGATCGTGCGCATCGCTCCGAGCCCCTCTTCGCGGTCGAGCACGATGTCTTTGCGTTGGAGCGTGATTCCCGGGTAGGAGAGGAATGTCTCGGGGTCACGAGAAATCCGACGGATGTCGCTGTGTCTGGTAATCGCCCAGAACGGCGGATAATTCGACGGCTCACAGCGGTGGACCGGTGACTTCGCTCGCAGCTTCGTCCATGTCTCGTGAGGCGGTCCGCCCTCGCCGTAGGAAGCCGGCTCGATGAGATCGTCACCGTTCGTAATCGACATGCGTCCTCCGACATCGAAAGCACGAATGTATCCCAGACCTTACGCCACCCCACTCTGAAAGTCGGATTTTCGTCCGGCTGGGGCATGCCTCGGCCTACGAGTGCGCTACCCAATAGGCGGCGTCTTCAATGCGTTGCACCCCGCTGTGCGCTGGCCGAAACCACGGGAAATACAGCTCGGATCCTCACCGGGAGCGACCCTTTGCGAAGTTCGAAACGAATCGCTCGCGTCGCGATGTGCGCGGCGCTGGGGGCCGCGACGCTGATGCTGACGGTCTGGCCGGCGCTCGCGGACGATCTGCCCGGCGCGGGCGAGATTCCGGTCGAGCCGGCGCCCGAAGCTCTCGAAGACGCCGACGGCGGGCCGACGCTCGAGGATCTCGGTGTGACCGACTCGCTGATCGATCGGCCCGGACTGAAATGGTGGGCGATCGACACGGCGGTGGTCAGTGCGACCACCTGGGGTGCGACGCTCGCGTTCAACAAGAATATCCGCGACGACGTCATGGACTCGAGCGGCAGGCAGTGGCTCGAGAATATCTCCCAGGCGCCCGAGTGGAACGACGGCAGCGACGCGGTGACCAACTACGTCTCACATCCAATGCTGGGAGCGACCTGGTTCTTGATCTACCGCAGTCGCGGCCACGGTTTCATCGCTTCGTCGCTCGGCCTGATCTTTCAGTCATTCTGGCTCGAGTACGCGATCGAAGGTCCGGCCAAGGTTCCGTCGGCGCACGACCTGCTCTTTACGCCGCTGCTCGGTGTTCCGATCGGGTATGGCTTCGACAGTCTGTCGGTGTATCTGCTGAAGAAGGACGACAAGCCGTTGCGCTATCTCGGCTACCTCTTCAACCCGTTTCGCCTGCTCCCGACTGCAAAGAACCAGGACTGGCAGGTCTCGATCGATCCGATGAACAAGAGTTTCGCAGTCTCAGGGCGTTTCTGAGCCGAATGAGTGGGTCACTCGCCGCGCTCGAGGGCGGTGAGGTGATGGGCGAGCAACTCGCCGAGGCGCGAATCGCCGATCGGTTCGCGATGCGATCGTTGGATGATGTCGAGGTCGGCGCCGCCGTTCCCTTCGATGATGACCGGGCCGTCATCGAGGATGGCGATGTCCCAGCCGATCACGGCTCGCCCCGGGGTAGCGGCGTGGGCGCGCCGAGCCAGATCGATCGTTTCCTGCCAGAACGGCAGCTTGCGGCCGGCGATCTGCCCGCCCGAGATGGGGTGGTTCGCATGCCACTTCGAATTCGGGTGCAGGCCGATGTCACTGGCTGGTCCGAGCTCGCCGGTCTCGATGTCGACCTTCGCGGCGAGTCCGCCTGCGTGGAAGTTGTCGACTGTTACGTCGAGGCGATTCGGCATCCGGTAGGCAGCGTGTGTTGCCTCGTAACCGCCGTTCTCGTCGAGAACCGTGACCATCCGGATCGTCGTGAGGACATCGGCGCTCAGATCGGCAAGTTCGGAGTGGGGGAAGAGTCGTCGTTGGATCAGGTAATGCTCATTCAGGGAGAGCCTGCGGAAATGTTCCATCAGCGCTGCTTCGTCGAGTCGGGAGGCCCCGTCACGTGACCAATGTGAGCCGTCGTAGCGCCACGACTCGATGCGGCATCCGCCTCGGCCGTGTGATGGCTTCGCGAAGAGGTCGGCGTGCGGGAGGGATTTCACCTCATGATGATCCGGTCGGTGGATGTGACCCGATCTCGCATCGAAGTAGTCCGGAGTGCGGATGCCGTTTCGTCGGCAGCGATTGGCGAATTTGATCTTGTCCGTCAGGATGCTGCCTTTACAAGGTTTTCGGAGCAGCGGGTAGACGCCGCCCTTGGTCTCGTCCCGCCGAAGGTATTGTCCGGCGCGTTGGAACCTGGCGTCATCGTAGAGTTCGAACATGTAGTACCAGGGCGGCAGAATCGCGTGCCGTGTCGCGAGCAGGAGTTGCTCGTACAGCTGCAGGGCGATGCCCTTGCCCGAGCGGCGGCGAATCGTGCGCCCGTTCAACGCCGTGAACCACACCAGGGTTCCAATGACGATCAGCGGCCAGGTGAAGAACTGCACGAGAAGGCCCAGCCGGCCGACGAATCCCCGCTCGCGCCAGAGCGCGCGCGCATAGGCCTGGTGGACGACCGAGGCAGCGGACCCATCACCCGGCCGAAAGCCCCACAAGAACGGCAGGGGCGGGCAATACAGCACCCGCGTCTTGTAGCCACTCTTGGGTTCGTGCAGGATTCGGAGAATGAGGCTGGCTGCCGGACCGGCAACGAATCCCTCGCTCACCGCCGTGTGGAGTTTGGGGATGTCGATGCGGAGTATGTCTCTCAGACCTATCCGATGGCGCTCGTCGTCGCCCATTGAATCCCTCTGGCCCGCTCCAACGTTCGCTTGCTCGGTCGGGAGGATAGGGCTTTGTCGACTGTATGGCGCCTGCGAAGCGGGCGCCTGGTCGTGCTATGTTGGTCGCTCACCTTCAGCCATCGCGAGGAACCTGCATGGCCCGCCGCATTCACCCCGCCTTCCACACGCTCATCCTGGCCATCGTGATGATTGGCTGTGCTTCCGATGGGGTCGAGACCTCGGCGGCCTTCGATCCGCTGACCCAGTTTCCCGCGCAGGCGACGTTCTCGTGGGACTCGTCGTCGAACAAGCTGCCTTCGGACGATCGCATCGTCGCACTCGAGCTGGGTCCGGTCATCGAAGCGGCAGCCGAGGCGGAGTTTGCTGCGCGCGGCTACACGTTGTCGACGAGCGACTCTGCGAACTACCTGATGTCCTACCAGGTGGCGACGCACAGCTGGATCGGAGCCGACAACTCGCGCGCGGTAGGGTCGCTGTCGCTGCTGCTCGTGGAAGCCAAGAGTGGTCGCCGGGTTTGGCTCGGGATCGGACGTGCGGAGATGAACGTCGGTCTATCGAACGAAGAACGCCTCGCGGGGATGCGCGTCGCTTTGGCCAAGATGTTGAAGGAATTCCCGCCGAACCAATCGCGCTAGCGCTAGCAGACGCGATGCGCGTCACAGGCGCCGGATGTAGTTTCAAGCGCTCGAGCTGGCGCATGCGACCGGAACCTCGCATGCTGGCTTCCTGACGATGGGATTTCTCAGCGAACTCCTGGTATTGCTTGCGGTCGCGACGGCCGGAGTGGCGCTGTTCGAGCGGCTGAGGCTGCCCGCGATCGCGGGCTTCCTCGTGATGGGCGCGCTCGTTGGCCCGGGCGGCATCGGGCTCATCGGCGATCCGGAGCGGGTTCGCGAACTCGCCGATCTCGGTGTGGTGTTCCTGCTGTTCGAGATCGGTCTGGAACTTCCGCTGGGCCGGCTGCGATTGCTGTGGCGTTCGGCACTGCTTTCCGGAGGCCTCCAGGTCGGTGGAACGCTGGCCGTGGTGTCGGCCACTGCCGTGCTGCTCGGCCTCGACTGGCGCAACGCGGTGATTCTCGGTGCGCTGGTTGCGATGTCGAGTACCGCGCTCGTGATGCGGCTGTTGTCCGAGCGCGGCGAGGTTCACACGCCACAAGGGCAACTGTCGATCGGCATCCTGCTGTTCCAGGATCTTTGCGTCGTGCCGTTTCTGTTGCTCGTGCCGATTCTGGCCGATGAGAGCGGCCGCGGAGCCATTGACGTCGGCTTCGAGGTTGCGCGCGCGTTGCTCGCATTGGGCATCTTCTGCGTGGTTGCACGCTTCGTGTTGCCGCCGCTCCTCGATCGCGTCGCCCGGATGCGGTCGCGCGAACTGTTCACGATGGTCGCGTTGCTCACCGTCTTGGGGTCGGCGGTCATCGCCGAGAAGATCGGCCTGACTCTATCCGTCGGGGCCTTCGTAGGCGGCCTCGTGCTCTCGATGACCCCGTATGCACGTCAGCTGTTCGCGGAGGTGGTCCCGTTGCGCGGCTTGTTGATCGGGGTGTTCTTCACCGCGGTCGGCATGTTGTTCGATTGGCGAGTCGCGTCGGAACAGTGGGGCGGAATTCTCGCGTACACGGGCATGGTCGTATTCTTGAAAGCGGGCCTCGTCGTCCTGATCGTCGCCTACGGCCTGGGCAAGGGGGTGCGACTCGGCGTACTCACCGGGCTCACGCTCGCACAGACAGGTGAATTCTCGTTCGTCCTCGCGGTGGCTGCAGCGCAGGCGGGTCTACTCGACGATTCGCTGAGGCAGATCTTCGTCGCGGGCTCGATCGCAACGCTGCTGCTCACACCGTTCCTGGTCCAAGCCTCGCCTCGGATCGCCGCATTCGCCGCGCGCGGCCGGGAAGCGCTCCGAAGTGACGGCGGAAGCACTCCGCGCGGCCCCGGGGGTCACGTCGTATTGATTGGCTTCGGGCTCGGCGGTCAGAACCTCGCACGCGTTCTCAAATCTCGCGAGATTCCCTTCGTCGCGATCGAAAGCAACGCCGTCTCGGTCAGGACAGCGTTGAGGCTCAAACAGCCGGTGGTCTACGGCGACGCAACTCGGCCCGAGCTGCTGCACAGCGTCGACATTGCGAACGCG
>CAXMSF010000418.1:0-3304 GCA_964196055.1 uncultured Gammaproteobacteria bacterium | reverse complement strand
AGGCCATGACGCAGAACCGCAAGTCTGAGCGGCTTCCGGCGTCGAGATGCGCTCGGACTTGCGGTTCTGCGTCATGGCCTTCGTGCGGCTGCGTGCGAGGCGCACGCTGAAGGTCCCGCGAAGCTCGGATGGATATTCGATGCTGACCGTGAGGTCGCCCTTGCCGCGCATCACTCGGAGCGTGACGAGGCTGATGAGCAGCGTTCCGAGCGCGACCAACAGCGCGCGCTGGAGTTCTGCGATCAGCGGACCGGAGGTCACCAGGGCGTTCTCTGCTCCGCGAAGCAGGGGCTCGGGCAGGTGACGTTCGGCGCTGTCGAGGAGCCGTGCGAAGGCCTTTTCGGCCTGCATGAGCAACTCGCCCCAGCCACCTTCCGGCTCGGCTGCAGCGATCGCGTCGAGTGTGTCGTCGAGCAGACGCGTGGCCAGTGACGGTGCTTCCGTGGGCGGCTCAGGCGGTCGGTGGTCGAGTAGCGCGTCGATGTCGACGTCCGCGAGATTCGGCGGTGCTTTCAGCACGGGCTCGGAATCGGCTGCACTCGCGTTCGCAGTCACCGGACTTGTCGGCTGCTGCGCGCGCACGCGCGCCGCGAGCGAGACTGTCAACAGTCCCGCGAACAGCACCGCGATTGCGTCGATCTGCCATCGATGATGAATGCGCATGGGTCTACCCATTCATCGGCCCCGCGATGCACTGAATTGAGGCAGCACCTTCGCGGCTATCTGAAAGTTTCGGCAGGCAGAACGACAGCGGGCCGATGCGCCGCGGGGCCCCCGAAACACCCGCGAAAGCTCCAGTGCGACTGGAGCGCTTGCCCGTGTCGCGGAGATTGGGCTCTGCGGGAATTCTCGAGATTTGGGTCGCTTCGGGTCCCTAAGCGCTTCTCCGCGCGCGACAGCCCAAATTCCACCGGCAGAGCCGGTCGGGCCCGCTCCTCGCAACACCGGCAGCGGCCGTGGCCGAGGTGTGACGACCGGTGCCCGAAAGGCTGCGACTCTCGGTCAGGTCCCGGGGGGCGGGCCCAGACGGGACCACTTGACTTCCTGGGCCTGCGTAATGCGGTCGACGACGAAGTAGACCAGCGTCACGCTGGTGGCAGCCATCAGGTCGGCTGTGAGGTCGACGACCTGTGCGAACTGGAGTCGCAGTGGGTCGTAGGCCGAACTCGACATCATCCACGCCGCGAGGAGCTTGAGCATGCTGAAGGCGATGAAGGTGCCCCACCATATCCGGATCAGACGCGGTGTTTCGATCTCCTTCCAATCGAATGGATCCGTCGTGCTTGGATCGCTCGCCTGCCAGACCTCGCGCGTGACCTGATACGGCCGGAAGAGGTTGAGCACCGGAATCAGGAAACCGAATACCGCCCAGTTTCGCGAATAGCGCAGGTGTCGGGTTCCGAACGCGCGCAGGTTCGCGCGAGAGCGATACAGCCAGGTCATGAAGGCGATCGCAGTGAGAACGAGCATCGTGCCCTGGGAGACCAGCACGATTCGGCCGATGAACAGGTGTGCGGCGCGGTCGTTCGCGGTGACGAGCCCCAAGTCGAGTCGCCCGAACATGCGGATCTCGGCGATGTCGAAGCCCACCGCGATCCAGGCAACCGCGGCGGACGCGATGATCAGAACCGAGAGCCAGCGGAAGGTCACGCGGGTCGAAACGAAGTGCGAGAAGAGGCTTGCGCTTTCGTTCATTTCAAAACGGTTCCGAGCTGTCGCAGCCGTTCGGCGGCGACGGCGGCGACGGCGCCCTGGAGGTTGTAAGACGGCAGGAAGCCCGCCATCGGCAAGCGGACGACCGTTTCGCAGCGTGCGAGCGCAGCCTTGGGGATGCCTTCGGCTTCGCCGCCGACGACGAGGTGAACCCGGCCCCGGAGATCGACCTCCCAAGGTGCCCGCTCGCCGACGTCTTCGACGGCGACGAGGCGGCGACCCGAGCGCGCAGCTTCGTCTAGGACGCCGTCGGCCTCGCCGAAGAAGACCGGCATGAAGCGATCGGCGCGCATCGAGGCGCGCAGGGCAGCGCGGCGCTGCGCGCGGTCGAAGTCCGCTGCTACGAATGCGCCTGCGGAACCACTCACTTCTGCGGTGCGCAGCGCCATGCCGGCATTGCCCGGGTACGCGACCCCGATCAGCTGCCAGGTCGCGCCCTCGCCGGCGAGTACGGAACTTGCGGTGGTATCGGGAGGCGAGCCGACCAGAGCGAGTGCATCGCAGCTGCCGCCGGATTGTCGCAATCGCTGGAAATGCCGTGGGCCGACACGATGCACCGGAACGCCGGCCGTTCTCGCACGCCGCACCAGCGCGACGAGTTGCGTGTCGTCGGCCTCACGGCGCAGCACGATCCGCTGCAGTGCTTCACCGCGCTCGAGTGCGGAAACGATCGCGGCGCTGCCCGCGATCTGTTGTCGATTGCTCAATCTTCCCCCCTCGCTACGAGCACAAAATAGCGATTGAGATTGCCCTCGCGACCGTCTGCGTCGTAGCAAGCGAGTCGTTCGAGGCCCGTCGCTTCGAGCAGACGCGCGGCCTCGGCATCGTCGACATGGTGGCAGTAGCGCACTGCATCGGGCCCCTCGCCCCAGCGCAGCAGGGTATCCCCCGGCTCGAGCTGCGACAGGTCGATCGCTTCGGGCGCATCGCGGTTCCACTCCTCGAATGTCTTTCGGCGCACTCGAAAGCGCTCGAAGTCGTCGAAACGCCAGAACGCGAGTGCGAACAGCCCCCCGGGTTCGAGCCGCCGCGCGAGGGCGCTCAGCAATGCCGTGCGCTCTTGCTCGCTCGGAATGTGGTGGAGCAGCCCGAAGACCGCGATCAGTGAGAACGCGCGGTCTGCCAGCAGCGATTCGAGCGGGGTTTCGATCAGGTCAGCGAGCAGGAGTTCGGCTGTCGCGACGGGCAACCGGCGGGAGCGCACCGAGTCGAGCAGCGCTTCGCTGGCATCGAGTCCGCAATAGGCGATGTCGGCGGCACGTTCGCGGAGCGCATCGGCGAGAAATGAACCGAAGCGACCGTTGCCGCAGCCGACATCGAGCACCTTGAGCGCGCGACTCGGCAGGCGGTCCTCGATCCACCCCACCAGCGGCTCCCAACCCGGCCATGAATTGCGGCGCGTCTCGCTGAAGGCCGCGGCCGAATCGCGATAGAAGTCCCGGTTGATCGCGCCGAGCGCGCGAACGGTTTTCTCGTCCATGACGCGTTGCGATACAGTAGCCGCCCCAGTGCTGGACCCCCATCCGCGACGTCACCGCAACCAATTCGACCCCGATCCCTACGAGCGCGAGCTCGTCGGGATCGTCGAGGC
>CAXMSF010000417.1:0-10032 GCA_964196055.1 uncultured Gammaproteobacteria bacterium | reverse complement strand
CCAAGAACGCGGCCGATGTCGCCGCGACGGGCGCGATCGGAGCTGCGGTGATCTCGGCCGTCGCAAACGCGGATGATTCCGAACAGGCGGTCGGCGAGCTGGTCGCCGCGTTCACTCGGGCGCAACGCCGTTGACCGGCCTCGCGGAGAGACTCCCGTCGCTACTCGGCCTGTTCGTCATGGTGGGAATCGCGTGGTTGGTCTCGAGCGATCGCCGACAGGTCCCCTGGCGCACCGTGGCCTGGGGAATCGGCATCCAGTTCGCGCTCGCGCTCGTGCTGCTCAAGACGGCGGTGGGTGACGCCTTCTTCCGAGCCATGGCCGTGCTCGCGGAGGCGCTGACACACTACGTCGACGCCGGCATCACCTTCGTTTTCGGCGACCTTGTGCCCGAGGGCTTCTCGTTCGCCATCGAAGTGCTCCCGATCATCGTGTTCATGGGCAGCCTGTTCGCGGTTCTCTACCACCTCGGCGTGATGCAACGCCTGGTCAACGTGCTCGCGTTCGCGTTGTCGCGCACGATGGGATCGTCCGGAGCCGAAAGCCTGGCCGCGGTCGGAAACATCTTCGTGGGCATGGCGGAGTCCGCGCTGATCGTGCGCCCCTACCTCGCACGGATGACCCGCTCGGAACTGTTCAGCCTGATGACCGTGGGCATGTCGACCGTTGCGGGCTCGGTGATGCTCACCTACGTGAAGATGCTCGGCAGCGCGGATTACGCGGGCCACCTCGCCACCGCGAGTCTGCTGTCCGCGCCGGCCGGTCTCCTGATCGCGAAGGTCATGATCCCGGAAACGGGCACACCCGAGACGACGTCCGGCGGGCGCGCGAGTATGGAGCGAGAGTCGGTCAACGTGATCGACGCAGCTGCGCAGGGCGCCGCCGCGGGCCTGAAGCTTGCCGCCTACATCGCAGCGATGCTGATCGCCTTCGTCGCGCTGATCGCACTCGTAAATGACAGCCTCGCGGGCATCGGCGGCTGGGTCGGCGTGCCCGACCTCACGCTGCAGCGGATCCTCGGATTCCTGCTCGCGCCACTGGCGTGGCTGATGGGCGTACCGTGGGAAGATGCGCCCCAGGTGGGTGCCCTGCTCGGAATCAAGACCGTGCTGAACGAATTCCTGGCCTACCTCGAACTGTCCGCTCTGATGGAAGCGGGCGCACTCCAGCCTCGATCGGCAATGATCGCATCCTACGCGCTATGCGGCTTCGCCAACTTCGGCTCGCTCGCGATCCTGCTCGGTGGCATCGCCGGCGTCGTACCGACTCGCCGCGCGGAAGTTGCCGAGCTCGGCCTGCGCTCGATCCTCTCGGGCTCGCTGGCCACCTTCATGACCGCCTGCGTCGCCGGCATATTGCTCTAGTAGAACCCGTCTCTCGATCAGGCCCAGAACTCGTCCACCGCGTACTGGTCGCGCGGAACCGCCCAGATCTCGGCGATGCGGGAGTCCGCGATGCGGAAGATCAGAATGTAGCCGGTGTCGAGCTTCCGCTCGCCGCGAAGCCCACTCACGCGAAACAACACGGACACGTATTTGCTGCCGACCAGGATGTCTTCCAGCGTCGAGTCGAAGCGGTCCGCCAGGTCATCAACCGCGGCAAGAAAGCCGAACACCGCCTCCCGCCCGCGGTAGACGCCGGAGCGCGTACCACGGCCCGACGCGTTCCAGACGAGATCCTCCGCACAAACCTCCGAGAGCAGCTCCGCATCACCGACCGACACCGCCTCCCAGGCGAGCTTCGCGAGCACCGCGTGTGGATGCTCGACGTTCATGTCTCGGAAGCGGCGTGGGTCTCGGCACGCGCAGCGCGTTCGAGCTGCCGTCGCTGCACCTGCACCCGGCAGCCGTAGATGACGAGTGTACCGATGACGAGCCCGTAGGCAGCGACCACGTAGGCCATGGAGTTCCTTTCCCGGAGAACCGACGCGGACGCCGGACGAGTCATTGTGGGCCGCGCCGGGGCGGGATGCAAGCAGACTCTCTCCCCCCCGACGGTCCAGCCCCGCCTTCGGAGCTCTGTGGTGAAAGCACTCTGGCTCGACCAACTCGAATCATGAAGCAGATCGCCCCGAATCTTTGATACAATCGCTCCGCCATACCGGTGGACTTTGCGGCTCGAACGAGCCGAAAATCGCCCCCGGCCTCCCAAACACAAGCGCAGCGGTGTCTGGCATGGAGGAGATCATGAGCATTGCATGTTGGCAGCGCCTGCCGATTGTGCTGTTCAGCGTCTTGGCGATGGCGTCAGCCGCGACGGCTTTGTCCAATCAACCCGGGGTCACGGACTTCTCGGGCGCGAACGCAGATGCCATCGAGACGAGCGACATCACCACCGCGCTAGCCGTTCCTCGCGGTGCCCGAATCGAACCGGCTGCACCGCCCACGGTCCGACTGCCGATCTTCTTCGAATTCAACTCTGCGATCCTGCGCCCCGAAAGCCGCTCGCTGCTCGACAAGGTCGGCGCAGCGCTGGCATCCGACGAACTCACGACCTTCCGCTTCTCGGTCGAGGGGCACACCGACAACATCGGATCGGCGAAATACAACCACTCCCTGTCGACACGACGCGCAGACGCAGTCAAGGAATACCTCGTGGCGCGCGGAGTCCCGGAAGATCGCCTCGGTACGATCGGCCACGGTGAGAACGAGCCCGTCGCCGACAACAGCAGCGACATCGGCCGCCAGCGAAACCGGCGCGTAGAACTGATCAACCTCGGCAGCATCGAGTAGTCGGCTCCGACGCTTGCTTCGAGGGGCGCTCGACCATGAGCTGCTGAGGCAGGGCTCTCCTCCGGCTGCTAGCGCGCGTAGCCGAGGCTGAGCAGCGCCTCGCGAATATCATCGAGCACCGTGGGGTCTTCGATCGTCGCGGGCGTCCGCCAGGGTTCGGAGTCCGCGATCTTGCGCATCGTCCCGCGCAGGATCTTCCCCGAGCGCGTCTTCGGCAGCTGCGCGACGATGGCGACCTGCTTGAAGGCCGCAACCGGCCCGATCTTCTCGCGAACCGAGGCGACGAGTTCGGCCGAAATCTCATCGAAGGACCGCTCGACGCCTTCATTCAGCACCGCCAGTCCGACCGGGAGCTGCCCTTTCAGATCGTCGCGAACACCGAATACCGCGCATTCTGCGACATCCGGATGGGCGGCGAGCACCTCCTCCATCCCACCGGTCGAGAGTCGGTGGCCCGCGACGTTGATGATGTCGTCGGTGCGAGCCATGATCCACAAGTATCCATCTTCGTCGAAATGGCCCGCGTCCGCGGTCTGGTAGTAGCCGGGAAAGCGCGACAAGTAGGCGCTGTGAAATCCGGCTTCGTTCTGCCAGAGTCCCTTCAGGCAGCCGGGCGGTAGCGGCAGTTTCACCACGACGTGCCCGGTCTCGCCACACGGGAGTTCCCGGCCCTTCTCGTCGAGCACGCGCACGTCGTAACCCGGCACCGCCTTCGTCGGCGAGCCGGGCTTGACCGGCAGCAGACCGAGGCCGACGCAGTTCGCTGCGATCGGCCAACCGGTCTCGGTCTGCCACCAATGGTCGATGATCGGAACGCCGAGCACGCGGCTGCTCCAGTTCACCGTATCGGAGTCGGCGCGCTCGCCGGCCATGAACAGCGTCCGCAGACACGAAAGGTCGTAGCGTGCCACTTGCTCGCCGCTCGGGTCGGCGCGCTTCACCGCGCGTATCGCGGTCGGTGCGGTGAATAACGCGTTCACGCGGTGGTCGGAGATCACGCGCCAGAACGCACCCGCATCGGGCGTGCCGACCGGCTTCCCCTCGTAGAGGACCGTCGTACAGCCGAGCAACAACGGCGCGTAGACGATATAGGAGTGGCCGACGACCCAACCGATATCGGAGGCGGCCCAGAATACGTCCCCGGGTTGCATGCCGTAGACATTCCGAAGGCTCCACTTCAGCGCGACCGCGTGGCCGCCGTTGTCGCGCACCACCCCCTTCGGCACTCCGGTCGTGCCCGACGTGTAGAGGATGTAGAGCGGCTCGCCGGCCTGGACCGGCACGCAATCGGCGGGGCGTGCCGAGGCGGTGAGTTCGTCCCAGTCGAGATCCCGGCCCGGCGTGAGCTCCGCGCGTTGTTCGCGACGCTGCAACACCACGCAGTGCGTGGGCTTGTTGCTCGCCGCCTCGATCGCCTCGTCGAGCAGCGGCTTGTAGGCAACGACCCGACCGGGCTCGATGCCGCAGCTCGCAGAGAGGATCACCTTGGGCGCGGCGTGCTGGATGCGCTGCGCGAGTTCGTTCGGCGCGAAGCCTCCGAACACCACCGAGTGCACCGCTCCCAGACGAGCGCTCGCGAGCATGCCGATCACCGCTTCGGGGACCATCGGCATGTAGAGCAGCACGCGGTCGCCCTTCTCGACGCCGAGATCCCGCAACGCTCCGGCGAATCGCGCGACCTCGTCCAGCAGCTCTCGGTAGGAGAATCGACGCAGCGTGTTCGTTACCGGGCTGTCATGAATCAGCGCGACCTGATCCCCACGCCCCATCGCGACGTGCAGGTCGAGAGCGTTGTAACAGGTGTTGAGCATGCCTCCGGCGAACCAGCGAACCATCGGCGGAGTCGAGGAGTCCATGACGGCGCGCGGACGGCGCACCCATTCGATCTGCTCCGCAGCCTCGGCCCAGAATCGGGCCGGATCCGAGAGCGATCGAGCGAGTTCAGCTTCGGTTGTGTTCGACATCGAGCCGGGAGAATACGCACGTGCGCTCATCCCTCCAAGTCGTAGACTGCCCACACCGATATCCTCGAAATCAGTCCCGAAATGGGCCAGATGCAGCTGTACGACCCGGATGGCCACATTCTCGAATTCACCATCCGGCATTGACGCGAGTCCAGCGGCGAATAGTGTTGCATCACGCGGGCTTCGTCCGCGCTGACGAGGAGAGGAAATGCGCCGAAGAATCCCGTTCATTCTGATCGCCATGCTTACCATCGCTCCGGGCTGCGACGACGCACCCGAAGCGGTTTCCGTGCCCGAGCCCGAAGCACCGGCCGCGGAACTCGCCGAGCCGCCGGCACCGAAGATCACGTTTCGCGACGAAATGAGGAACCGCGCCCAGCAGGTGTTCGGGGTTCTGCCAGACGCGGCGCCAAGCGAAAGCAACGAGGCGACCGAGGAGAAGATCACGCTCGGTCGCATGCTCTTCTTCGACCCGAGACTATCCAAGAATCACGACATTTCGTGCAATTCCTGCCACGGTCTCGCGACGTACGGCGTGGACGGCGAGGCGACATCTCCCGGTCACCAGGGCCAGCGGGGCGGCCGCAATTCGCCGACCGTCTACAACGCAGCACTGCACGTCGCGCAATTCTGGGACGGTCGTTCCCCGGACGTCGAGGACCAGGCAAAGGGTCCGGTGCTGAATCCGATCGAGATGGCGATGCCGAGTGAAGCGGCGACCGTCGCGGTACTGAAGAGCGTCCCAGGCTACGCGGAGTACTTTGCCGAGGCCTTCCCGGACGACGAAGACCCCATCACCTACGACAACATGGCGCGCGCGATCGGTGCTTTCGAGCGCGGACTGATTACGGCCGATCGCTTCGACGCATTCGCTTCGGGACAAGATGAAGCCCTGAGTGACGAGGAGTTGGCCGGGCTGAGCGTGTTCATGAGTACGGGTTGCATCACCTGCCACAGCGGCCCCACGATCGGCGGTAGCCTGTACCGCGAACTCGGACTCGTGAGGCCGTACGAAACCGAAGACCCGGGCCGCGTGGACGTCACCAACGACGAAGCCGACCGCGGCGTATTCAAAGTGCCGTCACTGCGAAACATCGCGATGACGGGCCCGTACTTCCACGACGGCTCCATCGGATCGCTCGACGAAGCGATCCGTCTGATGGGCAGCCACCAGCTCGGAATCGACCTCGCCGACCACCAGGTGGCGAGCATCGCGGCATTTCTGGGAACGCTGACCGGCGCGGTGGACCCGGAATACATCGACGAGCCGGGGCTGCCCGAGAGCGGGCCCGACACTCCGGCGCCCGATCCGAGCTGACCTGCTCTCCGCCGCGGCCGGTGCGATGCCCGGCCGCGGCGGCATGCGCTATTCTCGCGTCTCCCCACAACCGGAACCCCCATGACGAATCCCGTAACACCCGCGGCCATCTTGGACGCGCTGCGACCGATCATCGACCCCGACTTCGGCAAGAGCATCGTCGACCTCGGCTTCATCAAGAATCTGAAGATATCCGGGGGCGACGTCTCGTTCGCGATCGAGCTCACGACACCGGCGTGCCCGGTCAAGGCCGAGTTCGAGAAGAGCGCTCGGGAGCGGGTTCTCGCCGTTTCGGACGTCGAGAAGGTCACGGTCGAGATGACGTCACAGACTCGCGGGCGAAGCGCCACACCGAAGGGTCCCGGCCCCGACGTCCTGCCCGGAGTCAAGAACGTCATCGCCGTCGCTTCCGGCAAGGGTGGCGTCGGCAAGAGCACGACCGCACTCAATCTAGCCCTGGCCCTCGCAGCGACCGGAGCGCGCGTCGGCCTGATGGACGCCGATGTCTACGGGCCGTCGATCCCACTACTCACCGGCACTTCCGGGCGCCCGGAGGTCGAGGGCCAGCGCATCCGCCCGCTCGAGAAATTCGGCCTGAAGCTGATCTCGATGGGCTACTTCGCGGGCGAGAACACGCCGGTCATCTGGCGCGGCCCTATGGTCCACGGACTGATCCAGCAGTTCATGACCGACGTCGATTGGGGTGAGCTCGACTACCTGATCGTCGACATGCCACCCGGGACCGGAGACGCCGCACTGACCCTCACCCAGCAGGCGCCGCTGGCGGGCGCTGTGATCGTCACGACCGCGAACGACCTGTCGTTGATCGACGCCCGCAAGGGCCTCGCGATGTTCGAGAAGGTTCAGGTGCCGGTGCTGGGGATCATCGAGAACATGTCGTACTTCACACCGCCCGACTTGCCCGATCGGAAGTACTACATCTTCGGCAACGGCGGCGGCAAGCGAACCGCCGAGGAGATCGGCGTCGACTTCCTCGGTGAAATCCCGATCGACTCGCGCATCGTCGAAGGCGGCGACGCGGGCAAGCCGATCGTGGTCGACGCGCCCGACTCACTTCCCGCAATCGCATTCACCGAACTCGCCGGCACTGTCGCACGCAAGCTCGCGGTGCTGTCGGAAACCGGTCCCGCAATCGCCGACGCAAACATCACCTGGGCGGCGGAATAGCATCGGGATACACGACGCCAAGCAGCTCGGCCGAAAAGCAGTCGACGCGCAGCCAGACGAAGGCCCGTTCCAGCAGTATTAAACGCCGGGCGGAAGCTTTGGCCGCAAAGCGGCCAACGCGCAGCTAGCGTCCGCGCAGCAGGTCCATGTAGAGCACCGGCACCGGGCCGACACCGCCGATCTCCGAGGTAAAGCGGGCGTATTCCGAGAATTCGTAGGACTTGACGTCGATTCGCGGCTCGGGGTCGAAGAAGGCGTCGGGAATCTCCAGGCCGGTCAACCAGTCGATATAGTCGGTCGACTGTTCGGTCGCGGTCCGGCGATTGTAGAACTCGATCCGTAGCGGGATGTTGAGCGCGTCCGCCGTGGTCCAGATCGTGCGCCGTCCCAGTTCATCGGTTTGCTGATAGACGACCGCGGGGCGGCCGTGGAAGGTTTCGTTCCGGATCTTCTCGCCACCGCGCTTGATCAGCTTGACCGCCTCGTTGCCGAAGGGCCGCTTGTACGGTGCGTCATTCGCGAGCGCTTCCTCGGTCCGCCTGACGCGAATGCCGAGACCCTTGGTGGCGTCATAGGCGACGTACCACTCGCCGTGCACGATCGTCACGACCTTATGCCCCGCGACCACGGTTTCGGCGCGCAACTTCGACCCCTTCGACCAGAACTGTGAAACGTTGAGCCCACCGGGCCCCTGCGCGAGCGCCTGGGCGTACCAGGTTGGCACCATTTCGGCCTTCGGCTTCGCAGGCGCCTTTTCGGTCTCCGTCTTCTTCGTGGCGGCCTGCTCTTTCGGCTCCACGGGCGGGGCCGCCGCGGGCGTGGGTTCCTGGGCCGGAGCCACCGAGCCGAAGCCCAGGACACACACGAGCAACATCGCCATCACGCCTCTAACGATCATCTCTTTCTCCAGCGCCGGGTCGCCTCGATTTTCGTGCGGGCAGTGCGCTCTCGGAAGCGAGACCGACGATCGGTCGGCCCTCCATCCATTCCGGTCGCGCGATACCGAGCCACGCGAGCACGGTCGGCGCTACATCGAGGGCTCGGACGACCCCCAACCGCGATCCAGCGGAAATTCCGCGACCGACTGCGATCAACAGGCCGCCCATGGCCGGCTCATCGGGAAGGTAGCCGTGCGAGCCCCGCAGGGTCGACCCGGATGTGATCGCGATTCCAACCGGGGCGATCGCGACGAGATCGCCAAAGCGCGGATTTCCCAACCGCAGCGTCGAATCCCGTGTCCCCGGCCTGACTGCGACGAGGCCCAGCGAGGTCGCGACCGACACCGCGCGATCCAGCGCCGCGGGCCCGCCCCGCAGCGAGACGAGCGCAACCCCTCCCCCGCCGCGGACTTTCGCATCGAGCCCGGCCCTGCGGAACTCCGCCTTCAGATCCACGGTTCCCTCGACCGGCGCCATGCCGTGGTCCGACACCAGCAGCAACGTCACGGCGTCGAAACCACCGCGTGCCGCGATGCCCTCCACGAGCTTCGCAAGCGCGCGATCTTGCCGGCGCAGAGCGTCGCGTACCGGCCCCGACCCCGGACCGTGCTCGTGCCCCGCGCCGTCGGCACCGTGAAACCAGCTCGTGATCAGGCGTGGACGCTCGGCCGGGTCCTCGAGGTCGAGCCACGCGAGGATCTTCTCGACCTTCTTCGACTCCGACACCCAGCTGCTGAAAGACTCCCAGTGGCGCGGGCCGAAGCCGTTGCGCCAGGGGCCTTCCGACCCGATCCAGAAATACGCGGCGGATACGACGCCGTTACGCGCCGCAATCGCCCAGATCGGCTCGACCTCAGACCAGGTGGGATCGTTCTCGTATCGGAACACTCCACGTTCCGGATCGCCGAAGACGTTGTTCACGATGCCGTGGACCTCGGGCGCAACCCCGGTCACCAACGTCATGTGATTCGGGAAGGTGTTCGTCGGAAACGAAGGCCGCAGTCGCTCGGCCGCTGCGCCGAGACCACGCAGTGCACGCAGTGTGACGAGTTCGGAGTCGTCGAGATCACTCGGCATGGTTCCGTCGAGCGAGATGACGATGACGGTCCGGGGCTCCTCGGCCGCCATGCCTTCGTCGGCGAACGAAGTTGTCGCGAAGCCCGCAACCAGGCACGTGAATGCCCCGATTCGCGTTACCATCAACAGCATGCGCGTCGCACTCAGCATTGCAGGCTCGGACCCGACCGGAGGCGCCGGCCTTCAGGCGGATCTCCAGGTATTTCGTGCGTTGGGCGTTCATGGTGCGGGGGTGGTCACCGCCCTCACGGTTCAGGATAGCTCGAAGGTCTACGAGGTCCTGCCCGTTTTCCCCAATGTGGTGCTCGCACAACTTCGAAGGCTGTTCGCAGACTTCACGCCCGACGCCGTGAAGATCGGCATGCTCGCCTCGGACGATGTCGCCCGCATGGTGGAACTCGGCCTTCGCAGCCTCGGCGACTCACCCGGCTCACGCCCGCCGATCGTGCTCGATCCGGTGCTCGAAGCGAGCGACGGCACCCGGCTGGTCGAACGGCGCGCGCTCGCCGCGGTGCAGGATCTCGTCGGTGTGACGACACTCGTCACACCCAACCTGAGCGAAGCGCAGGCGCTCACCGGCTGCGATGTTTCGACCGAAGAGGGCTCGCAACTCGCTGCTTCGGCACTCGTGATGAACCTCGGCGCAGTCGCGGCACTCGTGAAGGGTGGCCACCGCGACGGTCCGCCGCACGATCTCTTCGCCGAGCGCGAAGGCGGCTCGGTGTCTTTCACCTGGCTCGAAGGCGAACGCATAGCAGGCGAAGCAGTGCACGGAACCGGCTGCGCCCTCGCGTCTGCCATCACGGCCGAACTCGC
>CAXMSF010000416.1:0-7118 GCA_964196055.1 uncultured Gammaproteobacteria bacterium | reverse complement strand
CTCGGCGGTGCGGGCGATGTGATAGAAGCCCGATTTCCAATAGGGGACATAGGCGCGCGTTCCCTCGGCGGGCACGACCAGGCAGATCGATTTGGACTCGTCGATCACCCGGGCCATCTGCGAGACCATGTCGCTGCTCTTGTGGCGCTCTACCGGAATGCCGCCCAACGCGCGCATGAGCCAGCCGATCGGTGGCGAGAAGAGCTGCTGCTTGCCCATCCACGAAATGTGAATGTCGTAGAGCCAGGCGAAGGCCAAGAGGTAGGGGAGGTCCCAGTTGGTGGTGTGGGGCGCTGCGATCAGGACGTAGCGCTTCGGTATTGGATGTTCCCCGTGCGCGGTCCAGCCGGCGAGTCTCAGGAATACGCGAGCGAGCAGCCGTTTCACAGAGCAACCTCCAAGGCGGGGAGGGTAGCGTGTGGTGGCAGGAGGAGCCCGTCAGGCGTCTTTCGAGTAGGAGGGGTCGTCGGGCATTCGTCGCCCCTGCTGATATTCGCCCGCGGGCATGCCCGTTTCGATCGGGCTGATCCGGCTCCAATCGATGACGACGACACGTCGTGCGATGCGCCAGCGGCCGTCCCGCCGGGTGAATCGATCCAGATAACGACCACCGACTTCTACGAGCCCCGGAGGGGCGGCGCGCGTAACGTGGTGTGCCACCACATAGGATTCGACGCGGGCATCGTCGTCGTCGAGCGAACACTCGATGCGGATATTGGAGATCGCGTGTTGCGTCGACGAGAAGACCTTTGCGAGGAGGTCCACCACCCAGGCCGCGAAGCCGTATCCGCTGCCCTTGAAATCCCCGTGATCGTCCGTCGAATCGGGCCAATAGCAATCGCGCAAGAGCAGCTCGTCGCAGCGGTCGACGCCGCGCGCGTACTGCGTCAGAACCGACTGGATCGAGCGCTCGGCTTCCAGGATTTCGATCGCGCCGGTTTCGCTCATCGCCCACCCGGAATCGAAGCGTGGCTCGCCGGGCCGCGAGTTGGAGCGACGGCCGGCAACAACTCCGAATCGGGTCGGGGGTTGAAGTCGAAGACCAGGATTCGAGTCGCACCGGCGTCGAGATGTTCGCGGGCGCGTTTGCGGATGGCCGCCTCGTCGCCCCAGGCGACCAACGCATCGACGAAACGATCGCTGCCCCCGTTCGATTGATCGTCGGCGCCCAGGCCGAACTGAGCCCACTGCTGCTGATAGACCGGGTGTTGCATGTAGATCGAGAGTCCATTGCGCGCTGCGGCCCGGCCTTGTGCCGCGTCGTCGCAGAAGAAGCTGGGCAGTACGACGTTCAGCGCCTTGTCGGGGCCGAGAATTTCGCGCGCGCGACGCGTATGTTCGCTGGGCATGATGAAGGTATTGGCGCCGTCGGTTGCGCGCGCCGCCAGCTCCAACATCTTGAACCCATTGGCCGCAATGTAGATGGGCGTGGGCTGCGAGGGTTGCGGCGACCGCACCTCGGCTGCGGCGACATCTTCGAGATAGCTGCGCATCTTCGCGAGCGCGGGGACCCACTCGTGGCCGCGCATCTCGGCCAGGTCGCGGTGCGTTACGCCGAGCCCGAGGCTGAAGCGATTGCCGTGCAGTTCGGATAGTGTGCGGGCGGCCTGAGCGGTAGACAGTGCATCGCGGCCGTAGACGCTCGCGATGCCACTCGCCACGCGGAGTCGCGTCGTGTTCGCGAGCAGGAAGCCGGCCGTCACGAAGGTCTCGCGGCCCATCAGGTCGGGAACCCACAACTCCTGGTAGCCGAGCTCTTCCAGTCGGCGTGCGTAGTCGGCCAGGCGCGGCGACGTCATGATGTCCGTGTACGACAGCACTCCTGCGACATCCGGCATGGTGTGTTCTCCCATCAGCGGTCCAGCATTGCGAAGTGAAGTGCGTTCGAGCATTAGCACTCGAGCAGCGAATTCGCCTAGACGGTCTCCGGTGAGCTGAAGCAGGTGGCGGAGGGAATCCAGCTGTTGCCCGGCTTCAGCAATTGCACGCTCATCATCGGTGAGGATGGCGCCGTCGTGGTCGATCCGGGGCTGTTCCAGAACGGCCCGCGCGTCGTGAAGGCACTGCGCAGGCTGACGGATCTGCCGGTCGATTCCAAGCGCGTTGATCGCCTGGGACGCGGAGGCATTGGCCACGAAACGACGATCGTTCAATCAGGCGGGTGCTCGCGTTTCCAGTTTGCTAAACGGATCCCATGCTCGAACGTTTCCCACCCTGGGGCTTTCCCGCCGGCTGGTTCGCGATCCGCCCATCGAGGCAGCTCGTGCCGAAGCAAGTCGAGCCCGTCCGGTATTTCGGTCGGGACATGGTCCTCTACCGCACCGCAGGTGGCAGCGCCCATCTCGTCGATCGCGTGTGTCCCCACCTTGGAGCAAGTCTGGCCTTGGGTCGGGTCTGTGGTGAGAACCTCGTGTGCGGAATGCACGGTTTCGAGTTCTCCGGCGAAGGGCGATGCGTGAAGCTCGCCTATGGAACGCGGCCCCCGCCGATGGCGCGCTTGACCTCGTATCCCGTCCACGAGGTCAACGGCTTCATCTTCGGCCACTTCTCGCAGGATGGAGCCTCGCCCACCTGGAAGATCGAGCCACTCGACTGGGAGGGCTGGACTCCGCTCCGACATCAGCGCTTGGAGTTCGCGTCCCAACCTCAAGAGACCACCGAGAACAGTGTGGACATCGGACACTTCAACTCGGTGCACCACTACACGGCGTCCGTCGAGCAGGATCCGTCGCTCGACGCCGAGAAGCTGAAATCTGCCTATCGGGTCGTGAGGCCCTGGTTCGGACGTCGGCTGCCGCGATGGCACTTCGAAGTGCAATTCCGAGTGCTTGCGCACGGTCTCGGCTACTCGCTCGTCCACGCGTCGGTCGAGCGAAGCCCCATATCGATTCGCTATTTGATCAATGCGATTCCGATCGATGGCGAGCGCATGCATCTGCACATCGCTGCGGCGGTGCGAACGCTCGGCGTTCCCGGCCTGAACCGGCTGCTCAGGGAAGCGGTCCTTTTCGGGTTGAGACGCGACGTGTCGCAGGACATCCCGTTCTGGGAGAGCAAGCATTTCCTCGAGAAACCGCTGCTCGCCGACGGGGATGGCCCCATCGCGATCTACCGACGCTGGAGCAGACAGTTCTACGCTACGGTGCCCAGTCGGCGACGGCCTTCGGAAGTGGAGTCGGGTCGAGCGTTGGGGAACTGGAGTTCGGAGTCCAGTTCCGCGTAACGGTCGTGGGGGCAGGAGTGGCGTCGGACCGATCACGAGAATTCGAATCCGGGAACGAAGCACCCGACGTCGCCGAAGAGGCGCGAATCGGGCACACGCTTCCGGCTTTCCAACTCGACCTGTTGCGGGCGGGCATGGCGCCGTGGAAGCTGCTCACCGCGCCGGTCTTCTTCGGCTTGGAGCGGGTGCCGCGCGATCGGCCGGCGCTCTTCGTCGGTAACCACACCCTGATGGGCATGCTCGACGTACCGCTCATGATCCTGGAGCTGCTCGAGGAGTGCGACGTGCTGGTCCACCCGCTCGGGGACCGCGCGCACTTCCAGGTTCCCATGTGGCGCGAACTCGTCGCGAGCTTTGGTGTCGTAGAAGGATCGCCGGAGAGCTGCGCCGAGCTGATGCGCGCCGGCAAGTCGATCCTCGTCTTTCCCGGCGGTGGGCGCGAGGTGTTTCGGCGCAAGGGCGAGAAGTACCAGCTGTTGTGGAAGCAGCGCGCCGGCTTCGCACGCATGGCCGCGGAGCACCGCTATTCCATCGTGCCGTTCGCCGCGGTGGGCGCCGACGACTGCTTCGATATCGTGGTCGACGGCAACGACCTGTTGCGATCGCCGCTCGCCCCGGTCATCGAACGCTTGAATCCGGGCAAGGACTTGATTCCGCCGCTGCTTCGCGGAATCGGGTTGTCGCCGTTGCCGAGGCCCGAGCGCTTCTACTTCCACTTCGGCGATGCCGTCGAGACGGCCCACCTGGAAGGGAAGGCGGATGATGCGGCGGCCGTGTTCGAGGTGCGCGAGCAGGTTCGGGAAGCCGTCGAAGCGGGGATCGAATTCCTGCTGGCGGAGCAGGCGAGCGATCCCCGGCGCGGCTTCCTCAGTCGGCTCTTCGGCGTGCCTCGCAGCGGGGAAGGTTCATCGACGGACACCTGAATCACGCGACCGGTCGGCGCGATTCAGAGGGACGCGAGAGTCGCTTCGACACTCCGAGCGCAGCCGGTCGCGCCGGTCGCCTGGTAGCCCGCGAGCGCGGCCTTCAGATGCTGAGCGCGGGCCTCCGGTTCGCCGCAGCTGTGAGCGAGGTTCGCACGGGCCTGATCGACTCGCGCCGCATAGGCGCCGGCACCGGTCTCGCGAACGAGTGCTTCGGCCCGCGTGAGCGCGGTGTCGGCGACCGCGCGCGCTCGCGTTCCGTCGCGTGCGATCCGCGCCTTGGCGAGCTCGATCTGTGCAGAGATTTCGAAGAGACGTTCGCCGCGCTCGCTCAGGAGCGCGACCGCTTCCTCCGCCGAGGTCACGGCGACATCGAAGCTCCCGAGTTCGCGCTGCGCGTGGGCGCGATTCGCGAGCAGCCAGCCCTCGAATTCGAGGCCGAGGCGCTGATCGCGCGCAATGTCGATCGCGTCGCCGAAACAGCGCTCGGCCGCTTCGTATTCCCCCGCGGCCAGGCGCGCGGATCCCAGCCCGTTCAGCGAGGTGACACGCGAGAACGGACTGCCGAGCTCCTCGGCGATCCTCAGCGATTCGATCGTACATGCACGAGCATCGCCGAACTCCTCGAAAACGACCTCACCGGTGAGCAATGCAAACTGCCCGATCAATCCGAGCACCCAGCCCGTGTTCTCGCTGTCACCGGAATCGCGTGCGACCTGCAGCGTGCGCGAGTAGGCCTTTCGCGCGTCGTCGAGTCGCCCCATGGACGCAAGATTCCCGGATCGTGACTGCTCGAGAAACACGCGGTAGCTGAATCCGACATCCGCTCGTCCGAGCTGAAGGTCGTCGCCGGTCAACCTCACGCCTTCGGTGGCGAAATCGAGCGATTCCTCGAGGTTTCCAAGAAGGTAGTTGGCATAGCAGGCCCCGGTGTAGACACCCGGGGTCGGGTTCTCGAGCCGCTTCGCGAGTTCGACGTTGCGGACGGTCAGTTCGTGGTACTCGCGAACCCGCCCGAGTCCGACGATCCGCGCTCCGTATGCGCCCCGGAGCATGATGGTGAGGCGATCGTTCCCGGCCTTGTCTGCGAGCGCGCTGCCTTCCGCGTAGATCTCATCGACCGCGGCCTCGGAGAGCCCCATGCGGAAGCCGCCGATCACCAGGATCTGGAGGCACGCGACGAGGCGGAGATTGACCGCGTCGGGGTCGTCCGGTAGCGCGCGAACGAGCTCGCGGACCTGCTGCCAGTGGCGCAGCGTGCCGCCGAGGTCGCGCGTGCCCGCCCACGTGGCAGCGCGGGCGTGGAAGCGCGCGGCGTCGAGCAGATTCCCGGCTTCCTCGAAGTGGTGAGCGAGAAGCGCGGCGTGTTCGTCGATGCGCTCGGGGTCGGCTTCCTGAATCGCGCGAGCGACCGCGAGATGGGTGCGCGCGCGTTGCTCGTGGAGCTGGGAGCCGAGCGCGACCTCCTGGGTGAGCGGATGCGCGAAGGCGTACTCGGAGATCGGGTAGAGGGCCTGTTGGTGGATGAACTCGGCATTCGACAACCTCGCGAGCGAATCCGTGAATTCGCGCGCCGGGAGTTCCGAGACCGTCGCGAGGATCGACTCCGGGAAATCCTTTCCGATCACGGCGGCCTTTTGGAGCAGGAGCTTTTCGCGTTCGGCGAGCCGGTCGATCCGCGCGGACAGCACCGCGTGCACGGAGTAGGGCACGTCGAGGCCCTCGACCGGGGATTCGAGCCGGTAGCTGCCGCGGATCCCAGTGAGCGCACCGGACTCGACCAGCGAGCGTACGATTTCTTCGGTGAAGTAGGGGTTGCCCTGCGTGCGTTCGTGGATCCTGCCGGAGAGGCCCGCGACCGTCGGATCGTTGCCGAGCAGATGGTCGAGCATCTCCCGGATCGCCTCGGGCCCGAGCGGCTCGAGCGGGAGTTGCTGGTACCAGGTCTTGTTCATCCAGTCGGCGCGGTACTCGGGGCGGAAATTCAACACCAATAGTCCGGGGCCGCCGCAGATCGCATCGACGAATTCTGCGACGAACGCGTCACTTGCTGAATCGACCCAGTGGAGGTCCTCGATCATGAGCACGAAGCCCCCCGGGTTGCCGCGTTCGATCAGGCTGCGCATGACGGCGACGAGCCGACGCTGCCGGCCGGCGGCATCGAGCACCGGAGCGGGCAGGTCGGGGTCCGGGATGCCGAGGAAGTCGAAGACCAGCGGCAGGAAGGCGCGAAATTCCTCGTCGATCAGCAGCAGGCGCCCGGCGACCTTCTCGCGCGCGCCCTGCGGGTCGTCCTGGTCCTCGATGCCGAAGTAGGCGCGGAAGACCTCGAGAATCGGCAGCAGCGGGATGTTCTTGCCGTGTGCGACGCCACTGGCTTGGAGCACTGCCACACCCGCGGCCCGGCAGTGTTCGGTGAACTCGAAGCACAACCGGCTCTTGCCGACGCCCGCGTTCGCGACGATTCCGACCGCGCGGCCCTTGCCGCGCTTCGCGGCCTCGAGCGCGGCCTCGAGCAGGCCGATTTCGCTCGTGCGCCCGACGAAGTGGGTGAGCCCGCGCGAGCGCGATACGTCGAATCGCGTGCGGAGCGCGCCGACTCCGGCGAGCTCGAACACGGGCACCGGTTCGGCGACGCCCTTCACGTTGAAGTCGCCGAGGTTCTCGAGTTCGAAGAATCCCTTCACCTGGCTCGCGGTGGCAGCCGTCAGATAGACCTTGCCGGGCTCGGCGAGTGCTTCCATCCGTGCGGCGAGTCCGACGCTCTGACCCTGGGCGGTGTAGTCCATGCGGAGGTCGTCGCCGATCCGGCCGACCACGACTTCGCCGGAGTTGATTCCCATTCGGGTCGAGAAATCGAGGCTGCGTTCGCGGCGCAGCTCGCGAGCGTATTCGCGCAGCGCGTCGGATAGGTGGAGTGCCGCGTAGCAGGCGCGTTGGGCGTGGTCCTCGTGGGCGATCGGTGCACCGAA
>CAXMSF010000415.1:0-12545 GCA_964196055.1 uncultured Gammaproteobacteria bacterium | reverse complement strand
CGGAGCTGTGCGGGGCTTCGGGGTGGGGACAGAGACTATCGCGTCGGCTCGCGTGTGTCGGGCGATTCCTCCGCGGCATGCTCGAATCGAGCCGTGATTTCGGTGTGCTCGGTGTGCGGGAACAGTGCGAATGCGGTGAGTTCGCGCAGCCGATTGCCGCCATCCCCGAGCAGCCGCTCCGCGTCGCGGACGAAGGAATCCACGTCGCAGCTCACGTAGGCGAGCAGGGAGGGGGGGGTGCGTACGAGGGACTCGAGCAGGGCCGGGTCGAGGCCCTTGCGCGGGGGATCGACCACCACGGAGTCGGCGCCGGCGAGCGCGTCGACGCGTTCGCCGGCCGGCCCGGCTGCGATACGCGCCCGTCCGCGTTCCTCGGAAGGGCGCCGGGCCAGCCCGAGTTCGAGGCCGCGCAGACCGTGCTCGCTGCGTTCGTTGAACGTCACCGCCTCACAGCGAGAGAGCAGCCCGAGACCGATCGCCCCGCAACCGGCGTAGAACTCCGCGACCCGAGCGCCGTCCGGAATCCAGCTCGCCACCCGTTCGACCAGCGCGTCGGCGAGGTCGAGGTGGCTCTGTCCGAACGCACCGGGCGGGAAGAACACCGACACGCCGCCGATACGTTCCTCGACGGCTTCTTCGCCGTAGAGTCGTTGCCAGTGCGGCCCGAGAATTGCGTTGCTGCGTTCGGGCTGGCCGTTCCACCAGAGACTGTGCAGCGCGTCGCCACTTGCAGCAGTCAGCGCTTCGGCGACGGCCGTGAGCGGGTTGGGCTCGTCGGAGTTGCCGACGAGGATGACCTGGGCGCGACCGCTGCTGCGTTCGACCGCGACCTGGACGTAGCGAAGATCGCCGCGGTGCGGGCGGTCGGCGTAAGGCGATACGCCGGTTTCGCGGATCGCCTGTTTGAGCGCCGCTGCGATTCGGTTCACGAGCGGGTGGTGGGTGCGACAGTTCGGGATGTCGACGATGCGATGAGTGCCCGTCTGGAAGATGCCGATCTTCGGCGAGTTCGCCCGTCCACGGACCGCGAGGCGCGCACGATGGCGGAAGCCGAGTCGCGCGCCAGCGACGACTTCGAGCGTTACGCCGTGCGCTGCCGCGAAATCTTCGAGGCGGCCGCGGATGGCTGCGGCGATCCCGCGCTCGCCGTAGCGCGGGCAGCCGGGGCAGGGCGGTCGATGGGGGCAGGGCGGCAGCCGTTCAGACATCGTGCTCCGAGGCTCGCGGCGATGGCGAGATGCTGAGCGAGGGGCGGCCGGAACCTACGGCAGCAGATCGCGCACCGCTTCCGACGGGCGTGCGATCAGCGCGCGGCGGCCGTCGCTCACGATGGGCCGTTGCATCAGCTTCGGGTGCTCGATCAGCAGCGCGACGACGGACTCTCGGCTCTCGTAAGCGTCGGGATCGAGGCCCAGCTCCTTGAAGTGCTTGTCTTTGCGTACGAGGTCCGCGGGCGCGCCCGGGAGCAGGTCGAGCAGGTTCTCGAGCGTCGCGCGGTCGAGCGCCGTCTCGAGGTACTCGACGACCTCGAACTCCGCAGCGACTTCTTGCAGGATTTCGAGCGCACCGCGCGACTTGCTGCAGCCGGGATTGTGGTAGAGGACGAGCGATGTCACTAGGGGGCTCCGCGACCGGCGCGATCTCCGATCGATCGCGCGCAGTATACCGCGCGGGTCGTCAGCGCAGCCCTGCTGCCTTCAGCGGATCGATCTCGTTGAAATTCTGGAGCGACCACACGAAGCCCTCCGGGCCGACCTGGCGGGCCTGGAGCACCGAGAATGCGGCCAGCTCGCTCTCGAAGCGGATCCACTCCCACGGCACGGGCCGAATGTCGAGCAGATGCGTGAGCGCGACCGAATTGGTGCCGCCGTGCGCTACGACCGCAATGCGCGGCTTCGGATCGGGGAGCTGCCAGGTCGTGAATTCGAGCACGCGAGCAGGTCGACAGCCGTGGCGTCCGAGGATGTCCGTCATCGCATCGGTCACGCGCGCGTGGAAGTCGTGGAAGGTCTCCGCTCCGGGCCAACCCTCCCAGTGCTCGTCGAGCGGACGCTGCATGCCATCGACGAAGTAGCGGTCGACCTCGGCCTGGGTGAGACCATCGACCGCGACACCCACTTCGGCGAGTCCTTCGACCGTGATCGGGGTGAGGCCCGTCACCTCTGCGAGCGCGGCGGCGGTTTCCTGTGAACGCCGATAGGGGCTCACATAGATCGCGTCGATGCCTTCCGCAGCGACGCGCTTGGCGGTGGCGCGGGCCTGCGCCGCGCCGAAGGCCGTGAGTGCGGGGTCGTTCACCGATGGGCCGTCGCTCGGCGTCCAGTCGGGTTCGCCGTGGCGAATCAGCGTGATGCGCGCGTGCGGTCGCGCTCGTTGCTCCGCTTCCCGCCGCGCGGCTCCACCCACTCGAGCTTTCTCGATCGTCATCTCTTCCCCCGGGTGACAGATTGTGACGCCTCCCGCATCGGGCTACCAGCCACCGACGTCGCGGCATTCTGGCGGTGGCGGAAAACCTGGGCCACGATTCCGTCCCGCCCGAGGAGCCGTGCGAGAATGCCCGATCGAGAAAAACTATCCCTATATCAGACGCGTTCGTGTCCATACTGCGAACGCGTCCGCAGCCTGATGCGGCGCATCGGCCTCGACCTCGAGCTGCGTGACATCAACGCGAGTTCGGCACTGCGCATGGAGTTGATCGAAGCCACGGGCCGGCAGACGGTGCCGTGCCTTCGGATCGACCACGACGACGGGCGCTCCGAGTGGCTGCACGAGTCCGCCGATATCATCGAGTACCTCGAAGAACACTTCGGCTCGTAACGTCGATGGGCTAGACTCGCGCCGCACCCCTAAAGGAGTTTCGCCATGATGTCCCCCCTTGTGATTTCGATCCTCACCGGCGTCGTTGCACTCGCGGTTGGAATCCTGATCGGACGGTTCACCGGAAACGGCCGGCAGGCGGTTCTCGAGCTGAAGTCGAAGCTCGAGTCGGCGAACAAGGAGCGCGAACTCGCGCAGGCGTCGGTCGACGCGGCGAAAGACGAGATCAATCGGACGCGCGAGCAGCTCGATGGCTATCGGGGCGAAGTCGTCGAGCACTTCACGGGCACCTCGCAGTTGCTGCGCGACCTGACCCACCAGTATCGAGAGGTCTACGATCACCTCGCCACGGGTGCGAGCAGCCTGTGCCCGGAGGGCTCGGTCGACTTCCTGGAGGGCCTTCAGCCCGAGCGGCTTTCGGCCGGGGAGGGCGATGCGCCGGTCGGAGAGGCCCTCGCCTCCAGCGACGAATCAGTGCCGAGCGAGTCCGTTCCGGAGAGCGATCCCGAGAAGGTCGTCGCGTCGGACGGCTGATCGCTTCGCCGTCCGGAGGGGCGCATTTGGCTTTCCGAGGCCCGATCGCGAAGATGAAGAGCGCGCTCGAGGTTCCGGTGCGGTACACGCTGCCGATCGGAGCTGAATCGTTTCCGCTCAACGAGCGAATCGGTCAGACGCTCGCGCTGCGCTTCGACGGTGAGATCCGTTGCATCGAGTGTGATCGCAGCATCAAGAAGAGTTTTCAGCAGGGTTACTGCTTCCCGTGCTTTCAACGACTCGCGTGTTGCGACATCTGCATCGTGAAGCCCGAACTCTGTCACTACGCCAAGGGCAGTTGTCGCGAGCCGGCGTGGGGCGAAACGCATTGCCTGATTCCGCACAGTGTCTATCTCGCGAATACGTCGGGGCTCAAGGTCGGTGTGACCCGAGGCATCGATCCCACGACGCGCTGGATCGACCAGGGAGCCGCCGAAGCGTTGGTCGTTCGCCGGGTGAAGGATCGACTCGAGGCGGGAAGGCTGGAGGTCCTGCTCGCGGAGTTCGTCGCGGACAAGACGAACTGGCGCAGAATGCTCAAGGGGCCGCCGGATTCGCTTGCACTCGCGGCCGAGCGCGATCGTTTGTTCGCCACACTCGACGAGAAGCTCGCGGGCGACGCGATACCCGGTGAGCCGCTACCCGACGCCGAACAGGTATCGCTCGAGTATCCGGTGAGCGAGTATCCGAGCAAGGTCGTCTCGCACAATCTCGACAAGCTGCCGCTGCTGGAAGGCACATTGATGGGGGTGAAGGGCCAGTATCTGATTTTCGATACGGCCGTGATCAATGTGCGAAAGTACGGCGGATACTGCCTCGAGGTCGAATAGGCCACGCGGCGCGACTGGGGAGGCCATGCTCGAGAACGAAAAGATCCTGATCACCGGCGCCAGCAGTCAGGTGGGTCTGCCGGTGGCGCGCGAACTCTCGAAGTCGAACGACGTGCACGGACTCGGCCGCTTCGGCGATGCCAAGCAGCGCGAGCAGCTGGAAGAGATGGGGGTTCGCTGCATTGCGCTGGACCTCGCGAAGGATTCCTTCGATACGTGCCCGGACGACTTCAATGTCGTCGTGAACTTCGCGGTCGTGAAGAGCGGCGATTGGGATTACGACCTCGCCGCGAACGCCGAGGGAGTCGGTCGCTTGATGTCGCACTGCAGAAATGCGCGCGCCTTCCTGCATTGTTCGTCCGGGGCGGTCTATGCGGAAGGGGCACACGACGCGCGGGTCGAAGGGTCTCCCTACGGCGACAATCACAAGGTGATGTTGCCGACGTACAGCATCTGCAAGATCGCCGCCGAGACGATGGCGCGTTTCGGGGCGCGCCAATGGAATCTGCCGACCACGATCGCGCGTCTCAGTGTTCCTTATGGCGACAACGGCGGTTGGCCGTTCTACCACCTGGTGATGATGCAGAACCGCGTCGAGATCCCCGTGCACTCGGAGGGCCGGAATCTCTACAACCCGATCCACGAGGACGACATCATCGCGCAGCTGCCGAAGCTGCTCGAGGTCGCGTCAGTACCCGCGACGGTCGTGAACTGGGGCGGAAGCGACGCAGTCAGCCTCGAGGACTGGTGTGTCTTTCTCGGGACACTCACCGGTCTCACGCCGAAGTTTCGAAGCACCGAAGAAACGTTGCAGGGTTTGGCGCTCGACCCGACGCGGATGCACGAGCTGGTGGGCAGGACGGAGGTTCACTGGCGCGACGGCCTCCGTCGGATGCTGGAAGCGCGCGCGCCTGATCTGATCGCCGATTGATTCCGGCAGTCGAGTGCCGCGGGCGGGGTCGCCCGCCCCGACCACTACGCGAACGTGAATTTTCCGTGGTCGATGACGATCTCGTCGTTCTGGGTGCGGGTCTGGAAAGCGGCTTCGTTGCCGTCGACCCACATCGAGACGGTGAGGGTGTCGCCCGGCATCACGGGCTTCGAGAAGCGGACCGACATCGACTTGAATCGATCGACCTGTCCGTCGCAGATCGCGTGCAGCAATGCGCGTCCGGTGAAGCCGTAGCTGCACAGTCCATGCAGGATCGGGCGGTCGAAGCCGGCCATCTTTGCGAACTCGGGGTCGGAGTGGAGTGGGTTGCGATCGCCCGAGAGCCGGTAGATGAGTGCCTGGTCGGGTCGTGTCTCATAGCCGACGACGTGGTCGGGCGCGCGGTCGGGCACGTTGGTCTTCGGGGCTGAGGGCCCGCGCTCGCCGCCGAAACCGCCTTCGCCGCGGAGGAAGGCCGACATGGTGGTCTTGAACAGCGGCTCGTTGGTTTCGGCGTTCACGGACTCGGATTCCATCACGACCACTGCCGCCTTGCCCTCGCCCTTGTCCCAGATGGCGGCTACACGGCCGGTACTGCGCAGCGTGCCATCGGCAGGAATCGGTCGGAAGACCTCGATGGACTGCTCGCCGTGGACCAGCATGGCGGGATTGAACGTGCCGATCTTGTTGAATGGGACGCCGCCGCCTCCGATGATGACTGCGAAGGTCGGCAAGACCTCCTGGTCCTTCTCGGTCGAGAAGTTCAATTCGTCGATGCCGGCGCCGACGCCGAGCGAATACAACAGGCAGTCTTTCGACGTCCAGGATCGATCCTGCGGGCCTCCTGAATTTCCAACAGCGGTGGGGTCGATGGGCATCGCGATCTCCTCGATTCCGGGGGAGAGCAGGATAGTCGATACGAACAACTCCGACCATCGTGGATCGCGGTGTACACTGTTTTCGACCGACGCTCCGGGCATTCGGACGCAGACAGGATGGGGATGACGAGCGGGAGGCCTGATTGACCGCGGATTCGGTAATCCCTGACCGTGTCGGGATCGGTTTCGGAGGGCTCCTGCTGGTTGGGTTGCTCGCGGCGTTCTTGCTCGAGTCGTGGCAGATCCCGCCGCAGTACGACGATTCCTATATCTCGTACCGCTATGCGAGCAACCTCACACAGGGGCACGGACTCGTCTACAACATCGGTGAGTACGTCGAAGGCTTCAGCAACCTGTTGTGGACCTTGCTCGTCGCGGGCGGGCTCGCTCTCGGTTTCGAGGCCAAGGCGGTCGGTCACGCTCTCGGTCTGGCGAGCGGCTGCCTGGCCCTGGCGGCCACCTACGTGTATGCGTCTGCTGGGCTGCGCCCGTCGCAGCGTCCCTGGGCTGCGGTCGCGGTAGCACTCGTCTACGCATCGCCGGTGTTCGCGCGCTGGTCCACCGCGGGCATGGAGACGCCACTATTCGTGGCGCTGGTCGTCGGCACGCTCGCCGCCGACGCGCATGGTCGCGATGGGCAGGCCACCGCATATGCGACGCTCGCGACGCTTACGCGCCCGGAAGGGGCGCTGGTCGCGGCGGCCGTCTTCGGCTTCCGACTGCTCCGGCTCGGCTTCAGGGCGCCGGCCGCCTGGCGCGGCCCGCTCGGCTACAGCGCGGTGATGATCGGGCTCACTTTGTTCCGCGTGGCGTACTACGGCGATCCGCTCCCGAACACTTTCTACGCGAAGGTCGGTGGCGTTTCTCTCGGCGTCAGCGCCGTCAGCGCTGTGTTCTTTCTGATTGGAAACTCGGGTGCCTGTGCGCTGCCGGCCGCATTCATGTTGCGCCATCCGCGCTGGCAACCGGGCGCCGCCTACATCGTTGCGATGCTCGCCTACGGCATTTCGATCGGATCCGGGCAACGCTACCTGATGTCGTTGATTCCGTGTCTTGCGGCGCTCGGTGTCTGTGCTGTGGCGATGGCTTTCGACCGTAAGCCGGCGGTCGGAGCAGTGGCCGCCGCCGCAGTCGCGTTGAGCTTCTACTGGAGTTTCTTCGGGTTGATGGGCGTCGAACGCGCCACGATCCGGGAGGCCATTGCGAAGGCACCGCGCGTCGGGCAGCCGGCTCGCGAACGCGAGGAGGATGCAAAGAACGAGCGCCTCGCTGAGCATCGAGCCGCCGTATTGCTGGCGCGCGACGAAGAAATTGCGCTGGTCGCCACGGGTGCGATCGGGTCGTTCGGATTTCACTCGGAGCTGCCGATCCTCGACATCCTCGGTCTCGTCGACCCGACGATCGCGCGCTCGAAACGCCCGGCGGGCGACGAGCGCTTTGCGTTGCCCGGTCACCAACGCTCGAACCCCGACTACGTCTTCTCGCGCAAACCGGATTACGTGCTGATCGGGAAGCGCGGCAAGCGGCGGTTGGGCAATGTCGTGACCGCGCCCGATGAGCTGCGCGCGCACCCGGACCTCGATCGCTACTACGAATGGGATGCCGAGATCCGCGGCTACAAGAGGGCTCGGTGAACGCGCAGGTGCGGAAGGTCGCGCTGCCACGCCCGGCTGCACTCGAATGGCTGTACCTCGCGATCGGCCTCACGCTCGTCGTGCGGTACCGCTGGCTGATGGACGATTCCTTCATCTATTTCCGCTACGTCGACAACCTGCTGTTCATGAAACTCGGTCTCGTCTACAACGCGGGCGAATTCGTCGAGGGGTTCAGCAGTCCGCTTCACAGTCTGTTGTTGATTGCGTTGCGCGCGCTCGGGCTGGCCTGGCCCGCGATCGTAACGGGAGTCGGTTGCGCGGCCTTCGTCGGATTCTGGGCGCTGCTCGTCACCCTCAATCGCGAACTCTCACCGCGCGATTCCGTGATCCTGAACCTGCCGCTCGCGTACCTCGTCACCAACTACGGGCTGGCCTCATTCTTCACTTCCGGACTCGAGACTCCACTCGCGCACGTGATGGCACCCGCGCTCGCGCTGTACTTGCTACGGCCGCAGTCGCGGTGGCTTGCGCTCCTGCTCGCGCTCGCGCCGTTGGCCCGCCCGGAGCTCGCGCTTGCGGTCGGCCTGGCTGCGTTGTTCGTGTGGTGGCGTCGGCAGAGCTTTCCTTGGTCGTTGTTCGTCGCGTCGCTGGTCGCGAGCGGAGGTTGGCTGATATTTCGAATCCGCTATTACGCCGACCTGTTTCCCAATACCTTTCATCTGAAGGACGGCGTTCGCTTCGACCAGGGCTGGCGTTACCTCCTCGACACAGCCGGGACCTACCACCTCGCCGGCTTCGCAGTCGTGGTGGTCGGCGTCGCGCTGGCCGTGCGCCGGCGCGGGAAAGCGTCCGACGTGAGCGAGCCCAGTTCTCATGCGAGCGAGCGAATCGCGATGCTCGTGATTGCGGGAGCGATCGCGGCCTACGTGGCCCGCGTCGGCGGCAGCCACGTTCACTACTGGTACCTCGCATTTCCCTTCTCGCTCGCGGTCTGCGCTTCGGCCGGGATCTTCGAAGCGGCGCTGGGCGGTCTCGCTGCGGGGCGACGGCGAGTGATCGGATCGGCGGCCATGCTGGGCGTCTCGCTGGGCGTCTTCTTCCTGGTCCCTCCCCAGCTCTCCGCTCACCCCTTCTTCGGCGAGAGCGAACACGAGCCCGTCGATTTCATCGACGATGCGGATTGGCATCGCCAGCATGCGAGCCTCCAGCCGGAACTGCTCTCGGGCAAGATGAATCCCGAAATGCTGCGTGGGGCAGGGCGGCAGGTTGCGACCCGGGGTTACGCGAGAATCTTCGCGGGCACCTGGTGCCGCAGGCAATACATGGGGATTCGCGACCGCTGGGTGCACGGCTTCGGGCTGACCGACGCAGTGCTCGCGCGAACCGAGGCAGGTTGGCTCAAGCCCGGACACAAGACGCCGCTGATCCCGCTTTCGAAGGACATCGTCCGCATCGAGCGCGAAGCGGCTGTCGTCGGGCCGGGGTTGTACCGGCGGGCGGTCGACGCGGGTCGCGCACCGGCATGGGTGGTCGCGAATCTCGCTTCGATCGAAGTGATCGAGCGGAAGATCTACAACCACCACGATTTCTGGGAAAACCTCGCGCTGGCGTTTCAATTCCCGCCGCGGATCGTGATTCCCGGCCCGCCGACCGAAGCACCGCCTGTCGGCGCGATCGATTCCGAAGGTTGAGGTGTCCGGCGCGTCTCGGTCGCCCGCGCGCTCTGGCTCCAGTCGAGCGGAAAGTCGAGCGGCAGGCGCAGCAACTCGAAGATCGTTGCGATGTAGCGATCGTTCTCGCCGGCTCGATGGGGATTGAAGAACTCCCAGACGATCTGCTTGTCGCGCCCTACCTCGAACGCGCGACCGGATTCGGATTCGGTGATCAGCGTGTTGCCGTTCGGGAGGCGCTGTGCGGTCCCGAGGTGTTTCGAGAAGAACGGTTGCTCCTTCGTGCCGCCGTACTGCCAGACCGGGCGCCCCTTCGAGAGGTCGAATTCCAGCACCTTCGAAACGCCGGGTTTCGAACGGTTGTCGAACAGCAGCAGGTGGCCGTCGTCGAGGATCTTGGGGTCGTGCTGGCCGCGGCTGCCGCCTTTGACGGCCCATTCCACGCGCGCGTGATCGAGATCGACGACCGCGATCACGCTCAGGTTGTTCATCGATGTGAGAATGCGTCCGGGCCGGAAGGCGGGGTTCCGCTGGCTGAGTCGATCGTCGAGGACTTCCAGACTGTTGGTGTGGAATAGGTCACCGCGGATCCGGTTCTGCGATCGATAGAGCTTTTCGAACTTCGAACCCTCGAACGCTTCGAGCAACGACACCTTCCGCTTCTCCGTTCCGTCCGGCCCGAGGATCGTGACGAAGTCTTCGAGCACCGGAGCCTCCGGATTCACCCTCGGAATGATGCTCGCCTCGCGTGTCAGGACGTAGATGTCACCATTGGGACGGACGTCGAGGTCGTGGTGGGCGCCGATGGGGCTGGCCCAGAGTAGTTTCGAGTCCTTGTCGAGTTTCAGCAGTGCGAAGCCCTCGACGATCGCGAGGATGTCGCCGTTGGGGTAGAGGTAGGCGCGTCGCCACCATTCGGTGTTGGGGTGGCCGGCCCAGATCGAGTCCGGGAAGGCGTCGTGATACTCGAACTTCCAGCGGTGGAGTTCATGCCCCGCCATGTCCATCAGGATCGCGCCGGGTTCGTGACCCGAGGTATAGAGGTTGATTCCGGGCCACACCCGGGCTGGGTCGTTCAACGTGATTCCGTTGCCGCGTG
The DNA here is from genome assembly GCA_964196055.1 of uncultured Gammaproteobacteria bacterium. Lineage (GTDB taxonomy): Bacteria > Myxococcota_A > UBA9160 > UBA9160 > SMWR01 > JAFDEI01. Next base: position 2,191 of record CAXMSF010000415.1, on the reverse strand, counting down.
GCTCGGTCGAGCCGCTTACGTATCCGATCGCCTGCAGCTGCTCGATCGTGCGGCGTTGAGCGTCGGTGGGCGTTGCCTCGTTGGCCCGTTCGGGAGCTACGCTCCACATGCCCGGTCCGGCGTCCGTTTCGCTCGAGACGGTGACATGGCCCTCGAGGGTGCGTTCGTCTGCGTGTAGTGGAAGCGGCGCGGCCGCGACCAGCAGTCCTAGCAGAGCCCGGAGACAGAGGTGTGTTCGCGCCACGCTGTGAATTCTGCCCGACCGCCATTGCATTCGCTAGCTTCGACGTGTTCGCGCCCCGGAGTATTCGTGCTTCGCCTCTACGACTTCCATGAATCCGGCAATGGCTACAAGGTCTATGGCATCGCCGACATCGCGCTCTTCGCCTACACCCACGTCGCCCACGAGGGAGGATTCGACCTCGATCGCACGCCGCCGGTGGCGGCCTGGGTCGAGCGCGTCCGCGCCCAAGCCCGCCACATCCCGATCACGCGGGTCTGATCGGTGTTCCGGGCGCGCTTTTCGCTCTAGGGCAGGCATCCATCCGCCGATAGGCAACCTTGATAGCTACGCGTCGATGTGTTCCCGGATGCTCGTTCCAGGGAGAACGGAATGTTCTGCAAGGTTTGTAATACCCGCATCGCCAAGGGGCGGAGCGCCTGCCCGAATTGCGGAAGCAACACGATCCAGAGAACGCCCGATCGGCCGACTCGCCTGCGGAATGTACTTCCGCAGGCCGACTACGAAGTGAAGGCCGGGCCAGGAGATTCCGGGGAGCTGGACGTGACCGCCGAGGTGGAAGAAATGACGGAGCAGGTGCCCGAGGTCGAACTCGACGAAGCCGCAGAGGTCGAGCTGAACGAGCCGGCTGAGGTCGAATTGGACCTGAGTTCGCAGATCGAGGACCCGAAGGGCGAGACCGGCTCGGGCGAACTCGAGGAGAAGGACGATCCGCCGACCGTGTCGAGTGGATCGCAGAAGCGATCCGTCGGTTCGCCGGATCCGGACGCGCTGCGTGGGATGCTGGCCGAGCAACCCGGACTACTCGAGCCCGGCCTGTCCATCTACACCAGCGAGAAAGGCACGCCGCAGGGAGTCGGGTATACGTCGGCGGTGGGAGAGATCGACCTGCTCGCCTGGGATGCCCAGGGTGGTCTGGTGGTGGTGATGGTGGTCGGTTGCGAGGACGGCGCAGAGCTGATCTCGGGCATGCTTCAGCGAATCGGTTGGGTCTCGAAGCATCTGAGCGGCAAGGGGCAGCGGGTTCGCGGGATCGTGCTGCTCGAAGAGGTCCATGAATCGATCGCGTACGCGGCAGCTGCGGTCGGCGATACCTTGGCGTTCAAGACCTGGCAGGTCGCATTGACCTTCGACGACGTGGAGTTTTGAGCTAGAACCACCCTCCGCGCGCTCGAGGGCTCGCCCGGCAAACTCTCCTCGACCTCGATCCGGCAGCCCTGGATGATTCGAACAATCCGCGCTTCCGCCTCGCTTCGGGCCGTGCCCGATACTACATTGCGGGCGCGGGGCCGGAGCCCGGGGGTCTGAATCGTGGCAAGCAATCAGCTTTCGAAGACCGAGCGCGTCCTGCGCATCTTTACCGAGGTTCGCCCAGGTGAGGGGCCGACCGCGCTACTGATGTTCGCGAACGTCTTCCTGATCCTCTGCGCCTACTATTTCATCAAGCCGTTGCGCGAAGGTTGGCTGTCGATCTCGGGTATCGAGGGACTCGCGCCGATCGAGGTCAAGGCGTATTCGAGCTTTGCGCAGGCCCTGCTGCTTCTGCCGATCGTCGGCTGGTACGGGCAGCTCGCGGTGCGCTGGGGCCGAACGCCGCTCTTCACGCGCGCCACCCTGTTCTGCATCTCGAACATGCTGCTCTTCTTCTGCATCCAGCCCGATGTCTTCTTCGGGAAACTCCCGTGGTCCGGAATCCTCTTCTATCTCTGGGTGGGGATTTTCGGAGTGTTCGTCGTCGCTCAGTTCTGGACCTTCTGTGCGGATATCTACTCCGACGAACGAGGCAAGCGAATGATGCCGATGATCGCGATCGGCGCGACTTCGGGTGCGGCCGCAGCTTCGTGGATCGTCGGCGAGCTTACGCGAGTGGACGAGGTGACCAAGACAGCAACCGTGCCCAACGAGTACCTGCTCCTGGTCGCGATCCTTCCCCTGCTGCTTTCGATTGTG
>CAXMSF010000414.1:0-3217 GCA_964196055.1 uncultured Gammaproteobacteria bacterium | reverse complement strand
TGTGAGGGTCCGGGTGGACCAGGCGTTTGTGGAGGCGCAGGTAGACCGGTGGACGAATTGCGTCGCGCAGCAATACCCGGACCCGGCGGCGGCCATCGATGTGGTAGAGCAGCACCGCCACGGCATCGCTTCCGGGTCGCGACATCAGATCGCAATCGTAGACGCGCGAATGCGAGTCGTCGTCGTACTCATTGCGCAGTCGCAGGCGCGAGAGCAGGAGAAAACCCTCATCACAGCGCGCTTCGGAGCTGCGGTCCTCCACGATCTCGATGGACCTCAAGCGCATGCGGAAACCTCGAACCGAGCGCTCCGCTGCGGCGATCGCAGCCGGCTCCTAGAAGAGATTCTTGATGATCTCGTAACCACCGACGTAGGTTCCGATGAGGCTGCCGAACGTCGTCAGAATGAAGACCAGGAAGATTCGCAGCATCCGGTTGCTCCACCATCGGCGGGGTATGCCGATGTCGTCGGTGAGCTGCTCGAGTTCTTTGACCAGGGGCGGACGAACGTATGCCTGCACGAACGCGAGCACGTAGCCTGCACCGATCACCGGCGTCAGGCTCGTAATCGGCGCGACGAAGAAGGCGGAGAGGATCGTGATCGGATGGGCGACCGCAATCATCGCGCCCAGAGTGCTGGGGATTCCGTTGGCAAGGATCCAGTAGAGCAAATTGGCGCCTGCGACTTCCGCGCCCTTCGTGACGCCGATATAGGCCAACGAGGCCACGATCACCGCGGGAATTGCCCATCCGATCCACTTCCAGACCGGCGACACCGGCGGAACGGTGTTGATTGCGTCGAGGTCGACCGCTTCGTTCCGGGCCAGCGCATGGCGGATGCCCTCGACGTGTCCAGCGCCGACCACGGCCACGATCTTCGAACCCGGAGCCTGCCTCATCTTCTGGGTGAGGTAGGTATCGCGCTCGTCGATCAGAGAGCGCTTGAGCGTTGGCATTGCGGCGCCGAGTTCCTTCATCAGCTCGGACAGCGCGTCGCGCTCGCGCAACTTTCGCAGATCTTCCTCGCTCAGCTCAGGACTCTCGAAGAGGCTTGCCGCGAGGGTGGTGATCAGAGTCGTTTTCTTGAAGAAGCCCATCGAGCCCCACGCCCGGCGGAGCGTGATTCGTACGTCGCGGTCGCACAACTCGATCGGGATGCCGAGTTCCTTCGCGGTATTGGCGGCTTCGAGCAACTCAGTGCCGGGTGCGACGCCGAGCGCGCCGCCGAGTTTCTTCTGATAGGAAGCCAACACGAGGTTCGCGAGCAGCGCTGCGAGCTGCTTGTCGCGAATCACCTGCTTGAGGTCGAGTGCCTCCCAGCGCGCCTTCTGGGACAGTGCTTCGTAGCGTTGGCTGTCGAGCTCGATGCACACCGAATCCGGCTTTTCGCGCTCGATGACCTCGCGTACGAGGTCCGCTGACTCCCGGGAGATGTGTGCAGTGCCGACGATGACGAACTCGCGGCCGTCGACCCGTACCACGTGAACGTCACCGGCGGAATCGCTTCCGTCGCTTCGTTCGGAGCCGAGTGCGTCGTCTTTCTCGCTGGTGATGGCCATTCTCCCGCTGGTCCGGCTCGGGGCCGGACGGAACAGATTAGCAGCCTGCGCGACGCCGGCCCTGAAAACGCGCGGCCAACAAGGCGGCCAGTACCGCGGCATGCGCCAGCGGCGGGAGCAGGTCGGCCTTGACGAGCCAGATGTAGTGCACGACGCCCAGCACCCCGGCCGCGTAGCTGAGCCGGTGGAGTTTCCGCCAGCGCGGGCCGAGTCGTCGCATCGCCCGGCGCGTCGACGTCAGGGCCAGCGGTAGCAGGCAGCACCAGGCGCCGAAGCCCGCGGTGACGAAACGGTGCTCACGGACATCTTCGGCCAGAAACTCCCAGTCGAAGCCCTGATCGAGCCCGACGTAGGTGAGCGCATGCAGTGTCGCGTAGCCGAACGCGGCGAGGCCGAACGTTCGCCGCAGCGGCGCGAGGGCCGGGAGCGCGAAGGCCCGCCTCGCCGGTGTGATCGCGAGGGACGCGAGCAGGAAGCGCAGCGTCCATTCTCCGGTCACGTGCGTGATTTCTTCGATCGGATTGGCGCCGAGCTCGTCGCGGAGAAAGGCGATGCCCAGCCAGGCCAGCGGCAGCGTGGTCATTGCGGTCGTGATGATCGGGAGCCGGCGTCGTGGCCTGGGATTCGCCGCCGGCGCTTCGGGGGCCATGCTAGTAGAGCTTCCGCAGGTCCATTCCGCGGTAGAGCCCAGCTACCTGGTCCGCATATCCGTTGAACGCAAGGGTCTCGCGTTTTCGGAACTCGCCGATTCGCCGCTCGCGCTTCTGGCTCCAGCGTGGGTGGTCGACCGCTGGGTTGACGTTCGCGTAGAAGCCGTACTCCCCCGGCGCGGACGAATTCCAGCTTGTCGGGGGCTGCTTCTCCAGCAATCGGATGGCGACGATCGATTTGATGCTCTTGAAGCCGTACTTCCACGGTACGACGAGGCGCAGCGGGGCGCCGTTCTGGTTCGGCAGGTCGCGACCGTACATTCCGGTCGCGAGAAGGGTGAGGGGATGCATGGCTTCGTCGATTCGCAGACCTTCGACGTACGGCCAGTCGAGGATCCCACGTCGCTGGCCGGGCATCTGCTCGGAGTCGTGGAGGGTCTGGAAGGCGACGTAGCGGGCGCGTGAAGTGGGATCGAAACGCTTGAGCAAATCACTCAGCTGGAAACCGCGCCACGGAATCACCATGGACCAGGCTTCGACGCAACGCAGGCGGTAGATGCGGTCTTCCATGACGTGTGGCGCGAGCAGGTCTTCGATCCCGACCGTTTTGGGCTTGGCGACCTCACCCTCGATTCGGATCGACCACGGGCGTGTCTTCATCTTTCCGGCATGGCGAGCGGGATCTCGTTTATCGGTGCCGAACTCGTAGAAGTTGTTGTATTGCGTTGCGTCCTTTTCCTCGGTCGGGGTCTCCTCGGTGTCGTAGCGGGCCACGGCGGTTGCGGACGAAGTGGGCGCGGATCCGAGCGCAAACGCCGCGGCGCCGAGAACCGCGCCTTCGAGAAATTCGCGGCGGCGCAGGTAGACGCTGCGGGGAGTGATTTCGCGAGTGGGTAAGTCTTCGGGGCCTCGGATCAACAACGGCTGTTCCTTTCGTCGTACTTCATCGCCGCCGGGTCGGCTGCGACCCGAAGCAGGGTCCGACGTGCCGGCCTGCGCGTCAATGCGC
>CAXMSF010000413.1:0-17148 GCA_964196055.1 uncultured Gammaproteobacteria bacterium | reverse complement strand
GCGGGGTCAGCAGCGTGGATGGGCGACCGGTCTCGAAGAAGGTCACGAACTCGGCAGTACGAGCGAGCGTCATCGGTTCCATGTCGTAGACGACGTCGAAAGCCCGGTCGCGTCCACGCTTCCCGTGAAGCTCCGCCCAGTAGATGCGTTGGTGGCCACCCAGGGGCAGATCGACCCCACTCTCGCGCAGTTCATCGGCAACGGTCGGCGCCGGCGGCACGCTGCGCGGGAACGGCCGCGTCGAGTGCAGCAGTGGCCACGTGACCGTGAACGCGAACGCGACGAACACAGCCGCGACCGCCGCGGAAGCGAGACGCGGACGCGGAGCGAGTAGTCGCAGCAGATGCGCGGCCCCGACTCCGGCCGCGGCGGCGAGTGCGAGATTCGTCAGGAATCGATACCGGAACGGAAAACGGAAGTCGCCGAGCACGGGAAGTTCGCGAAGCCAGCCGTAGAGAGGTGCATGGAGAGGAAACGACACGATCAGCGCCAGCCCACCGATCGCGAGCAAGGCCGCGGTCCGCACGCGACCACGACCGGGCAGCAACAGCGCGAGGCACGCGAGCGAGAGTGCGACGAAGCCCGGAACGCCATCGTTGTAACCGAAGCGCAGCAACGCGCGCCACATCAGCCCGGGATCGTGGGGCCGGTTCACGAAGACCGCCTGCCCTTCCACGACGCTCCCGAGCGCGCGACAGCTGCGCGCGAGGAGTTCGCTGGTCGGGAGCCATTGGGGTGCGGCGAGCATGCAGCCTGCAACCACACCGAGGACAAGCGCAAGCCCCGTGCGCCACGGGAGTCGCCGCTCGCGCACGCCACGCGCGATCAACAACCCACCGCCGTACAATGCAGCGGCGAACCCCGTCATCGCGAACGCGTACGGCCAACCGACGAGCAGCATCATGCCGACGACGATGGCCAAGCCCACCACTCGGCGTGGCGTGGGGCGGTCGACGATGCGATCCACCGCGTACAGCAGCAGCGGGGCCCAGGCCGCTGCATAGAGGAGCGGCGGCGAGTAGATACTCGCAATCACGTTGGGCGAACTCGCGTAGATGAAGCCCCCGACCAGGGCGCCTGCCCAATGCCCGCCGAAGGCCGTTACGAGCAGTCCGGCCGCGCACGCAGCCAGCACCAGATGAAGGAAGGCGAGCACGACGAAGGCGCGATCGGACGGCAGCAACGCGTGCAACCAGTTGGGGGGATAGAGCGCACCCACCTGGGCCGTCGCGAGCATCGGGCCGCCCAGCGCCTGGTGGGGGTTCCAGGACGGCCACTCACCCGCCGCGAGCCGTTCGCCCGCATACTGCGCGTTCGGCAGGTAGTAGGAGCGAAAGTCTCCCGACCAGCCCTCGTGGTGGCGGCGGTAATCGGGCAACGTCGGCTGGGTCGCAAACGCGAGCCACGCCAATGCCACCGCGAGACCGACCGCGATCAGCCCGAGCACGGAGCGCGCGTTCACGGCGTGCCCGCGGCAACGGCTTGCACCGTGACGATGTCGAACAGATTCACCGGCACGCGCAGCCCGGCTCCCGGCCATGCGCGCGTCCGCATCCGCGGCCTGCCCAACAGCGTCTTGCGCAGCCGCTCGACCAGGTAGCCGGCGGTGTAGAGCGAGGACTCGGCGCGCGCGAACTCGACCCGCAGGCCGTGCGCCCCGAGCAACTCGCGCAAGCTCCGGCGACTGAAGAAGAACAGGTGTTCGGGGAGCGTGTAGAGGTGCCAACGAGCGCCGGAGAGCCGCGCCGCGAGACTGCCGACATCCCCAGTGGTGAGCACCAACCGGCCACCCGGGCGCAGCAATCGCGCAACCTCGGCGATCGCGGCGTGGGGGTCCGAGAGATGCTCGAGCACGTCCCAGAGCGTCACGACTTCGAAGCTGGCAGCTGCAAAAGGCGCATGCAGTGCGTTCGCGACCAGCACGCGCCCCGGCGCCGCAGTGCCCGCACGGCGTGCGGCGGCGACCGAGACCTCGATGCCGGTTGCATCCCAACCCGCGCGCCGAGCCTCCGACACCGCGAAACCGAAGGCTGCGCCGATGTCGAGCAGGCGGCCGGCGCGCGGCGGTTGCGGGATCCGCGCCAACCGCCGGGCGAAATTCAGCCGCAGCACGGACTCGAGATCGGCGTAGTCGTCGTAACCGTGCCCGGCCGACGCATCACTGAAATAGGCGGCGTCGTACATGTCCTCCGCGCGAAAGCCGGACGCGGGATTCCAGAACTCGAGGCCGCAGCGCCCACAGCGAAAGATCTGCGCCTCCGCCTTGTGATGCTTGAGACGCGGGGACCCGGCGCCGCAGACCGCGCAACGCACCTCAGTCGATTCCGCTGAGCGATTCGATCACGTAGCGCGGTCGACGCTTGACCTCCTCGTAGGTCCGGCCAACGTATTCGCTCACGATCCCGAGCGAGAGCAGCTGCACTCCGCCGAAGATCAGGATCAAGACGACCACGCTCGTCCAGCCGGCACCGTCGACCCGCCCCGTCGCATACGAAATCAACGCAAAGATGCCGAATGCGATGCCGAAAGCGGTCGTGAACAGCCCGAGAATCGAGATCAGGCGAAGCGGGACGACCGAGAAGGAGAAGATTCCGTCGAGTGCGAGACGAAACATCCGCCACAGCCGGTACTTGCTCTCGCCCGCGAAACGCGTCCCAACCTCGTAGTCGAAGTGGACCTCGGAGAAGCCGAGCCACGGCACCAATCCGCGCATGAACACGAAGCGCTCTTCGAGCGAATTGAATGCGTCCACCGCACGCCGATCGAGCAGCCGAAAGTCGGCTGCCGCCGGGCGAACTCGAACCGAAGTGAGGGCGGACATCAGCCGATAGAAGAGTGTCGACACCGAGCCCTTGAGACCGCCGGGCTCGGACTCGGTCTGGAGCCGCACGGTGCTGACGACGTCGGTGCCCTCTCGCCAGGCCTCGATCAGCTTCGGCAGGAACTCGGGCGGGTGCTGGAGATCGCCGTCCATCGTCACCACCGCGTCGCCCTTTGCGTGATGGAGCCCCGCGATCAAGGCAGCCTGATGTCCGAACGAGCGCGTAAAACGGATCGACTTGACCGCGGAATTCGCTCGGTGCTGGGCGGCAATCCTCTCGGGCGTGCGATCCCGGCTGCCATCGTCGACGAACACGATCTCGTGGCGAACGCCCTGACCCGACAGTGCCTCTCCGACACGCTGCACGAGTTCGTCGACGCAGCCCTCCTCGTCCAGAACGGGCACGACGATCGATATCAGCGGATTTTCAGGACGCGTCTTGGACACCAATTTTCGAGCCTATCACATCCCCGGGTACAGAGACTGCGGCCGCTTGTCACGCGGGCCGGACACCCATTGCAGTCCAGCTGTAACCCCGCCGGTGGTGCAATCGCACCTCGGTGAGCCCCGCCCGCTCGAGCAGCGCCTTCACCTCGGGCCCCAGGTAGTACCGGGCATAGGTTGGATTCAGTTGGTCGTAGATCGTGAGCTTGCGCTGTTCGCGCGAGACCCGTGCGAGCGTGCCGCGCATGTAGTCGCGCATCGGAAGCGGCAACCATCGGCAGGCGAAGATGTAGACGTCGACCAACAGATTGAGTGCGCTGCAAACCGCTGCGAGTGCCGCGTGGGGAAGGCGCGTCGTGACCGCGCGGACAGCCTTCACGAAGCTCACGTAGAATTCGTTGCCTTCCTTGCCGTAGACCCAGATCAGCAAGCGGCCGCCCGGCCGAAGCGCACGACACGCGGCCTCGAGGGTCGGCAGCGGATTCTCGATGAACTGGATCACCCCGATCGAGACCACGAAATCGAAGCCTCGATCCACCGGCACTTCCTCACCCGTCGCGTGCAGGACCTCTACGCGGTCGCCGAGATCCCGGACATTTTCCCGCAGCACCTCGACTCCGGCCGAGGGCTCGACTGCGACCACGTGCTCGGCACCCGCAGCAGCGAGCATCCGAACGATGCGCCCAGTGCCACTGCCGATGTCCGCGACGCGGGCACCGCGCAGCTCGTCCGTCGCGAGCAGTGGCCCGAACATATCCTGGAGCAGGTCGAGCGAGCCGTAGAAACCCTCGTTCTCACCGTAGTGGGACCATTGCTCGCCGAAATCCCGAATCGTCCTGTCTCTATCCGCCACTGCATCAGCCTTTCTACCGCTGCGCTTCGGCCGTGTCCAATCGCTCACCTTTCGTCCGACCCCGCAGCCCGCTGGAGGGTTCAGGATGCCGGTTCGAGCCAGAAGATCTCGAGGGCCGGCGTGCGGTTGGTCGGTACGGCAGTCTCGAAGCGGTGCACGTCCGGGATCGACGACGAGCGCGTGAGCGCCGGCGTCTGGTTGAAGTGAAGGTCGCGAACCGGCAGCTGTTCGCTCCGGTAGTCGCCGCGGGCGAGGAATGCACGCAACTCGGATCGGCCGCGTGGCCAGCGACGACGCGGGACGACGACATCAGGCACCAGGCTGCGCTCGGTGACGATGTTGTTCAGATTGGTTCCGACGATCACGTGACTACCGAGGTAGAACATGAGCGAGTGATTCGCATAGTTGGTCGCGATCACGAGTTCGGCCGGCTCGGGGACCTCCTCGAGAATGCGTGCAATCACGAAGTCGAGCGGGCCGCGAACCGGCGTCGAGATCTCGAGAAGCCGCCCGCGCACCGCCTCGACACGCGGGCCGCTCGTGGCCACCAGCAGCAACGCAATTGCCGCGACGGCTCCGCCCCCTGCGAGTCTCGCGCGCCCGGGAGCGAGGCGTCTGACCGCGTCGAGCAGTGTAGACGAGTCGATCAGGAACAGGCCGATCACTGCGGGGCTCAACACCACGAAGTAGCGCTCGTATACGAGTGGGTTCGCACAGCTGAGTGCAACGTAGCCCGCGATGAACGCGGCGAGCTGTGTCGCCGTGCGGCGCGCTGTTTCGTCTCCGAGCTCGACGCCGCGGCGTTGGGCCGCGAAAGCCACGCCAACCGCCGCCGTCCGACAGAAGATCGCGGGCGCGAGCAGCTCGTAGTGCCAGAAGTGTCGCGCGAAGTAGCCCAGGTTGCCCAGATAGCCGCCGAGCGTGAAGCCGAAGTGCTCGCGAAACGACGCCGCGATCGCGAAGGTTTCGAAGAAGACGAGAGCCGGAGCCACCAACAGCGCGGAGACGAATAGCGGTACGAAACCGATCCATTCACGCCGCCGCGCCTCGAGGTCGCCGCGAGCGCGCCAGCTCGCAGCAAGGGCATCGAAGCCGAGGAGTGCCGTCAGGAAGAACCAGGCCGCGAAGAAGATATGGAAGGTCGCCGTCAGCAGCAGCGCAAGTGAGGCGCCCCAGCCTACGCCCCGTTTCGCACCGAACACGCGAACCCGTAGATGCACCCACGCGATCGCGCCGACCACGAGGATCAGCAACGGGTAGTAACGAGCCTCCCGCAGGTGCAGCAACAGTGAAACCGAAACGGCAGCGCACAGGAAGAACAGGCCCGCGAACGCGCGCGCCCGACGCGGCCGGTCGCGGAAGATCGGCAGCAGCGCGAGCACCCAGACCGCGATCCCGAGCGCCCCAGCGAATGCGAACGGCAATCGCACCCGCAGCGTCTTTTCGTAGATGTCCGTCGCCGCCTGTGCCCACAGCACGCCCGGAACCGCGTAGAAGAAATGACCCCAGGTGGTGCCGATGTATGCGTCGGCCGACTCCTTGACCCCGACTGCGATGTTCGAGCCGAACTCGTACAGGACATTTCGAGCGCCGTGGACCTTCGGATAACCGACCTCGATCACCCGGGTGGCAAACATTGCCGTCTCGGCCTCGTCCTGCCAAAGCACGGGGTAGGCGAGGTGTTTCCCGAGCAGGACAGCGAAGAGCGCCACACCCGCAAGCAACAGGAGGGTTTCAGGCCCGATTCGGCGCATCTACCGCGTTCTTCACAGAACTATTACGCAACCTCGCTGGTATGCCTGATCGATACACGTAGCGTAGTTGTGCGCCCCCCGCGCAGCCATATCCCTAGCGTTGGAGCCCGCCCATGATTGCCATCCTGAGCTTCCTCGTCGCCCACTGGGTCTTGTCGATTTTTTGCCAGACCTTCTTTCTGCATCGTTACGGCGCCCACAAGCAATTCACGATGAGTCACCGCTGGGATCGCTTCTTCTACCTCCTGACCTTCCTCAGCCAGGGCTCGTCGTTTCTGGTTCCTCGCGCGTACGCCTACCTCCACCGTGAGCACCACGCATTCAGCGACACCGAGCGCGACCCGCACTCGCCGCTCTTCCACAAGACGCCGTTCTCGATGATGTGGCAGACCAAGGCACGCTACGTCGACTTCGCGAAGCGACGCCTGGAACCCGAGCCGCGCTTTCGCAACGACACGCCGGAATGGCCCACTCTCGACTTCATCGCCGACCGCTGGTCGGTGCGGCTCGCGTTCGGCGCCTTCTACATCCTCTTCTACGTCGCGTTCGCGCCGAACTGGCACTGGTTCCTGCTGCTCCCGATCCACTTCCTGATGGGACCCATCCACGGCGCAATCGTCAACTGGGCGGGCCACAAGTACGGCTACCGCAACTTCGATACCCACGACGCATCCCGCAACACCTTGCCCTTCGACTTCGTCACGATGGGTGAGCTGTTCCAGAACAACCACCACAAGAACGGGATGTCGCCCGACTTCGCAGCCCGCTGGTTCGAGATCGATCCCACCTACACGGTGATTCGCATTCTCGACGCGCTCGGCATCATAGAGGTCCCCGATCGCCCGATTGCGGGTGCGGACGCCGAACCCGTCTACTGAATCGATCGCTCGTCGGACGCGCCGGGTACGTGCGCCATCGACCGAAGTCCGTTCGCTCGTCCGTGGCCACTGAGCGAATCCCCGCACGGGGTCATCATTCGTCCCCATCCGCGTACCCGAGTTCTTCGAGGTGGCGGAGATCTTCAGGACTGACTTCGACGGTCGTCCGGACCCCATCCCACTTGCGTGCCGAGGCCCGGTAGTCGGCGAAGGAGCGGATCATCTCCGCAGACAAATCGCCGCGCTCGTCGGCGAGATTTCTCCGCTCACCCGGGTCGCTCTCGAGATCGTACAGTTCGACTCCTCCCGGCCGCGTCTCGATCAGCTTGTAGTGGCCGCGAACGACGGAGCGCTTCCAGGCCATGCCCGTCGTGCGGGAGGCGAATAGCGCGCGCTCTTCGGGGACGCCGCCCGCTTCCGTGTAGTAAGCGGTCAGATCGCTCCCCGCATCCTGCTCGGAGGGCGGCAGGCCCAGAATCGACCGCAACGTCGGCAGCAGATCCACGAGCGAGACATTGGCCCGCACACGGCGCGGCGCCACCCCCGGTTGATGCAGGAAGAGTGGAATGCGAGTGAGCTCGGAGTAGAGCTTGAATCGATGGTTGCCGCTTCCGTGCTCCCCGAACTCCTCACCATGGTCCGCGGTAAATACTATGAGGGTGGACGAGTCGACGCCGAGCCGTTCGAAGGCCATGCGCAGGTGATGGTCGACCCAGCCAATCTCACTGTCATAGGCGGCGGCGTTCGCCGCATACCGGTCGTTCGCCGTCGCTGGGCGGTGCCAGGATCGGCGCACATGGTAGGGCTTGTGCGGGTCCATGTAGTGGAGATAGACGAACCACGGCTCGGCAACGGCGATTTCGGCCTCCCAGGACGCGAGCACCGCGTTTACCCGCTTCGCCCCCGAGTACGAGAAGTTCTCGAAGCGATCGAAGCCGGCGGTAAATCCCTGGGCGTCCGAAACGTTGGGATTGTCCGACACACCGAATGTGCGATAGCCGCTGTTCCGAAACAGCTCGGGCAGGGTCTCCAGCGGATCGGGAATGCGATCAAGCTCCAGCTTGCCGTCTTCGCGGTTCATGAGTTCGAAGGCCTTCAACCCCAGGTGAACGCCGTGCTGGAACGGATAGACGCCCGTGAAGAGCGACGCCGTCGCGGGCGCCGTCCACGAAGACGTCGACCACGCGCGCTCGAAGACGATGGAGCGCGCCGCCCACTCGTCCAGGAATCGCGCGTTCTTCGCTTCACCACCGTAGAAGGGCAGACGGTCCGCGCGGAGCGTATCGACGACGACGACGAGCACGTTCGGGCGGTCGGGGGCGGGACGGTCGCATCCCAACGCAACGCACCAGACGAGAGCGGCGAGAGACATTACGACCGGCCGCCTGCTGCGTACCCACATGATCGCAAGGCTATCAGCACCCCGCTGGGGGCGCGAACGGTGTCGGTCGACGCGTTCGTTCCGAGCATCGACCAACGATGTCCGGCTGGAACATCGGAACACGCTGCGACCGCGACCGACCCGTTGCGACGTGGAATGCGAAGCCGATCGACGAACCGTCACTGCGACAGAATCCAATCCGCAAGGATGTGGATCGCAAATAGAACGTGTTCTAGAGTCCCCGACCTGGAACTACTGCCCGGAGACACGCATGACGGATGCCCAATCGACAGAAATACTCTCGGCTCCCCACGCCCTCGAGTATGACTACAAACGTTCGGTCGGCCCCGTTCTCGGGCGCTTCTTCACCGAGCTGCGCGACCGCAAACTCGTCGGGAGCAAGACTCCGGACGGCCGCGTGCACGTGCCCCCGATGGAGTACGACCCGTCGACCGGCGCCGCCGTCGACGAGATCGTCGCGGTCGGGCCGGGAGGCAGTGTGACGACCTGGTGCTGGGTCAACGACCCACTCCGCAATCACCCCCTCGACCGACCGTTCGCATTCGCGTTGATTCTCCTCGACGGCGCCGACACGGCGATGCTGCACGCGGTCGACGCGGGCGAAGAGTCGAAGATGTCGACCGGGCTGCGGGTCAAGCCACGTTGGTCCGACAGCCCCACGGGCTCGATCCTCGATCTGGCCTGCTTCGAAGCCGAGGAAGAACGATGAGCGAAGAGAAGCAGCCCATCAAGTCGATCGTTACCCCGTCGCGTCTCGAGTACGACTTCACACCCGGCATCGCGACCGCGCGCTTCCTGCGCCACATGGAGCAAGGCCGCATCGTCGGCCAGCGTTGCACCGAGTGCACCAAGGTCTACATCCCTGCTCGTGGAAGTTGCCCGCGCTGCGGTGTCGAGACGCAGGAGGAAGTCGAGGTCGGACCGAAAGGAACGGTCACTACGTTCTGCGTGGTGCGCGTTCCCTCCGAAAACATCGACTTGACCCTGCCCTATACGGCGGCTCACATCCTGCTCGATGGTGCCGACATCCCCTTCTTTGCCTTGATCCAGGAGTGCGACGTCGCGGACGTGCGCATGGGCATGCGCGTCGAAGCCGTCTGGGCACCCGAGGCGGAATGGGGGCCGACCTTCGAGAACATCCGCTATTTCCGCCCGATCGACGAAGCAGACGTTCCGTTCGACGATTTCAAGGAGCACCTCTGATGCGTGACGTAGCCGTCGTTTCGTTTGCCCAAACGAAGAATGTCCGAAGAGAGAACCGTCGCAACGAAGTCGAGATGCTGATCCCGGTGGTCCAGGAAGCCATCGAGAACGGTGGCGTCCCGAAGGACGAGATCGGTTTCTATTGTTCGGGCAGTACTGACTACCTCGCGGGCCAGTCGTTCTCGTTCGTGATGGCGGTCGACGCCCTCGGCGCATGGCCCCCCATCGCGGAATCGCACGTCGAAATGGACGGCGCCTGGGCCCTCTACGAGGCGTGGATCAAGATCCAGTGCGGCGAGACCGATTCGGCGCTGATCTTCTCGTTCGGCCGCTCGTCGCCGGGTGTCGTCCGCGAAACGCTGACGCTGCAACTCGATCCCTACACCCTCGCCCCCCTCGGCGCCGACCCCGTCTGCCTGGCCGCGCTCCAGGCCCGCGCGCTGCTCGATTCGTCGGACCACAGCGAGCGCGAGATGGCCGAGATCGCTGCGCGCAACCGCGCCGACGCCAAGAGCAACCCGTATGCACAGCTCACGGGCGATTTCGATGTCGACCAGTTGCTCGCCGAGCCGTACTTCGTATCGCCATTGCGAAAGCACGACTGCCCACCGATCTCCGATGGTGCAACCGCGATGGTGATCGCCGCCGATGACGTCGCGCGCAAGGCGAGCAAGAAGCCCGCCTGGATTCGTGGCATCGATCATCGCATCGAGTCCCACCAGCTGGGCCTGCGCGACCTGGCGAAGTCGACATCGACGTCGCTCGCGGGCGAGAAGGCCGGCGCGGTGGACATCGACGTCGCCGAACTCCACGCACCGTTCAGCCATCAGGAGCTGATCCTGCGCGATGCGCTGAACCTCGGGGACGACGTGAAGGTCAACCCGTCCGGTGGCGCCCTGGCGGCCAATTCGGTGATGGTCGCCGGCTTGACGCGAATCGGCGAGGCCGCGAATGCGATCTGGAACGGCGATGCGCGCCGCGCACTGGGCCATGCGACATCGGGCCCATGTCTGCAGCAAAACCTCGTGTGCGTATTGGAGGGTGAGTAATGGCCGAGCATTGCGCCGTCATCGGAGTCGGTCAGACCCAGCACGATGCCAAGCGCATCGACGTCTCACAGTACGGCCTCGTCCGGGAAGCGGCTGCGCGCGCGCTCGAAGATGCCGGATTGACCTACGCGGACATCGACGCAGTGGTGGTCGGCAAGGCGCCCGACATGTTCGAGGGGGTGATGATGCCCGAACTCATGCTCGCCGATTCGCTCGGCGCCGCCGGCAAGCCACTGCTCCGGGTCCACACCGCCGGCAGCGTCGGCGGTTCGACGGCAATCGTGGCAGCCAGCTTGATCCAGGCCGGTGTACACGAACGCGTCCTCACGGTCACCTATGAGAAGCAGAGCGAGAGCAACGCCATGTGGGCGCTGTCGGTGAAAGTTCCGTTCCAACAGGGAATGGTCGCGGGCGCCGGCGGTTACTTCGCCCCGCTGATCCGCGCCTACATGAAGCGCTCCGGCGCTCCCGAAGACACCGGCATCCGAGTCGCGCTGAAGGACCGCCTGAACGCGCTCAAGAACCCCTACGCCCACCTGAAGCTCGAGGGGGTCGACTTCGATCAGATCGCCAACTCGCCGATGCTGTGGGACCCGATCCGCTACCTCGAGACCTGCCCCTCGTCGGACGGCGCCTGCGCAATGGTGCTCGGCAACGCAGCCGCGGCAAAGAAGGCGCCGAGAAAGCCGGCCTGGGTCCACGCAACCGCGATGCGCACCGAACCCACGATGTTCTCCGGTCGCGACCAGGTGAACCCGCAGGCCGGCCAGGACTGTGCGCGCGTGCTCTACAAGAAGGCCGGCATCAGCGATCCCCGCAAGGAGATCGACTGCTGCGAGATCTACGTCCCGTTCAGCTGGTTCGAACCGATGTGGATGGAGAACCTCCACTTCGCACCCGAGTCCGAGGGTTGGAAGATGACTTACGAGGGCGCGACCGCACTCGACGGCGACCTGCCGGTGAACATGTCCGGCGGCGTGCTGTCGTCGAATCCGATCGGCGCCTCGGGCATGCTGCGCTTCGCCGAGGTCGCCAACCAGATCCGCGGCGAGGCCGGCGAGCACCAGGTCGACGGCGCGAAGAAGGGCTTCGGCCACGCTTACGGCGGCGGCTCCCAGTTTTTCTCGATGTGGATCGTGGGAGACCAGCCCCTCTAGGCGATCCAGGCAGGCGGTGTGGCGCAGACCGATCTCGCCTGCACTTGACATACCGCGCGGCGCTTGGAATACTACGCAAATAGCCGCTTGGGATCCCACGCATTGCGTGATTCCCAGACCACGGCAGCGGGTCCACGCAAGGGATCCCGAGCGCCAAGTCGCCCCCCCCCCCCATCGAACGGAGGAGGTCGAAATGACCACTCAGAGCTCAGCCAAGACCCACAACAACAGCCACGCGTCCGCGCCCGAGGAGAGCATCCTGGACACGATCCACGCGAATCAGACCGCAGTCGTCGACGTCGCGAAACAATGGGTCGACAGTGTCGGCGAAGCCCTTCCCGACCTCTGGGAAAAGCCCATCGCCTCGGGAGCTCCTGCGATCCACCAAATCACAGATGCCGCATTCGACCTGACCCGGGGCATCCTCGATGCCCAGCGCGACTTCGCCAGGCGAATCGTCGATTCGGTTGTGGACGAAGCCAGAAAGCTCGACTGAGTCGCAAGCATTTCGTGGCCGGCGTGGTGGTTCACCAAGCCGGCCACGAACCCGGAGGCCGCCATCGAACCGCCCCCCCCGAAGCCGAAGAGCCAACCCCGCAAGCGTTCTGCGGACCCGAGTCGCGCCGACGCAAAGTCGGCACGGAGTACCCGCGAAACACTCGGCGAATTCCTACGCACCCAGCGCCGAATCGCCGGGCTGTCGCTGCGGCAGCTCGCGGACATTACGAGTGTGTCGAATGCGTATCTGAGCCAGATCGAACGCGGCAAGCACAAACCGTCGATCGAGGTGCTGCGAGCCGTGGCGACCGGACTCAGCGTCTCGGCCGAGACCCTCCTCGACCAGGTCGGGCTGTTCGAGGATCCCGCGCCCGCAACACGGGCAGCAGCGAGCGGTGCGAAGGCCACGGAAGCCGCCATCCTGTCCGATCCGAAGCTCACCCCGCCGCAGCGTGAGGCGCTGATCGCTGTCTACCGCAGCTACGTGTCAGACAATCAAGCCGACGACTGACATCCGACGGCGATCAGCCTTCGACCGAGATCGCCTGCCGCGGGCAGAGACGCACCGCTTCCTCGACCTTCCCACGGAGTTCCTCGGCGGGATTCTCGAGCAGTACGGTCAGCGTATCGTCGTCCTCGACGCGAAAACACTCCGGGCATGCTCCCATGCACAACGCGTTGGCTTCGCACAGGTCGTAGTCGACAACGATCTTCATCTCTCGTCCCCTTCGGTTGATCCGATCCGACGCGAGCCTCGCGGCCCGGCCCTGTTCCTAATTGGTTTCGACGACCGGCGAGTCACTTCGCCGTTCAGCATGACCATGAAGGCGTCGTTGATCTCGCCGAAATCGATGGCAGCATCACGTCGACGGTTCCATCCCATACTCCGTCGACCCGGGGATTAGAACACGTCCCAACCACCCGGGCAAGGGACGGAGAGCAGCGAATCCGGGGATGCTCCGAACTGCGGCGGCCGTTCGACAAGCCTACTCGTCCGAGTCGCGCAGCATCAACTCCGCCGCCGTGCGGGTCTGCTCCACGATTCCCGATTGGCCGTGCACACCGCCCGACCAACCCACGAGCGACGCGAACCAGACCATTTGAAGCGTGCGCGCGAGCGCCTGCTCCTCACTGTTCGTCGGCACTCCCTCGCCGGGCGCCGACGCTCCGCGCAGCGACATCGTGACGAGATCATTTACGCGGTTGTGAAAGGCCGCCATCTTCTGCGTGAGTTCGGGATCTCCGGTCGCGACCGCGCGAATCATCGCGCGAGCGAGATTCGGGCGCCGGCACAGCGAGCGCGTCGCACCCTGGAAGAAGCTCGTCACTCGGTCTAGACGGGTCGCACCGTTCGGCGGGCGCTGTAGTAAGTGCTGCTGGTAATCCCCGATCTGTCGATCGAGCGCGGCGATGAGCAGATCCTCCTTGCTGCGAAAACGCCGGTAAACGGTTCCGAGGGCGACGTCGGCATGTGCGGCGACATCGCGCAGCCGCACCGCCTCGAAGCCACCCTTTTCCGCCAATTCGACCGCCGATTCGACGATCCGCCGCGCGCGCTCTTCCATCACGCCTATTAGAACACGTTTCAGTCAGCGCTGCGAGCTGGAACTCCGTCGACGACGTGGCCGGAGATGCGGACAAAGTCGCCAGTCGGACGCCGAAGTTCGGCAGAGTACCCGATGCCGTTCGACTGCGAGCCCAAGGCAATCGGGACCGCACCAAACCGGCAGGCAATCGGCAATTCGACCGCGCGAATTACCCACGAAGGAAGTCGAGTTTCACTCGCAAAGAAGACAGGATTCGGATACACGCGCCGTTCGAAGGTCGGGGAAGGGGCGTTCACGATCGGTGTCCGCGGCCGGCCATGCGCAAGCAGACGGCACTCGGTCTCGAGTTCCGAATTCGCTTCTAGCGCTTGAAGCACGCAACGATTCGAGCCACCGCGCAGAAGTTCCGGCCGCACAGCGGCCAAGCTGCGAGTGAAGCCCAGCATTGGGTCTGCTTGTCGCCAGCTCCAAAAGTCCGTACGCTGCGGCCCTTCACGCCCATGCCGGCCGCCGCACCGCTGAAAACTCGAATCGAAGCGCTGATCCGCCGGATTCCCGTTCCTGCGATTCACGATGTCGTCAGCAAACAACCGAGCACCGGTCGCAACCTCGACGCACTCGATGGAATTCGCGGGCTCGCGGTATTGCTCGTGGTCGCAGCCCACACGGACGGCTTCCGGATGAAGGGCCACGGTGCCGTTGGGGTGTGGCTGTTCTTCGCACTGAGCGCGTTCCTACTCACCCTGCCCTACGCCGTCGCCCCGGGTCGCATCGCGAGCGCGCGGGAGCTTCGCCGCTACTTCGCGCGACGTGTGCGCCGAATCCTGCCCGCCTACTACTTCGCGATCGTCGTGATGGCGCTGCTCACGAACGCGGGCGGCAGCTTCCTGTGGCAGCACTTCAGCTTCCAGCGCGCAGCCGGAATCTTCTGGACGATCCCGCAAGAGCTGCTGTTCTACCTGCTGCTCCCACCGCTGGTCGCCTTGCATCCGTTCGTGTTTCGGAAGCGATTCGCGGTCACGATTGCGGGCCTCGCGGCAATCGCAATCTGCGCCAACATCTGGCTCGGCGTCGAAGTATTTGCACTCCACGGCAACGGCAAACGCCTCGCATTCCACCTCGGAATCTTCGCGACCGGCATGGCGTTCGCCTACGCGACCCAGGCGCCGGCCCTCGCCCGTGCAGTCGCACGGCCGTGGCTGAACCGAGCACTCGACGCGACGGGATTGCTGCTCCTGTTCTTCATCGTATTCTCGGCACCCTACTACTTCGAGCGTGGCGTCGCTGTGGTCCCCGCACTGGGCCTTCTCGGCGACCACCTCGGCCTACAGAGCAAACACGCGTTCGGCGTGCTGTCGGGAGCGTTGATCTATGTCGTCTACGTCTGCGAACGTGGCTGGACGCGGCGCATCCTCGCCTCCGTGCCCTTGCGCGCGCTCGGAGTGGTCTCGTTCAGCCTCTACCTGTTTCACGTGATGGTCGAGAGCCGCCTCGGCTTCCGCGTGCTCGGCCTGCAACACGGCAATGAACTCTTCGCCATTACGCTCGGAGTGACCTACCTGTTGGCGTGTTGCATCTATTCGCTCATAGAGCGCCCGTTCATGCAGATGCGCCCGCGTCAGGGATCGATGTAACCGATCGCCTCGAGCTGCTCCCGCTGCTCAGAGTTCGCATCGCTGAGCAGCTCGGGCGCAAGGCGCCCGGGATCACTCTCTCGGCTCAGAAACTCGTTGCGCGCAGCATGCCGCAGAGCGCGATTCCGCTCCGCCTCGCCCTCTTTGCGTACGCGATCGACCTGCTCCTCGGGATCCGCGCGCCAATCGAAGATCCGTACCTCCCGCGGATGTTGTCGACGATGACCTGGCGGTCGCCGACGACAGCGCTGTAGAGGCGCAAGCCCCAATCATTCTGACTGAATACGAGGCGCTCCAGATCCGGGGCGCGCTCGCCACGCAGGAGCGATCGTTTCGACTCGCCTCGCATCGGTGGCGCCGACACACCGAGCAGTTCGAGCAATGTGGGCATCACGTCCGCGAGACCGACCGGCTCGTCGACAACGACCTCCGGCACTCCGGGCCCCGCCATCAACCACGGTACCCGTAGACTCTGCATGTAGAGCGTACCCCGGTGGCCGACCTTGCCGTGCTCCATGAATTCCTCACCGTGGTCGGAGACGACGACGACGAGGGTGTCGTCGAGCTGACCACGACGATCGAGATCCTCGAGAAATTGCGCGATCAGATCGTCGACGTAGCGGATTCCCGCATCGTATCGGTCGGAGAGAAAACGCGCCTGCCCCGGCGTCAGCGCCATTCGGTTGAAATGCGGGTTACCGCAGCGTCCCTGCGTCGGCACGTGATCGGCCTTCGGGCGTGTGTCGAAACGGCGCGCATACGCCTTCGGTGGGTCGTAGGGACAATGCACATCGTAGCTGTGAATGAACAGGAAGAATCGATCACCCGCATCGAATTCGGCGAGCCGTTTTCGCGCGATCGCGAGTGACTTTGCGATCGAGAGGTCGGCGTCATCGAATTCCTCGAAGCCACGATCGAAGCCGTAGCGCCGGTTGAGGAAGCGCCCTGCGGTCAACCCCAGAGTTCGGAATCCACGTGCGCGCAACACCTCTGCGAGCAACGGAACCTCGGCCGACGGCGCCTGGTTGGGAATCACGACCCCATGGATCTGCGGCGGAAGTCCGCTCATGAGGGTCACGTGCGACGGCAGGGTCCAGCTCGACTCCGCGATGACGGTTTCGAAGCGGGCTCCACGCGCCGCCAACGCGTCGAGCGCGGGGCTGGTATCGCGATCGTAGCCGTACGCTCCGACGCGATCAGCCCGGAGCGTATCGAGGGAAATCAGGATCAGATTCCGGGGCACTGCATCGCCATCGGAGCAGGCCGCCAGCGCGAAGAGAGCCGTCAGCGCGAAGCCGCGACGCGCCAACAGGAATCGGAGACGGTCGTTCCCCCTGATTCCGCCTCGACCCCCGCCGCCCATCGCGCTGCCGCCGCCCCTCGCGGTATTTTATGCCATCATCGAACGATGGCCAGCCTGCTGCTGCTCTTCATCGTCGTGCCCGCGGTCGAACTCGCGCTGCTGATCGAAGTCGGCACGCGAATCGGAACCCCAGCCACGATCGCCATCATCGTAGGCACCGGGATCGTCGGAGCTGCGCTCGCGAAACAACAGGGACTGCGCACCCTCCAGAAGATCCAGGGCGAACTCGAGACGGGAGCGCTACCGACCGGCGCGCTCGTGGATGGGGTGATCATCCTGATCGCCGGCGCACTGCTCATCACACCGGGGCTGCTGACCGACGTCGCGGGTTTCCTGTGCCTGGTGCCCGTCACTCGCGAAATCGTGAAGCGCGCACTCCAGCATCGCTTCGAACGCGCGGTGCGGGCGCAACACATCGATGTGAGCGCTGAGTTCTATCGCGCCGGGCCGAGCACACGTCCCCCGATCCACGACGTCACACCTGACGGGCCACCGGGCGGAGAGCCGCGCAAACCCCTGCGCTGAGCTACCGAGTCTCGCGCACC
>CAXMSF010000412.1:0-4457 GCA_964196055.1 uncultured Gammaproteobacteria bacterium | reverse complement strand
CCCGCACTGATGTTCTATCTGGTTCGGGGCAAGCTGCGGCCGGAGCGTGACAATCCGCTTTCGAAGGCATTGATTGCAGGATTTCGACCGATCAACC
Source organism: uncultured Gammaproteobacteria bacterium (assembly GCA_964196055.1). Taxonomy (GTDB): domain Bacteria; phylum Myxococcota_A; class UBA9160; order UBA9160; family SMWR01; genus JAFDEI01. The sequence continues at coordinate 4,360 of CAXMSF010000412.1, read as the reverse complement.
GCCTGGCAATGCGCTTTCCGAAGTGGGTGGTCTTCGGCGCAGCGCTTGCGGTGTTGCTGAGCCTGTGGCCCCTGACTCGACTCGGCAGCGAATTCATGCCGCCCCTCAACGAGGGAGATCTGCTGTACATGCCGACGACTCCCCCGGGTATCTCGATCACCAAGGCCAGAGAGCTGCTGCAACAGACGGACCGGATCATCGCGCAACATCCACAGGTCGAGCACGTGTTGGGGAAGGTGGGGCGTGCAGAAACGGCGACGGATCCGGCTCCTCTCACCATGATCGAGACGACGATCATCCTGCGACCCGAAGCGGTGTGGCCCGCCGGCAAGCAGATCGAAGATATCGTTCGGGAACTAGACGACATGATCCAGTTCCCCGGTCTCACGAACGCCTGGACCATGCCGATCAAGACTCGCATCGACATGCTTGCGACGGGTATCAAGACGCCGATCGGGATCAAGCTGCTGGGAGACGACCTCGAAGTGCTCTCCGAAGTCGGCCAGCAGATCGAGGCGGTGATCGATCCACTGCCCGGCACGGCCTCGGTCTATTCGGAACGCGTCGTCGGCGGTAACTACATCGACATCCACGTTCGGCGTGCGGAAGCGGCTCGCTACGGCTTGAACGTCGCGGACGTGCAGGATGTGGTGAGTTCGGCCATTGGCGGTATGAACGTGACGGAGACCGTCGAGGGCTTGGAGCGTTATCCCGTCAACTTGAGATTCCCACGAGAGCTTCGAGGCGATCTCGAGGCACTTGCGAGGGTCGCAGTGCCGACTCCCACGGGCCACACGGTGGCGCTCGCACAGGTTGCCGAGATCCGGACGGTGAAGGGCCCCCCTGCAATCAAGAGCGAGAACGCGCGTCGTACGGCCTGGATCTACGTCGACTTGACGACGAGCGATATCGGCGGCTACGTGGAGATGGCACGGGAAGCCGTTTCCAGGCAAGTGCTTCTGCCCCCAGGAGTTTCGATGGTCTGGTCGGGGCAGTACGAGTACATGGAGCGCGCCAACGCGCGCTTGCGTCTGGTCATCCCCTTGACGCTCGGCATCATCTTCACGCTCTTGTACATCCACTTCCGGCAGATCGGTGAGAGTCTCATCGTGATGTCGGGAACGATCTTGTTTGCACCGCTCGGAGGTCTCTGGATGATGTACCTGCTGGACTACGACCTTTCGATCGCGGTGGGCGTGGGTTTCATTGCGCTGGCGGGCCTGGCGACCGAGACCGGAGTCGTGATGCTCGTCTATCTCGACGAAAGCTGTCGCCGCAGCGTTCGCGAAGGGCGAATGAACTCACTCGACGATCTGGCTGCGGCGATTTCCGAAGGGGCGGTCGAGAGGGTTCGGCCGCTTCTCATGACGGTTGCAACGACTCTCTTCGGTCTGCTGCCGATCATGTTCGGGACCGAGACCGGTACCCGGGTGATGAAGCGCATCGCCGCGCCGATGGTCGGGGGCTTGATTTCGTCCATACTATTGACCCTGATCGTGCTGCCGGCGGTCTACTACCTCTGGAAGGGTCGGTCGATCGGCGAACAGCGCGAGGAACCCAGCGCATGAGGGAAGCCGGGGTTGGAAGGTCGCTGCGTCGAGGCTCGCCAGGGAATTACTCGGCCGCGGGCGGCCGATCGCGCAGGAAACGAGCGCAGGGATTCTCGTCCGAATCGTCGGACGTGAGCGTGAACCAGAGGTAGTGGTGGTCGGGGGAAACGCGTGTCTCGTCCACCGGCATCATTCGCATTCGCAGCGCCTGCGGTTCCGTGCCGGAGGCTGATTCCCGAAAGGCGAGATTCACCTGCCGCACGCCGGGCCTTCGATGCATGACCCGCTCGTAGACCGCCATGTCGTAGAGCGTGTGGCCCGCCCCGAGAATGACGACGATCGGTTCGCCCGGCCGGTCGGCGAGAGTCTCGGCGATCGCCATCGACATGGCGTCGTTGCGCGCGATCCAGGTCTGATACATGCGATCCAGATAGTCGGGCGGCCCCCAGCCGCAGTGGGCGCCCTTGATCTGCTCGTGCATCAGCGCCTCGTAGTCCGGATCCGTGAAGTCGCTGGGGAAGAGCAAGCGCTTCTCTACCGGACTCAAGCCCTCGATACCCCGCTCGCCGATTCGCTGACGCAGCGATCGCGGCAGGTCGGCGCCGAAGACCGGCAGCCCTTGCCGCCGAGCGAAGCGCAGCAGCGGGGCGTACCAGGACCATGCCTCGTCCATCGACGGGCCCCAGGCGATACGCTTGCGCAGTCGCTCTGCTGCTTCGCGCTCCGCCGCCTCGGCATCCAGTGAATCAGCCTCAGGCTCCGCGTTGCCGACATAGTCCATCAGGGGGCCGCTCTGCGGTAGCGAGAACGACTCGATTCCCAGCGCGGGGCGTCGTCCCATCTCGATCAGCGCTTCCAGTACTTCGAGTTGGAGTTCGTGATGGCGCATCACGTCGTGCTTCTCGCCGAGATAGATCACGTCGGCACCCGCCAACTCGGCATAGAGCTCGGTCCTGGAAATTTCGACCCGGTCACTGCTGCGAATGATGTGATCCGCGGCATCGACTGAGCCAGCGGGCACAACGCCCGTCGAGTGGCAGCCCACGACGAGCAGGGCGGTCAGCAGGGTTCCCGTCAGCCGAGCGTGCCGAGGCCCGGTCGTCTTCGTCGATCCCGCTGCGGAGGGCAGGGGGGTGCGCTGACGCGGTCGGTGGGTGGTCATGACTCTCCGGTTCGCAAGCGAATCAAGTCGCCGTTGCTTCCGGCCTCATACTCATGCGTTGACGGAGGTAGGCCGCCACCACCACGGCAATCTCGAAGACGGCAAAGAGGCCCATGTAGAGCTGGCCGCCCTCCGAGAATCCATACGAATGCATCCCTGCCGCCAGGATGTAGTTGACTCCGTAGTAGGTCATGATGACCGAGAGGAATCCGAGGATCGAACTGGCCGCCAGGCCGAAGTGGGACAACCAGCCCGCATGGCGCGCGTGAACGATGGCGAGATAGATGAAGAAGGTGATCAGGGACCAGGTTTCCTTCGGATCCCAACCCCAATAGCGTCCCCAGCTTTCGTTCGCCCACACAGCACCGCAGATGATGCCGGCACCCAGGAAGAGAAGGCCGACCTGGATCGTCTTGTAGGTCAGGATCGACACGACGGTGAGGCGATCCGCTCGCTGCGATCCCGTCAGCTGGAAGATCAGCGCCACGTGCGCCATCGCCATGGACAGGGCGAAGGCCGAGTACGAGACCATGATGGTCATGACATGGATGGCGAGCCACGAAGTGTGAGCCAGCACGGGCACGAGCGGGCTGATGCTCGAATCGATGGGCAGGTTCTCCGAAAAGGCGAGGCAGAGGAAGCCCATCAGGGCCCCGGTCAGAGCGAAGAAGCGATTGCGGTGCACGCTCTCCTGGACGAGTGCGATCGCAGTGATGCCCCAGCCCATGAATACGAGGGATTCGTACATATTGGATACGGGGGCCCGCCCGGCGATGGCCCAGCGAAGACCAATGCCGGTGGTGTGGGCGACGAAGCCGAGTGCCAGCAGGGCGATCGCGGTCCTGTGGATCCAGCGATTCTCGACGAAGCCGAGCACGAGCATGAGGAGAGAGGCGCAGAGATAGAGCTTCCAGGCCTTGCCGAAGGCGTTGAAGCGCTCGGAAAAGAGCTCCCGTTCGATCGTTGCGGCCGATGGATAGACGTCGGGTCCGAGCGCGCGCAGGGCTTCTCCGATGCCCCGGGCCGTCTGGCGAAATGCCTCTGCGTCGGCTTTCTGATAGGCGCTCGCCAGCTTCATGAACTCTTCGGTGAAGGCCTTCAGCTTCGGGTCATCCGAGTCGCGCAGCGATATCGGACTCATCCAGCTGCCGTCGGCGTTCGCGATCGGCACGATGCTGAGCGAATTCGTGTCTATCAGGCCGGCCACCCGGCTGAGTTTCGCGTAGGCAGCCAGGGCACCCTTCTGAAGCTGGTCGAGGTCTCGCTCCTCGGACTCGGCCGCGAGCGCCGCATTGACGGCGGGTCGGAATTCCGGGTTCGCCATCAGTACGTCGAAGGAGAAGCGCCTCTCCTCGCTGGGCAAGCCGAGGTGCTCCTTCAGCGCGAGGCTGTCGACTCGGATATAGGGACGCTGCTTGAATTCCCCGGCCGAAAGTACATAGCCCCAGAGAAAGTCGAGGGGGCGAAGGCCATCGTGCTGCTGCCGGCCCGTCACGCTGAGTGCGGTTTCCTCGGCATAGGTGAGGAGGGGTTTGATTCGACCATCGGCCAGGATGGCCCAGCCCTCGGTTTCCTCGACCGGCATTGCCGAATCGCCAGCCGCGTGCGCGGGCGCCGCTGACGCGGCGATGAAGGCCAGCAAGCACGT
>CAXMSF010000411.1:0-3970 GCA_964196055.1 uncultured Gammaproteobacteria bacterium | reverse complement strand
TCGTGGCCGAATGGAGATAGGCCGAGATCGGTGTCGGCGCCGCCATCGCGCCCGGCAGCCAGAAATGGAACGGCACTTGGGCGCTCTTCGTGAGGATCCCGGGCAGGATCAGCGCGAGCGCGATCGTCTGGACGCGTAGCGGGAGTTCGGCGGTCACGAGTGCCGTCAGGCTCCCGCTTCCGGTCTCGGCAATCAGATAGACGAATCCGATCAGCATCGGTAACGCCCCTCCGACCGTCACCACCAGCGCCTGCTGGGCCGCCGCGAATGTGTCGTCGCGCTTGTCGGCGTCCGTGGTGATCAGGAAGAACGAGCACAGACCCGTGAGCTCCCAGAACGTGAACAGCAGCAGCAGCTCGTCGGCGAGCACGAGCCCGAGCATCGACGCCTGAAAGAGGCACAGCAGCGCGATTGCCTTGCGGCCCTTCGGCGTCGCGCCGAAATACGCGCCCGCGAATTGCAGCACGAGCGCGCCGATTCCCGCAATCAGCAGCGCGAACGCGAGCGTCGCTACGTCGAGTCGCCAGGCGACGCGCAGGTGCAGCTCGGGTGCCCATTCCCAGGCGACACCGACACCGCTCGCGCCGGTCGCGAGCAGCCCGGCAAATAGAATCGACGAGCCGACCGAGGCTGCTACGCCGAGCAGCCGCGCGACGCTAGCCAGACGCGGTGCGGCGAGCAGCAGCGCGCCGATCAACGCGGGTAGCAGCACGGCGGCGGTGGCGGTCCAGACCTGCTCAGCAGCGATCACCGGGCTCTCCGTTCAAGTCGCACTCGCTGGGTCAGGAACGCAGCGAGTCGATGGAGACGAGCCGTGCCCGCGGCTGCTCGATCTCGCCTTCGGGAAGCATGTAGCGGAAGAAGACGAGACCGAAACTCCGTCCTTCCGTGTCGAGCCAGTTGGGCAGGCCGGGGTCGTCTGCAGCGACCACCAGGCGGAAGCTGCCGTCCGCCTCGAGCTTCGTCTGCTTGCGGTTCAGCGTGACCTGCCGGTTCAGGTAGTCGAAGGTCTGCATGTGGCGATTCCAGAGGCAGACATTGGCGCTGCGGCAATCTTCCGGCCAACGGCCCTCGATCAACAGGGCCTGCCCGGGTGGGAGCATGAAGGGTGCCATGCTGTAGGCCGCATCGGCCGCGGCCAGCCCGAAGTCACCGGGCTTTACGGGCTTCGGAAACTCGTTGGGAATGCGGGACACGAAGTCGGGCTGGTTCTCGCGCGGGGGCGGGCCCATATCGAGCATCGACGTCTTCATGAAGTTCGCCACGCGGCGGATGGCGGCCGCCACGTTGGCGTCGTTCGGGGGGGAGGGCGGAGCCTCCGGATCGAGCACCTCGATCTGGAAATCGATGTGCCGCGGCTCCATCGCCGCGGGGAACTCGTCCTCGTAGTAGTGGCGCGTCATGATGCGACAAGCATCCGGCGACATCGCGAGCCAATTGCGCGGGGCGGGCTCGCCGCCGATGCGGATCTCGAAACTCCCATCCTCGGCCACATCGAACTGCGTGTCGTTGATGACCCCGGCCGTCTTCTGCGAGAAGCCGCCGTCGGGCGCGCCCGCCTCGATCGTGATCGAGACATAGACCGCGCCGCCCATGTTGCCGCGAAGCCGGTAGCGGTGTTCGGCTGAGATCGCGGTCTCGTAGTAGATCGCGTCGGCGTTGTCCCCGAGAAACTTGCGGGTCGGAAGCGGAAACTCGCGCAGCCAGGGATGCGCGGGGCTCGATTCCATGCGGGTCAGCAGTGAGGCCTCGAGCAGGTGAAGGATCGCGCGCAGGGCCTCGCCGACGTCGTCGGCCTCCTGCACCAGCCACTCGGGGCCGGCGTAGCGCTCGCTCAGTTCGCGCAGCAGGTCGAGTAATTCGTTGAAGGCTTGGCGACTTTCGGAATCGGGGGGCGTCAAGCGTGCATCCTCGGGCCTTGATGGGGTCAGCCGGCAGCATATCATCGCCCACCGGGATGATCTTCTGGCGCTTTCTGCTGCCCGAGGAGCCGGTCCCGCCCGAGACGGCCGAAGTCGTCGACCTGAACGCGCTGAGCCGATAGGAGTCGAGACCGCGATGCCCGTCATCAAGAGCCTGGCCGAGCACTACACCCGTCCAGACTGGGTCCGCCGCATCAACGCCATGGGGGATTCCGTAGGGGGTGCCGACAAGCTGATTTCGCTCGAAGCCGAGGCCCTGGTGCGCGCGGCGATCGAGTCGACCGGAGGCCTCAGCGATTTCGGCGATTTCGACGGCGACTGGCATGGACGCTTGCGCTCGCTCGTGAGTGAACTCGAATCGACCGGCCGGCTGCACGCCTTGGGTCGCTTGATGACCCGGCAGGAGCTTCTCCGGGGCCTGCGGACGCGGCTGCTGCTGACCCACGCGCGCAAGCAGAGCCCCGCCATTGCCGACGAGACGATCGACAGCCCCCTCGTCATTACCGGGCCGCCGCGCTCGGGCACGACGATCCTGTTCGAACTGCTCGCCCTGGACCCGAACGCGCGTTCGCCGCTGGCCTGGGAAGTGCTGCATCCGGTGCCCTTCGGCGGCGCAAGCGACGCTGCGCTGTGTGAGATGGCGGAATGCGAACAGGAGTTCTGGGCCGACGTGCAACCCGAGTTCGCAGCCATCCACGAACTGCGCGCGGACTTGCCCGTCGAATGCGTGACCCTCACCCTGCCGAGCTTCACCGGCGGCCATTGGGGCATGATCGCCAGCATGCCCAACTGGCTGCCCGACTACCCGGCCAGCATGGACTATCACCGAGCGCTGCTCCAAACCCTCCAGCACGGCGGCCCGCCGCAAAACTGGATCTTGAAGACGCCGCTCTACCTCGTCTTCATCGATCTGCTCTTCGCCACCTATCCCGACGCCTGGGTGATCCACACCCACCGCGACCCGCTCAAGACCGAGCCCTCGAGCCTGAGCACCCTCGCCACCGTGCGCTGGCAGCGCAGCGACGAAGTCGAACTGCCCGAGGCGAACGGGGCCGGCCTGGGCGACATGATGATGCTGTTGGCACAGCGACGCAGCGCCGGCGAACTGCCCGATCGGATCGTCGACTCACACTTCAGCGCTCTGATGGCCGACCCCGTCGGGACCATCGAGAAGCTCTACGGCGCAATGAACCGACCGTTCCTCGGCGAACACGCCGACGCGATCCCCCGCTACCTCGAATCGAAGCCCAAGGGCAAGTTCGGCCGGCACCAGTACTCCGCGGAAGAGTGGGGCTTCGATCCCGCCAAGCTCCGCGAGAAGATGCGCCCCTACACCGACTACTACGGCATCGAACTCGAGGCATAAGCCCGAAGCCGCGAACGCCGCCCGCAAAGTCGAATCCGCGCGGGCGTTCGACTATTCGCGCCCTCCGCGCCCCCGTAGCTCAGAGGATAGAGCGTCGGTTTCCTAAAGTGATCACGGCTTCGCGTAACCCTTTGATTTCATGCGATGTCGGGCACTTGGGCGATCGCGGATCCTATCCTTTTCGGCGATTTCAAGGCTAATCCACAACGGTTTCACAACGGCTCGTTCGGCCCCGCTGTCTCCAAGCGCACGGCGCCGGGATGCTTCCAAGCCTGCCTGCGCCGATTCTTTCGAAGATGGCCGTGTCGATCCAGGATTTCGTTGACCGTGTTCCGGGCCGGAAGGTTCCGACTCGGATGCCGTCTCTTCAGGATCTGGCGCAGCTTGGTTGCTCCCCAGCCGTTCTTCTCCCGAAGCAACAGGATCTCTCGCGCAACATGCTCGGGCGTTCGGTTGGGATGGCGATTGGGAGATCGGGAGCGGTCGTCGACCGCCTTCAGACCCTCCGCCTCGATCCGGTCGACCCACTTGTAGCCGGTGGGCCGAGAGATTTAATATCGGCCGCACAGTTCGCTCATCGATCACTGGCCACTCGCGTAGTCGCGATAGAAATGCTGACGCTGCTTCTTAGGGTTTGTTTCCATCCAGGGCGTCCTTTGGTGTAAAGGATGTGCCCGGACTT
>CAXMSF010000410.1:0-8504 GCA_964196055.1 uncultured Gammaproteobacteria bacterium | reverse complement strand
CAGCAATGGACAACATCCCGCGAAGACGCGTCGCCGTGGTCGGAGCGACCGGAGTGGCCGGTCAGCAATTCCTGGTTTCCCTCCAGAATCACCCGTGGTTCGAGGTCGTGGCTCTGGCCGCCAGCCCCCGGAGTGCCGGGAAGACCTACCGGAAGGCCATCACGACCGACGCGGGCCAGCTGCGCTGGGCCTGCGAGGAGCCGTTCCCGACCGCCTTCGCCGATCGCGAGGTCGTCGATGCGCAGCACCTCGATCTCTCGAACATCGACCTGGTCTTCTCCGCAGTCGAGAGTGATGCAGCGCGTTCGCTCGAGGAGCAGTTCGCTCCGGAGGTTCCGGTGATCTCCACCTCGTCGGCGTTCCGCTACGAGAACGACGTTCCGATCGTGGTCCCGGGCGTCAATCACGACCACGTCGCGCTGGTGAAGCGCCAGCAGCGAGAGCGGGGCTGGAAGGGTTTCGTGCTCCCGATTCCGAATTGCACCACGACGGGTCTGGTCATCGCGTTGGCGCCGCTCGCGCAGGCCTTCGGCGTGACCGCGGTCGTGATGACCTCGATGCAGGCTCTCTCGGGTGCCGGGCGCAGTCCGGGCGTGATTGCGCTCGATGTACTCGACAACGTGATTCCCTACATCCCGAAAGAGGAAGAGAAGGTCCAGAGCGAAACCTCGAAGATTCTCGGCAAGTTGGAGGGTGATGAGATCGTGCCGCTCGATCTGCCCGTTTCCGCGACATGCACCCGCGTGAATGTCCGAGATGGCCACACCGAGGCGGTGACGGCCGGCCTGGGCAGCGCGGTCGAACTCGCTGCAGTGGCAGAGGCGATGCGGGGCTTCGGGCACGAATTCACGAGCCTGGGTCTGCCTTCGTCGCCGCCGAAGCTGATTGAGGTATCCGAGGATCCGTATCGTCCGCAGCCGCGAATCGATCGCTATCTGAACGACGGCATGACGACCGTCGTGGGTCGGCTGCGCGAGGACGTTGTCCTCGGCAACGGCGTTCGGTTCGTGTTGCTCTCGCACAACACCAAGATGGGCGCTGCGAAGGGTGCAACGCTGGTGGCCGAGTACGCGGTGCACCAGGGGCTGGCGTAGGGGAAATCCCCACGCGATGAATTCCGGCGTGAACGGAACCGCGTTCGCTCCTTGCGGGCCGTGGCGGAACCCCCCACACTAGATGCTACGAGGGGGGGGTGTGAGCTCTCGTAATCAACGGGTGGCGGCGTTCGCGGGTGGACCGGTGAGCCCTGCCCGGGTGTACGTTCGAATCATCAAAGTTTCACGGAGGAACGCATGGAGCGACGATCCACTGCGCTAATTGTGGTTGCGGTTCTGGGTCTGGCGATGGCAGCGATCGGGTGTCAGCAGACAGGCCCTTCGGAGACGGCTGGCGATGGCAGCGGTGAATTTCAGACCGACACCGGTGCAGTCGAGACGGTGGTGACCGAAGAACTCTCGGAGTTGAAGACGATCTACTTCGATTTCGACGACGCGACGATTCGCGGAGACCAGCGCGCCAACATCAAGACTGATGCCGATTCGATTCTCGCGCAGGCGAACCTCGGAGTCGTGACACTTCAGGGCAATACCGACGAACGCGGCAGCGAGGAGTACAACCTCGCGCTCGGCGAGCGGCGCGCGGTTGCGACCAAGAAGTACATGGTCGACCTCGGCGTTCCGGCGTCGCGGCTGCGGACCGTGAGCTTCGGCGAGGCCAAGTCCGCCGTGGCAGGGCACGACGAATCGGCGTGGAAGTGGAATCGCCGTGTCGATTTCGCGGTAAATCGCTGAGTCTGAGCGCCGGAATTTCCGAGCGTTGACCTTTCGTCACACGGGGTGATACCGTCGGTGCTCTCACCAGCACCGAGGTACCCCCATGTCCGATGTTCACGGCGGTAAACTCGCCGCCCGTGCCCTGAAGCAAGCCGGTGTCGAGTGCATCTTCACTCTCTCCGGCGGTCACATCATGCCCATCTACGATGGCTGCGTAGAGCAGGGCATCAAGATCGTCGATGTCCGGCACGAGCAGGCCGCCGTCCACGCGGCGGATTCCTGGGCGCGCTGCAACCCCGGCAAGATCGGCGTTGCTGCGATCACGGCCGGCCCGGGTGTCACCGACGGCGTGACGGGCATCGCGAACGCCTGGCGGGCGAATTCGCCGATTCTGGTCTTCGGCGGCCAGGGTCCGTTCGAAAATCTGCGCCGCGGTTCGCTCCAGGAGATGGATCACATCGGTGTGGTGCGGCCGATTACGAAGTTCGCCGATTCGATCTACCAGACGCATCGCATTCCCGAGTACATCGAACTCGCGATCCGGCACGCGGTTTCTGGTATTCCGGGCCCGGCCTATCTCGAAATTCCGATGGACATCTTCATGGGTTCGGTCGACGAGTCGCTGGCTCCGATCCCGCGCATCCGGACCGAAGCGCCGCGCCTGTCGCCCGACCGCGTCGACGCACGTGAAGCGATCGAGCTGCTGAAGGCGGCCGAGCGTCCGATGTTGATGGCGGGCACGAGTGTGAAATGGTCGCGCGCGAGCGAACAGCTGAATCGTTTCATCAGCGAGATCCACATGCCGACCTTCACCAACGGCATGGGGCGCGGCAGTGTGCCGCCCGGATCGCCGGAGTTTCTGGTGCGGTCACGGCGTCAGGCGCTCGAGAAGACGGACTGCATCGTGCTCGCAGGCACGCTGCTCGATTTCCGGATGCGTTTCGGTCAGACGATTCCGCAGGACGCGAAGATCATTCAGCTCGAGATGGATGCGACGCTGATCGGCCAGAATCGGCAGACCGACGTCGGGCTCGTCGGCAACCTTGCGAACTCGTTCGAGTTGCTGCTCGATGAACTCAAGCATCAGGGGACGACGCTCGATTTTTCGAGTTGGCGCGACGAGCTGCGCGCGCTCGAGGACGAAGCAGAGGCCAAGGTGCAGTCTGCGCTCGACAGCAACGAGACCCCGATCGACCCGCAGCGGTTGTGTCGTGAGGTGCGCGACTGGCTCGATACGCTCGGGGACCCGGTCATCATCGGCGATGGCGGCGACATCGTTGCGACTGCGGCGAAGATCATCCCGGTAAAGAGCGAGGGTTCGTGGATGGATCCGGGCCCGCTCGGCACGCTCGGTGTCGGCATGCCGTTTGCGCTCGCGGCTCAGCTTTCGCACCCGGGGCGCCGCGTCGTGATCGTCTACGGCGACGGCTCGTTCGGGCTGAACGGCATGGAGTTCGATACCGCGGTGCGGTTCGGACTGCCGATCGTCGGCGTGATCGGAAACGACGGTGCCTGGGGTCAGATGATGCGGCCGCAGGGCGCCATCTACGGTTGGGACAACTTGCAGGCGACGTTGCTCAACTACACGCGTTACGACAAGGTGGTCGAAGCGCTCGGTGGGCACGGCGAGTACGTCGAGGCACCGGAAGACATCCGTCCCGCGCTCGACCGCGCCGCCGCGAGCGGCAAGCCCGCGCTGGTGAACGTAAAGATCCGCCAGGACCGCGAATACGCGGGAGGGATCTACGTCTAGCGCCGGCATACTCGCACCCCTGGCTGTTGCGGAGCACGCGTCGGGGGATCTCGGAGTCGACCTGGACGCGCTGGACGAGTTCCTGCGCGCGACCGGTCCGCTCGCGATCGTGGACCTCGAGACGACCGGATTGCCCGACGACCCCGATGTCGGAATTCTCGAATTCGGCGCGGTGCTGATCGATCCGGGCACGGCTACGTTCACGACCTCGGAAAGCCTGGTGCGGCCCGTGCGCGGGATCCCGCTGGCGGTACAGCGGCTCACCGGCCTGGTCGACGACGACGTCGCGGGCGCGCCACCGATCGAAGAGCTCACGAAGCCGATCGTCTCGGCGCTCGCGGGTCGTACGATCGTCGCCCACAACGCGCAGTTCGAGCAGCATTTCCTCTCCCGTTACGTTGCCGAGTCGCTCGGCAAGTTGCGATACCTCGACACCCAGGATCTACTCGCGATTGCGTACCCGGATGCGCCCGACCTGCGGCTCGAGAGCTTCACTCGCGAGCTGTTCGGAAGCGAGGAGCGCCACCGCGCTCTCTCGGATGCGCTCGACACCGTGCGGGTCATGTCAGCCGCCGCCGCGTCGGCGGCCGACGGAGACCGCCGTTTCGCGGTCGCGCGTTCTGCGCTCGAAGCCTACGCGCCCGAGGCGCCCTGGCTGCCGCTCCTGGCCAACCGCAGACTGCCCGGCGCCGACGAAGTGCCGCCGCAATTCGTCGCGATCCCCGCGAGTGACGAAGTGCCCGTGCCGTTCGACGAAGATGCGATTGCGGCGATGCTGTCGGATGCCGAGCGCGGGCGGCGCCACTTCCCGAACTACCACGTGCGCGACGAGCAGGTGCGGATGGCGCGCCAGTTCGTAAGAACACTCGCAGGCGGAGGCACCCTCGTCCTCGAAGGCGGCACTGGTGTCGGGAAATCACTCGCTTATCTGGCTGCCGCGATCCCGTTCGCGATGGAGCGCGCAGCCGGTGGTATCCGCGACCCATTGATGATTTCGACGCGTACCAAGCTCTTGCAAGACCAGTTGCTCGAGAAGGACATTCCGGCCGCGGCAGCGATGTTGGGGTACCCGGAGTTACGCGCGGTTTCGATCAAGGGCCGAGCAAACTACGTGTGCACGCGCCGCACCGAGCAGGTGCTCAGCGAAGGGCGCGAGCCGTCGATCTTCGCGCAGGACCGCATGGCCTATGCGTCGCTGTTCAGCTGCGCACATTTGCGTCCGCACGGAGAGGTCGGAACGCTGCCGGGCGCGCTGCTCTGGCGCTTCCCGGCGCTGCGTGATCTACTGCGGCGTTCGGTTGCCGCGCGTGCCGAGCAGTGCAGCCGCGAGCAATGCGCGGCCGAGCGCGCCTGCCCGTTCGGGCGTCGCCGGGCGGCGCTCGCTCAGGCACAGCTCGTCGTCGCAAATCACGATCTGCTGCTGCGCTGGCCTCCCGATTATCCGAATTTCACGCACGCGATCGTGGACGAGGCGCACGAACTCGTCACCGTTGCAGACGAGGTCTACTCGATCGAGGTGCAACCGGCCGAAGTGCTCGAACGCTTCGACGAGCTCTTCGGACGACCGACCGATGGAAAGCGCGGCGCGGCGTTGATCGCGAAGGGGAAGCTGCGTGCAGTCGCGACGGACGTTCGCGCCTGGCGGCGCGCAATTCAACAGGACCTCATCGCGCTCGGCCGTTCCCTGAACGACCGGGCGAGCGAGTTCGGCGAGGTGCAGCTGCCCGCCTATGCGGAGAAGATCTTTCCGGATGCCGCTGAACTCGCGCAGTCGCTCGCGCAGCGCCTGGCCACGGTCGCGGATATCGCGGAGGATCTCGACGCCGAGCGAGCGACCGATCCGGACGAAGGCGAGGATCTTTCGGTCGCGCGCGCGACTGGCGAGCTACGTGACGCCGGTGACGGTTTGCGGCGTGCGTTCGGCGACGCGATGACAGATTCGGTCGCGGCCTTCGAGCGCCTCGATCCCCCGTTCGACCGCTGGCGCCTCGTGATCCGTTCGGTTTCGCCCGCGCAGGCATTCCACGAGGGCTTCGCGGCGAAGCTCGAGGCACTGGCGTGTGTGTCGGCAAGTCTGTTCGTGGGCGGCGATTCGTACGCGGCGATCGGCGAGCTCGAAATCGACCTGCCCGACCGCGAAAACGTGACACGCATGCAGGTCGACAGCCCGTTCGACTACGCGCGCCACATGCGGGTAGTGGCATTTTCGAGCGACGGCGACCTGGTCGAGGAAACGACGGCGACGATCGCGGAGCTCGTCCATCTGCTCGGTGGCCGTACTCTGGGCTTGTTCACGAGCCTGCGCCGAATGCGCGACGTCGATGCGAAGCTCGCGGCGCGGCTGCGCGGCGAGGGCTACGACATCTTGTCGCCGCGGCGCGCAACTGATGACCCGGCCGGACTGGTCGAGCGTTTCGCGCGTGCGGATGGTGGGGGCGTTCTGCTGGGTGCGCGCACCTTCTGGCAGGGTCTCGACATCGCGGGCCCCGCGCTCCAGGCGGTCGTGATCGAAAAACTGCCGTTCGAGGTGCCCACCGAGCTGCGCAAGCGCCGCGAGGCCTTGATCAAGCGGGGCGGCGGCGACGCGTTCTCGCGCTACACGATGGGGAAGATGCTCCTCAACCTGAAGCAGATGGCGGGGCGGCTGATCCGAGCCGAGGACGACCGTGGCATCGTGGTGATCGTCGAAGGTCGTACCGACAAGCGCTATTTCAAGCGACTCAACGAGGGGCTGCCGCCCGGTGCGGGCGTTGCGAAGGCGACGCTCGCGGACCTCGCGGGCGTGCTTGCCGACATCGAGATCCCGACCCGCTAGCCTCCCTCCCCCATCCCCAGAAGGAGCGCAGCGTGGACGGACGATTCGAAGCCGGACAATGGGCCGTGATTCTCGGCGGATCGAGTGGTTTCGGGCTCGCGAGCGCGCAGGCGCTGGCCGAGCGCGGAATGAACCTGTGCCTGGTCCATCGCGACCGCCGCGCGCTGCTGGCCGCGATCGAGCCCGAATTCGAGAAGCTGCGCGCGGCCGGGGTGGAGGTGCGGACCTTCAACACCGATGCGCTGTCCGCCGACAAGCGCGACGCGGTGTTGGACGAGTTCGTGGAGATCTTCGGTGAGTCGGGTCGCGTGCGCGTGCTGCTGCACTCGATCGCATTCGGAAATCTGAAGCTCTTGACCCCCGAGGCGCCGATCGAGCGCACATCGGTGGCGGCGCTGGCGAAGAAGCTTGGCAGCGAGACCGAGAAGGTGCAGGCCGCGTTCGACGAGCTCTTCGCCGAGGGTGCCGCGGCTGTACACGCGCTCGCGAGCCCGCCGGCGTACTCTGACAAGCACTTTCTCGATGAGGACGATTTCTCGCGCACGATCCACGCGATGGGAACGAGCTTGCTCGGCTGGGTGCAGGGGATCTTCAACCGCGGCCTGTTCGCCACCGACGCGCGCGTATTCGGCCTCACGAGCGAAGGCAACGAGGTGGCGTGGAAGGGCTACGCCGCGGTGGCGGCTGCGAAGGTTTCGCTGGAGTCGCTCGCGCGATCGATTGCGGTCGAGTACGCGCCCTTCGGAATTCGCTGCAACGTGATCCAGGCCGGTATCACCGAAACTCCCGCACTTGCCGCGATCCCGGGCAGTGACCACATGAAGGCTCAGGCGCGCATTCGAAATCCCTTCCATCGCCTGACCACACCACGTGACGTCGCCAACGTGATTGCTCTGCTCGCGACCGATGAAGCGGCTTGGATCAATGGCGAAGTCATTCGCGTAGACGGTGGAGAACACATTTCAGGGGCGACTCAATGAGCGAAACGAAGGAAACGACCCCGGTAGCGCTGGTAACCGGAGGCGGGACCGGAATCGGGGCCGCGTGCTGCCGCGCACTCGCGGCCGAAGGCTTCAGGGTCGGCGTGCATTACCGGTCGAGCGAGAAGACCGCGCAGGACCTCGTCGCCGAGCTGCCCGATGCGTTCGCCCTTCAGGCCGATCTTGCCGACAGTGAGGCGGTCGACGGTCTCATCAAGGAATTGAAGGGAACGGCCGGCCGCGTCGACGTGCTGGTCAACAACGCGGGTTTCAACGTCAACGCGCCGATGCTGTCGATGAAGCTCGACGATTACGATCGAGTCGCCGCGATGGCGCGCGCGACCTGGTACCTCACCAAGCTCGTGCTGCGCCGCTTCATGCTGCGTCAGGGCGCGGGCCGAATCGTGAACATCTCGAGCGTAGTGGGGCACACGGGCAATGCGGGCCAGATTCCGTACACGATGGTGAAGGCCGGGCTCGATGCCTTCGTCAAGTCACTCGCGCAGGAGCTGGCCGGCCGCGAGATTCTCGTGAATGCTGTCGCGCCGGGCTTCATCGACACGGACATGACGCAGGAGCTGCCCGAGGAGATCCAGCAGGAGATCCTCGCGAAGGTTCCACAGGGTCGCATGGGGCGAGCGGACGAAATCGCGGACGTGGTGGCGTTCCTCGCGACCCGCGGCAGCTACGTGAATGGTACGGTGATTCACGTCAACGGCGGCATGTACGGCGGCTGAGGGAGCGGACCTCGATGACGGATCAGCCCCTGGAAGAGCGTGGCGTTCATAATCCGAAGGTGATCGACCTGATTTCGCGCGATGCGGAGACGGGTTCGGTCGTACTCACGATGCTCGAAGCGCGGCCCTGGGGGAGTGCCGAGAACCAGATTCGTCAGATCGAGGAGAAATTCAACTCGTATCTACAGTACGCGCTCGGTGGCAACCTCGAGCACGAGTATCCGCAATATGCGGGTGCGCCGATGACGTTTCGACTCGAATGTGCGGAGATGCCGGGCGAATCGGAGACTGCGTTCTTCGAATCGGTCGTGAAATTCGCCGCGCAGGAGAACATCGAATTCCTGGTCGTCGTCAAACAGTCCGCGACGGAGGGCTGATCCGGGCACCGGCAGTGGAGCGCGGGGCCCCTGGAGAGTCAGCGGACGATCAGCTCGAGCACGCGTTCCG
>CAXMSF010000409.1:0-5646 GCA_964196055.1 uncultured Gammaproteobacteria bacterium | reverse complement strand
CGTCCTGCTCGCGACCTTCCTGATCGACCACTTCGATCTGTTCGGCTTGAGGCAGACCTGGTCCTACGCCACCCGCACGCCCTATCGCGGCCCGCAGTTTCACGAACGCCTGCTCTACCGCGTCTGCCGGCATCCCCTGATGCTCGGCTTCCTCATCGCATTCTGGTTCACGCCGATCATGACGGTCGGACACCTCTTCTTCGCCGGCGTGAGCACCCTCTACGTCCTGGTAGCGCTCGGGATCGAGGAGGCCACCTTGATCGAGCTGCACGGCGACGCATACAGGGACTACCAGAAGCGAGTCCGAATGCTGCTGCCGATTCCCCGCTGAATCTCGGTACGTCGTCCCCTGCCGATTCGCTCCGCCGTATCGGCACACTCTCCAGAGAAGGCGTCTCTTGCGCGATCGGTGCTCGCGCCCGCGGCCTGTCGTTGGCACGGGGGAGCCGCAGTCGGGCGGGTGGAGGGGTCGAAGCGACTGTGTTCGAGCGGAGCCCCATCCCCCCGCCCGACTGCGGCGGGTCTTGCAGACACCCAGGAAAGCGCCTGCCGACACGGCGGAGCGAATCGGATAGGCGGACGTCGTCCGAGCTTCGCGGACACATGGAGTATTCACGCAGAAGGTTCCCCCGCCAGAGCAGAGCCGGGGCGGCTGCGATTCGCGAGTTCGCGATACTCTATGCCTCGAAGGAGGCCAACATGTCGCAATCGACGGAAGATCTGATCGCGCGTCGCGAGCGTGTCCTCGGCGTGGGTGCGCCGCTCTTCTACGAACGCCCCCTCCACATCGTTCGTGGTGAGGGAGTCTTCCTCTTCGACGCCGATGGCAAGCGCTATGTCGACATGTACAACAACGTACCGTGCGTCGGGCACGCCAACCCCGATGTCGTCGAGGCCATGCGGGAGCAGGCGGCGACGCTCAATGTGCACAGCCGGTATCTGCACGAGGGCGTGCTCGATTACGCGGAGCGCCTGGTTGCCAAGCACGACGCTTCGCTCGAGCGGATCGTATTCACGTGTACCGGAACCGAGGCCAACGAGGTTGCAATCGGCATGGCTCGCCTCGCGACCGGCGGTCGGGGAATCATCTGCAGCGACCGGGGCTACCACGGCAATTCGGATCTGGTCGCCAAGCTCACCTGGGCCGGCGGCCGGAGTCACCCGGAAATTCGCCCGGTCCGCTACCCACAAACCTACCGTCCGATCGAAGACGGTCTGTCGCAAGCAGAGCTGGCCGATCGCTACCTGGCGGATGTCGAGGCTGCGATCGAGAGCTTCGCGGCGGAGGGCGTTGGCCTGGCCGCCATGCTGGTCTGCTCGCTTTTCGCGAACGAGGGGCTGCCTGTCATTCCGACTGGCTACATGGCTCGGGCGGCAAGACTGGTTCGTGACGCCGGCGGCTTGTTCATCGCCGATGAAGTGCAGGCCGGCTTCTGCCGGAGCGGGCGCTGGTGGGGCTACGAAACCAACGACTTCGTGCCGGACATCGCGACGCTGGGAAAGCCCATGGGCAGCGGGCTTCCCCTGGCGGGCGTCGTGGCTCGAGGGGAGCTGGTCGACAGCTTCCGCAAGGGCTCGGGCTATTTCAACACCTTCGCAGCCAGTCCGCTGCAGGCGGCCGTGGGCTCCGCAGTGCTCGACGTCATCGAGAGGGAGAAGCTCCAGCAGCGCGTCAACGAGGTTGGAAGCTATCTGCTGGACAACCTCCGCAAGATCGAATGCGACGCGATGGGCGATGTCCGGGGGAATGGCCTCTTCATCGGAATTGACTGGGTAAGCGATCGCGAGACGAAGACGGCGGATCCCAAGGGCGCGATCCAGGTGGTCAACCGCTTGAAGGACAAGGGCTTCCTGACCAGCAACGCCGGCTCCCTATTCAATGTCGTAAAACTCCGACCGCCCCTGATCTTCGCTCGTGAGCACGCCGATTGCTTCCTGGCCGCGTTCGAAGAAACCGTGCGGGAGCTCGACTAGCGGATGGAGTATCCGGACGACGTGATCCGCGCCGTCGCCGATCTCGCGCTCCCGGAGTGGGGCCTCCGCGGCGCGAGCATCGAGTTGATCTCACGCAGCGAGAACGTCGTGTTTCGCGTCGACACGAAAGACGACCGGAGCTACGCGTTACGCGTCCATCGCCCCGGCTATCACACATTGGCCGAGCTGGAATCGGAACCGCTGTGGACCGCGGCGCTGAACGAGGCCGGCGTTGGCGCTCCGATGGCGGAGCCGGCCCGCGCCGGCGGCCACTACGCGGTGGTCGCAGTTCCCGACACCCAGGAGGTCCGACACGTAGGTCTGCTTCCGTGGTTCGAGGGCGTGCCGCTGAACCAGATGATCGACCAGGCCACGGACGACACCCAGCGCAACTCGCACTTCGAGCAGCTCGGGCGACTGATGGCCACGATGCACGAGCAGGCCGTCGACTGGCGCCCGCCCGCCCGCTTCGAACGCCACTCGCTCGACGCGGAGGGATTCATCGGCGAGGCGCCATTTTGGGGCCGCTTCTGGGACATATCCCCGCTGACGTCGGAGCAACGCGAAATCCTGATCGAAGCCCGCGCCTGGATCCGAGCCCGGCTTCTGAGCTACGGCAAGGGTCGCGGCACTTACAGCATGATCCATGCCGATCTCCGGTCGGCCAACGTCCTGGTCGACGGCGACCGGGTCTTCGTCATCGACTTCGACGATGCCGGCTTCGGCTGGCACCAGTACGACCTGGCCGTTGTGCTCTTCGACTACGCCACGAGCCCGGACTACGAGTCCATCCGCGACGCCTTGATCAGCGGATACCAATCACAGCGCCCGATCCCACAGGAAGACCTGGCACTGCTGCCGATGTTCCTGGTGATCCGAATGCTGGCCTCACTGGGATGGCTGCACGAACGTCCCGAAGTCGATCTCTACGAATTCCTGCCCGCACTGACCGAACTCGCCTGCAGCCGCGCAAGGGCTCTTCTAGACGGCTCGTGAAATCGATCGCGTCCGTCGCTGCCGGGCGGCAATGAAATTCCGCCACCCGAGCCAGCGCCCTGCGGATTGATCGGTCACTTTCTCAGCTCCGCGACGAGACCCGTGCCCAGGAAGTGCTCCAGGTAACCCGACCGGTAGCCTCGTGCGAGAAGGCTCTGGTAATGGCGCCTCGCCCTTTCCAGCGTCGACCGCTTCATCCAGGCATTGGACATCTCGAGATAGGCCGACTCGTGGTACATGATTTCCATCAAGGCAAGGTAGTCAGCGAGGAACGGCAGCTCTGCCGCGTCCACATAGTTCCAGACCTCCGCCATACCGCGGTAGATGCCCGCATCCTGGGCGGAGAGATAGTGAAGCGACTTGGAGTACTCCATGACGGGGTGGTCGTCGGTCACGGGGTCGACGTGCGCCGCGTACTCCTCGAGGCCCTGCTCGCCCATCACGAAAGCGCCGATGATCTCGGTCGGATGACTGACCGAGATCGATTCGAGGTCGCGCTTCAACGAGGCATTCGAATCGATCCGGCGCTGCAGCGCGCGGCTGTCGAAGCGAAAGGGGCTCGGCGATCCCATCAGGATCAGATTGTTCCGGTAGCCGGAGACGAGGATGGAGTGGGGGAAGGCGTTGACGAAAGCCTTCACGGCACTCCGATTCACGTCTTGATTCAATTGGGAGACGGGCAACCACTGCGTGAAGAAGCCGTGCTGCGTGAGCCGCTTCCTGATCAACTCGTAGTGGTCCTGGGTGTAGAGATTCACGGTATGGGCGAACGGCAGCGGCGGCGGCTCCGAGGTGATCAGTTCATAGCTCCCCTCGTGCATGATCAGATGATGCCGGCCGTCGTTGACGAAGGCGTGCACCCTGGGGTTCTCGAGCACTCCTCCATTGGTGGCTTCGAAATAGCGGCTGATCGAAAGCGTGTCTTCGGATAGATCCACGACGTCGATCCGCTCCAGGGAATCATGCAGGGAAACGGCGTGAGTCGTATTGCCGACTCCGTAGGCGATGACCAGTGCCTTGCGGGGATCGTCATGAATCAACAGCGGCAAATGGACCATCAGCCGCATGTAGCGCTGAGCCGCGGAGCTCGTGTCGGACATCGAGAAGCCATTGGTATTCAAGCTGCGAACGGACCCATCGGCACTCTCCAGCACGAGAATGGATTCGTTTCGCCCCTCGTGCCGATAGACCACTCGGTCATCACGCTCGGAGTGGAAGGAGTAGCGATCCATCAGGAAATCCGGCGGAAGCACCAACCAGAGAACCGACAGGGCCGCAGGCAATACCAGCATGGGCTTCATCAGGGAGAACTCCCGCTGCCGCCACAGCAGCCAGGCTCCCGACAAGACCAACAAGCCGCAGACGAGCATCAGGCTGTTCTGGATGCCGATCAGCGGCGTCAGCACGAAGCCCTGCAAGAGCGATCCGATGACGGCTCCCAGCGTATTGAAGAGGTAGAGACGCCCGACTTCGCTGCCGATCGTCCTGAAGTAGCGCTGGCAGAAGGCGTTCACGAGGGGAAAGGACCAACCCATGAAGAAGGCCGGAACGGCGACGACCAGCACCACCATCGCCAGACAGAAGGCGTAGCCCGCTTGATAACGCCCGGCCTCGGAGGAGACCTGCGCCAGGATCCAATCGACGCTTTCGAAATAGTCGACGCTGTTGATGAAGAAGATGCTTGCGAGCGCGGCGCACCCCAGATAGATCTGGCTCAACGCAAAGTATACGAGGGGCGATCGTCGCCCCAGGATCAACCGGCTGCTCACGAAGCTTCCGGCCACCATGCCCAGCAGGACGATCGTGAGGACGGAGCTCAGAACAGCCCGGTACCCGAGCAGGTACGAACCGAGCGCCCGGAACCAGATGACCTCCAGTGCCATCCCGCAAAATCCGCTGATCGCGAAGGCCAGCGTGGCATAGCGGAACAAGCTCGCTTCGGACCCCCATTCCCCGGGTCGGGGAATCGCTCGCTCCGGCTTTTCCGAGTCGATGTCGGCGATGGGGCTCCGGCTCCGACCGAGCAGCACCCAACCCATCGCGGCGACCAGGGCATTCAGCGAGCACGCCAGGATGCCGGCACCCAGAATGCCCAGCAGTCGGATGGCCAGGTAGTCGGTCAGGAAGCACCCGAACGCAGCACCAAAGGTATTGAACATGAACAGAAAGCCGATCTTCCTGCCGACGTCTTCCCGATTCACCGCGACGAGCTTCGACAGCAGGGGGAGCGTCCCCCCCATCAAGAAGGTCGAAGGAAAGAGCAGCGCGAAGGAGATGACGAAACGCCAGACATTCGTCGCAGGGGAGAGGTGAAAGAAGCCGCTCCCAGCCGCAACGGCCTGATACGCGGAGATCGAACCGGAGAGCACTTCCAATTTCGGAATGATCCAGATCGTGAAGACTCCGATGACCCCGATGATCAACTCGAAGACGCAATAGCCAATGACGAGATGACGCGGGGTCTTCAGCGCCTTGTCGGACCAGTAGCCGACGACCAGGCTCCCGATGCCGAGCCCGAACATGAACACCGAGAGCGTCGTGGCTACGGCGTAATCCGTATTGCCGAACACGAGGCCCAGCTGCCGCGCCCAGATGATTTCGTAGATCAGCCCGCCGATACCGGAAAGGAAGAAGAGCAGATAGACGGGAAACACCGGGATGGCTCTCCTATTTCCA
>CAXMSF010000408.1:0-3820 GCA_964196055.1 uncultured Gammaproteobacteria bacterium | reverse complement strand
CGACAGCAACGGTCGTTGTTTTCCGCGCAGCGCCGCGAGCACCCGCTCGGGTGCGAGCTTCGACGAGTGCGAGCGCCCACCACCAGGCGTCGAACGACCCCGCGAGGCGCCGGCCCGCGGGCGACCCTTCCCGGCCGAGCGACCCGCGCCGCGCCGGGCACCGGCTCCGCCCTTCCCCATTTTCCCGCGCCCCCCACCCCGGCGTTTCACACTCGTCCCCTCTGAACGGCACTCCACGATTCACGAGAAATCGCTCGAACGGAGCGCCGCAACGTTACGGCACCTGGACAATTGACGCGCCGCACGGCTCAACGTAGTCTCCCGCGCGATTGCCCGGGTGGCGGAATTGGTAGACGCGCCAGGTTCAGGACCTGGTGTTCGCAAGGACGTGCTGGTTCGACTCCAGTCCCGGGCACCATCGACTTCTCCAACGGCATCGAAGCTGCTTTGCTTCCCGCCCCGACGCCCCTTCGGCAGCCCGTTCAGCAGCAATTGTTGGGCGAGGCGATTCCGTGAACGGATCGCCCGGCGACGGGGTCACAGCTGCGAATGGGTGGACCGATCCGCCCGCGATTCGCTTAGACTGTCCCCCCGAAACCGAGAATCCCTTGAACGAAACCTGGAAGGAAGTCCGATGACGATTCGATCGCTCCGCACCGCCTCGATGCTGCTGTGCGCACTCCCGCTGACCTGGACCGCATGCGGCGGCAGCGACGCTCCGGAAACGACCCCGGAAGCCACCCCGGAAATTGCCCCGCAGCCCGGCGGATCAGCCGACACGGCTCGCAGCGGCGGAGCGCCGGCGGCAGCCGCCGCCCCGGCGTTCAGCGATACCGAGTGGCGACTGCTCGCGCTCGAGCCGAGCGACGGCGACCCCATCGAACCGGCCCCCTCGGCGGTTCCGACGATCCAGTTCAACAGCACGGCGGGCGCGGACGGCGTGTTGCGCACGGCCGGTTTCGCCGGCTGCAATTTCTTCATCAGCGATTACACCCCGGGCGATGGCGGCAGCCTGACCCTGCCCGCACCCGTCAGCATGACCCAGATGGCCTGCGACGAGTCGATCATGAAGCTCGAAACGGCCGTGATGAAGGCTCTCGCGGGCGCTACCGGTTATTCACTCGACGGCGGCGAACTCACGATCCGAGGCTCGTACGGCTCGCTCCGCTTCGGCGGAGGTTGACCCGCGGGCGGCGGTGCCTAGGCTTCCGCGATTCTGCCTGCGAGGGAGCTGCGTGTCCGACGCCGATCGAGAAGACGAACAGAGCCTGAGAATATCGGAGCACGAGCGGGTCGAGATCCCGACGCTCCTGCCGCTTCTCCCTGTCCGAGATGTGGTGATATTCCCAGGGGTTACGTTCCCATTGTCAATCGGACGCCCGAAGTCCCTCGCGGCCCTGGAACGGGCCGGCGAAGGCGGCTTCATGCTGGTCGCGACGCAGCGCGACGCCACCACCGAAGACCCGAGCGAGCAGGAGCTATTCCCGGTCGCGTGCGTGGTCCGGGTGCTGCGCGTGATCGACTCCCGACTCGGGGGCAAACAGGCCATTGTGGTCGGCGTGGTGCGCACCCGCCTCGGCGAGCCGGTCGAGACCGAGCCCGCGATGATGATGCGGCTCGAGCCGCTGATGGATCTCGAGAGCGAGTCGGACGAGAGCGACGAGATGTGGGCCCGCGTGACCGCGTTGGCCGAGCGCGTGATCGACCTGCACGACGATTATCCGGATGAGTGGAAGAGCTTCGTTGCCGGCATCGCGACGCCGGGCCTGATGGCGGACGTGATCGCCTCGACGCTCCCGCTCTCGCCCGAAGAGAAGATCACCCTACTGACCGAGACCGACCCCACCGAGCGACTTCGGCGCGTCGCGATACACCTCGAACGCGAGGTGACGATCGCCGAGACGCAGCGCGCGCTCAGCGACAAGAGCGAGGGCGATCCGATGGAACCCCAGCGGCGCGAAAGGCTGCTGCGGCGTCGGATGCGCGAGATCGAGGAAGAGCTCGGCGAAGGCGACCCGGGCATCCGCGAGGTGGAAGAGCTGCGCGAGCGGATCGAGGAGGCCGACCTGCCGGAAGCCGCGCAGACCCAGGCCGACCGCGAGCTGAAGCGCCTCGCCGCGCTCCCTCAGCACGCGCCCGACCGCCATCTGATCCGCACCTACGTCGAGTGGATGGCGGATCTGCCGTGGTCGAAGGAAACCGTGGACAAACTCGACCTGAAGGCCGTGCGCGAAATCCTCGACGCCGACCACCACGACCTCGAGAAGGTCAAGGATCGCATCCTCGAATTCCTCGCGGTGCGAAAACTCGCACCCGATACCAAGAGTCCGATCCTGTGCTTCGTCGGCCCGCCCGGTGTCGGCAAGACCTCTCTGGGCCACTCGATCGCGCGCGCGATGGGGCGCAACTTCGCGCGCGCGTCGCTCGGAGGCGTCCGCGACGAGGCCGAGATCCGCGGACATCGCCGCACTTACGTGGGTGCGATGCCGGGTCGGATCGTGCAGAGTCTGCGACGCGCGGGCTCCCGCAACCCGGTCTTCCTGCTCGACGAGATCGACAAGGTCGGTGCCGACTTCCGCGGCGACCCCTCGTCCGCATTGCTCGAAGTGCTCGACCCCGAGCAGAATTCCCAGTTCAGCGATCACTACATCGAAATCCCGTTCGACCTCTCGAAGGTGATGTTCATCGCCACCGCAAACACGTTGTCGACGATCCCACCCGCGCTTCTCGACCGGATGGAGGTGATCGAGCTCCCCGGCTATACCGAAAACGACAAGAAGATCATCGCCAAGCGTCACCTGGTACCGAAGCAGCGCGAGAACCACGGCCTGAAGCTCGAGCAGACCAGCATCACGGATGCGGCGATCGCCAAGATCGTGCAGGAATTCACGCGCGAGGCGGGCGTGCGCAGCCTCGACCGACAGATCGCTTCGCTGATGCGGAAAGTTGCGCGCCGGGTTGCGAGCGGCGGCCCGGATACCCGGATCGAGATCGACCCGGAGTTCGTCGCCGATGCCCTCGGCGCCCCGCCCCACCTCTCCGAAACCGCCGAGCGCACCACACTGCCCGGAGTCGTGGTCGGCCTCGCCTATACCAGCCACGGCGGCGACATCCTCTTCCTCGAGAGCACCGTGATGCCGGGCGGCAAGGGAGTGCGCCTGCGACTCACGGGCCAGCTCGGCGACGTGATGAAGGAGTCGGCCGAGGCGGCACTGTCGTGGGTGCGGTCGAACGCCGAGCATCTTCAGCTCGACGAATCCCCCGCGCTCGAAGCTTCCGAAATCCACCTGCACGTGCCCGCGGGCGCGGTGCCGAAGGACGGCCCCTCGGCCGGAGTCGCCATGGTGACCGCATTGGTCTCGGCGCTCGCGAACCGGCGCGCTCGCGGGAACGTCGCGATGACGGGCGAGATCTCGCTGCGCGGGCGCGTACTGCCGATCGGCGGCATCAAGGCCAAGGTGCTCGCCGCGGCGCGCGCCGGCATCGAGATCGTGATCCTGCCGAAGCGCAACGAGAAGGACCTGGTCGAAATCCCGCCCGAGATCCTCGAGAAGATCGAGCTGAAGCTCGTCGAAGAACTCGACGAGGTGCTCGAGATCGCCCTCGAGCCCGCGGACGACTAGCGGCGCGTCGACCGGGCTGCGGCCGAAGAGCGGTCAGCCAGATTCGGACGCGTCGCGTGAATCGCTTCGCGATTCAGGCTCCTCCCGGTCAGTCGCGCGGTCAGCCAGATTCGGACGCGTCGCGTGAATCGCTTCGCGATTCAGGCTCCTCCCGGTCAGTCGCGCGGTCAGCCAGATTCGGACGCGTCGCGTGAATC
>CAXMSF010000407.1:0-3352 GCA_964196055.1 uncultured Gammaproteobacteria bacterium | reverse complement strand
ACCCGGACGGAAGCATCGAAGCGGTCGCTCAGCTGGACGCGAACCGACTGCTGGCAGGACTCGACGACATGATCGCGCGGTCGCGGATCGCTGTGGACGGGTGCGTAGGTCGTGCAGGCGAGCTGCGCGACCGACAACGCGGCCGTCAGCAGTGCGCTGCCTGGAATGCGATGGAATCGAGGTCTCACGGTCGAATCTCCCCTGGCCGACGACGGAACTGCGGCTTCGCGGGTTCTCGAAAGCTACGGATCCGGTTCACGATCTTGTTCACCCCAGTATAGACGTCGAAACCGCAACATTGATTCAGCGGCCTCCCCACGCACGTCCGGTTGCGAAAACCGTGGCTTTCCCGATTCTCCAGTCATGGACTCCGCCTCGGTGCTGATGCTGCTCCCGGATCAGGATTTCGATCCGACCGAGTCCGCGATTCCGTGGCGCATTCTTCGTGCCGCCGGCCATTCGGTGTGCTTTGCGACCGAGTCAGGCGCAGCTGGTCGAACAGATCGCCGCACTCTCCACGGGGAGGGTTTGCCGATCTGGGCAGCGATGCTCCGCTGCCGCCCGGAAGATCGCACCACCTACGAGGACATGGAGAGGGATTCGGCGTTTCGCGCGCCGCAAAGCTGGGGCGACGTAGCTCCCGGCGACTTCGACGCGCTCGTACTGCCGGGCGGACACGCGCCGGGCATGAAGCCCTATCTCGAATCGCAGGAAGTCCGCCGCATCGTTCGATCCTTCTTCGAGCGCGAAGCACCGGTTGCGGCGGTCTGCCACGGCGTGCTTGCCGTGGCGAGAACGCTTGCCGCCGACGGTGGCCGCTCGGTCCTCTACGGCCGCCGAACGACCGGGCTCACGAATCTTCAGGAGAAGGTTGCAATCGGCATGACGAAGCACGCGCTCGGTGATCATTATCGAACCTACCCCGAGACGGTGCAAGACGAGGTGTCGGCCCTGCTTGCGTCACCCGGGGACTTCCTCACGGGCGGAGCGATCCCGAGGATGGGCTCTGAGTCTCGCCCGGACGTCGGTTTCGTGCTTCGGGATGGGCACTATGTCTCGGCTCGATTTCCCGGCGACGTGCACCGCTGGGCTACCACGTTCCGCGACATGCTCGCGGAGTGACGAGATGCGCTGCCGGGTCTGATAGCATACGGGAGCACACTCGGAGGATCGCGTCAGCGGCCGAGCTACGCCGCTGCGGGCGCTCCGCGGCAGGGAGGAACACCGTGGTCGGATACGTCACGCTCGGTACCAACGACATGACGCGCGCTGCAGGCTTCTACGATGCGCTGCTCGAATCGCTCGGAGCGAAACGCCTGATGGATATGGAGCCATTCATCCTGTGGGGCACATCGTTCGACAAAGCTTGCGTTGCGCTCACCCGTCCCTTCGACGGCCAGCCCGCGACGGTCGGAAACGGCGTAATGGTCGCGCTGCAGGCGGATACCAAGGAAGCGGTCGATGCGCTCTACGCGAAGGCGCTCGAACTCGGCGGAACGGACGAGGGCGCGCCGGGCCCGCGCGGCGACGGCTTCTACGCCGGCTATTTCCGCGATCTCGATGGCAACAAGCTGAACGCGTTCGTGCTCGGGTAGCGCCTCGGTCGCGCCCGGGGCAGATCGCGCCCGCGGCAGCGACCAGACAGCACGAACTTCCAGTCGCGGCTCGGCACGGCCTCCGGATTACGCGCGGGTCGACGGCTCGCTTCGGCGTGTCGCCCGTGAGACCAGCAGCAACCCGACTGCGAAGGCCAGCGACCCGCTCGGCTCGGGAACCGGCACGCCCGCGACACCCGTCATGTGGAAGACCAGGTCGTTGAAGTCCTCATCACCACCGCCGCGCAGGTCCTCGAAGCCCGCCCAGAGCTCACCGTTCTCCTCGAAGGCCGCGAAGTGATCGTAGCCATCGTCGTTCATCGCCATCTGGCTGTACCAGGTGAAGCCCTCACTGCCGTTCTCCAGGTAGAAGCCGAACTCGCTGCCGAAGCCCGATGAGACAGCGGAGCCATTGACCGACAGCAGCCCTCCCGCGCCGAATACGAGGGTTGCGGTCGAGGGAGCACCATCCAGACCGCCGAAGAGCGTGGCGGTGAGGCTGGTGTCGCTGATGCTGTAGATGCCCAGCTGGTTGGAGTCGCTGTAGCCGGCATCTTCGATGAGAAGTGTGACTTCGGAATTACTTCCCAACGGCGCAAAGATCTCCGCCAGACTCTGGTTCGCGTTGAGCTCGGCAATGCTGTTCGCATGGGAATAGCCGTTGGAATCCAGGATCTCACTCAGATCGTGTTCGCCCGCGTGGGGCGTCGCGTGAATCGTGGCGGCCCACGCAGCCGGTGCTCCGAATGCGATTGCGCCGAACGAAATGAAGAGGGCCGTTGCGATTGCCGATCGAACGAGCATCTGTTGACTCCGTGGATGAGGGTACACACGTGAAGCGAATGATTGTGAGTGATCTGAACCGTCACGAAGGTGACGAATTCCCGTTGGATCCAATGCCTTTTCGGTGCTGCGGTTCGAAGCTGCGCAGCTCGCATGCAGATGATCGGCAGCTTGGTGGTAGCGACACGTCGCTCGACGGGATCGGCAGGATTCGAACCGCTTCGCTTCAGGTGGACATAGACGAAGCGGAGTCCCGCCCGAGTCCGCGCGCCCCAAGGCCCCAACCGCAGCCTGAACTTCCCTAAGCCTGAGTGTGTGAGCGGAACGATGTGGGAACGATGGCAGTAGAGCGCCGACGGCGGCCTAGGAGCCTGCCCCAAGACTGTCTCGCCGGCCGAATGCCGCTGCGTCACTGCTGGACTTCGTTGCTCTCAATCGCCCTAGCTCTGCTAGGGCTCAATCGAGCGCCTTGCCAGCAGTGCGCATCGACGCTCGGACCTTTCCGAGACAGTCCTGGGTCAGACTCCTAGTGGTCGCCGAGATCGGGCTCGATGCTGTAGGGCAGCAGCAGCACGACCGAAGTGCCGAAGCAGGGGCTGCTCGCGAGTCGGATCTCGCCGCCCTGGTGTGCGATCAGCCGACGCGCGGTTTCGAGTCGCAGCAATTCGCCGGGGTAGTGCTTCGTGAGGAAGGGTTCTGAGATCGCCCGATGGTCACCGCCGCTCGGCGCATTCCCGGTGTCGTGGACCTCGAGATAAGCGAACTGCGCGTGCGGCAATCCGCGATAGAGGTTGCCCGAGTAGATCGTGGCGTCGTCGTCCCCGAGCAGTCCAGTCGAGATGGAGAGCGTGCCCCAACCACCGCGCATGCATGCTGCGGCGCGGCGAATCAGGCGCCCGACGAGGCTGTCGAGGAGCGATGGGGCGGCGAGCACCAGGGGAAGGTCTTCTCCGAGCCAGAGGTCGTAGGCGGTC
>CAXMSF010000406.1:0-7150 GCA_964196055.1 uncultured Gammaproteobacteria bacterium | reverse complement strand
AACTCAGAGGTACAAGGCAGAGGCTGTTCGATAGTCAGGCCGCGCGAGCGGTCTGACTATCGCCCCCGGCGACTCAGTTCCGCCGGCGCGGAGCCGGGCCGAAGCTGGGCAGGCGGCAGAGGTGATTGCCGCCGTCGACGGGAATGATCTGCCCCGTCATCGACGAGGAGAGATCGCTCGCGAGAAAGAGGGCGACATCCGCGCACTCTTCGACCGTGATCACCCGTGCTAGCGGAGTCTCGTCGATGAAGGCCTGCGCGATCGGGACGTCCTCGTCGAGTTCCACGCGCGCCTCGTCGACCGGAGTCATTCCGCCGAAGCCATTCATCGCGGTCGGCACGAAGGAAGGCGCCAGCGCGTTCACACGAACCTGATCGGGGCCGTACTCGCGCGCGGCGACCTTGGTCACGAAATTGATTCCTGCCTTGCAACCCGAATAGGGCGCGAGCGATACCGGAACCGCGATCGCCGTGGCCGAGGTCACGTTGATGAGCGACCCACCGCCGCTCTCCGCCATCGCGTTGCAGAAGTGACGCATGAAATAGTAGGCGCCAAAGAACTGCACACCCGCGACGTCGTGCAACAGCTCGGGCGTGATGTCCTTGATCGGCGACGGGCGATTGAGCCCGGCCGAATTCACCGCGACATCGACGCCGCCGAATTTCTCGACCGTCGCCGCGGCCAGTGAAGCCAGCTGATCGAAGTCGCTGCCGTCGCACTGGATCGCCACGCCGTCGATCTTTGCCGCGAGCTTCTCGAGGTTCTCGAGGCGGCGCGCCGCGACCACGACCTTCGCCCCGTGCTCGGCGAAACGCTCGGCGATCGCCCAGCCGATGCCGCTCGACGCGCCCAGCACCACGGCCACTCTGTTCTCCAACAACCGACCTTCTGAAAGCGGCACGGCGAGTCTCCTTCGGATGATCCTCTCAGATCGTATCGACCCGGAGATTATTCCCCAAGCCGGCGGGCGGTAAATGCGAATCCCGGACACAAATCAGCCGAAATTGCTACAGATCCGAGGAGCTGCCGGAAGTATCATAGGGGGCCACCTACAGAGGATCCGACTTGGCCCGACCCCTGACAAAGCTCGATGAATGGCCGCTCCACCAGACACTCTCGACCTTCGACCAGATCGCTACCGATAGCCCCTACTGGAGCGACGGCTTCTGGACCTGCGTGGGCGACCCGGAAGGCAAGGTGAACCTCATCACCGCGATCCGGTGGTACGCCAATACCAATGTCGCCGACGGCTACGCGTGTTTGAGCCTCGACGACGGCAAGCAGTACAACCTGCGCTGCAGCCGGCGGCTTCGCCCGCGCATCGATGAACTCGACGTGGGCCCTTTGTGGATGGACATCATCGAGGGCCTGCGAACGCTGCGACTGGGTTGCCGTGAAAACGAACTCGGACTCACGTTCGACATCGCTTGGGAGTCGGCAGCGCCCGCCTACGACGAAACACCCGGGCAAATCGGCCTCGTGGACGGCCGCGTGATCTTTGCGCGCTCGAATTACACGCAGGTCGGCCACGTCAGCGGTGAGATCGAAATCGCCGGGCGACGTTTCGAAGTCGGACCCGACTGGGTCGGCGCACGCGACCACAGCTGGGGCCTCGGCGAGTCGGGCGCGGGCGGCAAGATCAACCAGCACGCCGCGCCGATCGGCGGCCCGCGAACGCGAGAAAGCGCGCCCCTCGGATTCGGCTTCCGACAATGGACGCTGATCCGATTTCAGAATCGCTCGATCTTCTGGTGGTTCCAGCGCAATGCCGACGGCGTCATCAGCCCGTTCCACAGCCGAGTCGACTACCCCTTCGAAGCAGAGCGTGCGGGTTGGTCGTACAAGAGCGTCGAACTCGAAGAGGCGGAGTTCGTCGACGGCCAGCGACGCCTCGACAGCGCGGTGGTCGCGCTGACCCGATACAACGGCAAGGTCGACCGCTTCGCCATGAAGACCGTGAGCCGGCCACTCTACATGGAAGGCGGCGGCTACTGGGGCGGCTGGAACGACCAGCTCGGTCGCGGCGTCTACCGCGGCGAAGAGTACAGCGAGTGCGACGTCTGGGACGTCTCGCATCCGACGATCGTCCGCGACCTCGAAGGCAACGAACTACCCCAGAAGAAGGGAGCCTGGGCCGAAACCTACGCGACCTTCACGAACCTGGACGATCCGGAAGAGACCGGCCTCGGGCTGCTCGAATGCGTGATCGCCGGCGAATACCCGGGCTTCGACGATTAGCCCACCAACATCAGATCAAGGGAAAGCCACGATGACGGATGAAGCGAAGATCGAGCTGGCCCGCCGGCTGTTCGAAGAAGGCTGGAGCGGCGACTCGCCGGAATCACCGCTGCAGTTCCTCTCCGACGACGTCGTGATGCGCGACATCCTGACCCACGTGGACGCCATGCACGGCCACCAGGCCATCGTCGACTTCTTCGGCCCGGGTGCGGGCAACCTCAAGGTAATGCCCGAGCAGTACTACCTGAACGAGCGCGGCGTGGCGCTTACCTGGATGGCCTACCTGCATATCATCAACGATCATCACGGCGCAGAGAACAAGGGCAAGTGGCTCTGTGGCGAAGGCATGTCGCTGCTGGAATTCCGGGGCGACAAGGTCTGCCTCGAGATCGACTACTGGCACGGCCCGCAGGGCATGTGCGACGACTGGCGCAGCCACTTGGACGCCCGCAAGGCGATGTCACCGGGCGAGCTCGGAGCAATCAGCGGCGCCTGATCGCAGCGGGGTCGAATTGCGCACCCCCCAGAAGGAGAGACACGATGACTCTACCGGTGAACCCGGACGTGGAGACGATTCTCGACTCGTGCATCGAGACCTTGCGCGACGTCGTATTGCCGAATGTCGAGGGCCAGTGGCCGCGCTACAGCGCGGACCTGCTCGTGGGCTCGCTCGAATACGCGAAACAGCTGCTCGGCGAGGATCTCAACGCGAAGCGACGCGCGGAGCTCGGCGCGGCGGTCGACGAGGTGCGAACGCTCGTCGCCTCCGATTCCGAGCCGCATTGGGCGGAAGCGCTCGCCGCAGACTCGCCCTTCGAGGCAGCATCGCGGCTGCTCGTCGCCGGCCAGAACCACCCGGGGCCCATCGCGGACGGGGTTCGCGGTATCCTGCACCCGGTACTGAACACCCAGCTCGACGCCGAGTTCGCGCGTTCGATCGGACTCTTCGGCGCCTTCGCGCGCAACATGGCAGCCTCATAATGCTGTCCGCGGAACAGCTGGAACGGCTCGAGGCCCACCTCGCTGAGAAGTTCGGCGAGAAGGTGGAAATCGCCAACGCGAGCCGCATCTCGATGGGCCAGTCGCGTGCGATGTACGTGCTCGAGCTCACGGCCGGGCCGCACCCGCGGCTCGTGTTGCGCATCGAACAGTTCGGGCTGCTCGGCTCCGACAGTCGCGACGAGGTCCTGGTGATGCGCGCGCTTCATGCCAACGGCTATCCGGTCGCCGACGTGCTCGACTACGAGCCCTCGAACGAAGTTCTCGGCCAGCCTTTCTTCGTGATGGACTTCATCGAGGGCACGAGCGTCTACCAGCCCGAGAGTCTCGGCCCCTATGTCGAGAGCCTCGCCCGGCTCCACGCCGCCGACCCCGATTCGCTCGGCGTCGATTTCTTCGAGCGGCCGGCGGGAAGGCGCGACGCGGCGCTCCACCAGGTCGAACGCTGGTACGAGGTCTATCGCAACAATCTGATCGGTGAGCCCTCGCCGCTGGTCGAAGAAGCCGCGCAGTGGTTGCGCAATCGGGCGCCCGAGACCGAGCGAATTTCTCTCGTCCACGGCGACCCCGGCCCCGGCAACTACCTGCACGAGAACGGAACGCTGCGCGCGCTGGTCGACTGGGAGTTCACACACCTCGGCGACTCCGACGAAGACTGGGCCTTCCTGATCTGCATCCGTGGCGCGGGGCTGATGGACGAGGATGCCTGGGTCGCCTATATCGCCGACCGCGTCGGCGTAGAGCTCGACCGCGAGCGGCTTCGCTATTGGATCGCGCTCAATCTCTTCAAGGGCGCCTGCATCGACCAGACGGCCATGGGAATCTACATGCGCGGTGACACACGCGCCCCGAACCTGCTCGCGATCGGCACTTGCGTCCACTTGTCGGCGCTGAAGCAACTCGCCGGGAAGGTGCTCTAGGCCGACCTTCGTCCTCGACGCCTGGCCCGCGGCGAGGAGGCTTGAATTCCCCGCCGTCCCTGATGCATGGTTGGTTGATGCATTCCAAGCGCCCGTCCGATTCGACCGCGGCAGGGGAGCCCGAGGCCGGCCGGCTACCGTTCCAACCCGCACTCGACGGACTCCGTGGCCTTTCGGTCCTCGGCATCCTCCTGTTCCACTCCGATATCCAGTGGGCGTCGGGTGGCTTCCTCGGGGTCTCGACCTTCTTCACACTGTCGGGATTTCTGATCACGTCTCTGTTCCTGGTCGAGTACGAGCAATCCGCGCGAATCGACCTGCGCTCGTTCTGGATCCGGCGCTTCCGAAGGCTGATGCCCGCCTCGCTGATCGCACTCGCCGCAATCGCACTGTTCGGCGCCACCGTCGCCACTCCCGAGCAACTCGTGCGACTGCGCGGGGACATCCTTTGGGCGCTCGCGTACCTCGGAAATTGGCGATTCGTGTTCTCGGAGACCGCCTACGCGCAGCTCTTCAGCGCGCCCTCACCGGTGCTCCACTTCTGGTCCCTCGGCATCGAGGAGCAGCTCTATCTCACGTTCCCGATCGCGGTCGCAGTCGGACTCTGGCTCGCTTCGGGCTCCCGCGCCGCGCTCGCCGGCATGATCGGCGGACTCGTGCTTGATTCGCTGGGCGTGACTGCGGTGTTGTGGCGCGCGGAAGTCGCGATCGATCGCATCTACTACGGCACCGACACCCGCGCTGCCGAACTGCTGATCGGCGCGCTGCTCGCGCTGTGGTTGCAGGGACGCGCACTCGCCGAGGTCGGGGGCCGCTTTGTAAGAGCAATCGGGGCAACCGCGCTTCTCGTGATGCTGGTGCTGTGGGGGACGCTGAGCCTCGAATCATCTCTGCTCTACCGCGGCGGGCTTTCCGCCTACGCGCTGCTCTCGAGCGCGGTCATCGCCGCAGCCGTTCAGTCGGCGGGCCCGGTTCGGGCCGTGTTGTCTGGACGAGTGATCCGCTGGCTGGGGCGGATTTCATACGGTGTCTATCTCTTCCACTGGCCGGTCTATCTGTGGCTGACGCCCGAGCGCACGGGGCTCGGCGACGTGCCGCTCTTCGCTCTCCGGGTCGCAATCAGCCTTTCGATTGCGGGAGCCTCCTACCAATGGCTGGAAGCGCCGATCCGCACGCGACGATCGCTCGTCGGGCAGCGCGTGTACATCGCCGCGGCAGCCGCGATCGCCGCGGTTGCGCTGGCCGCACTCGCCCTCCCCGTGGACTCGAACGAAGACATCATCGAATTCGCAATTCCGGCCGAGTTCGATCGGGCACAGCCGGACGATGCTTCAGAACACGATCCGCCGAGCCTTCACCGGGCGGCTCCACGTGTCGCGATGTTCGGTGATTCGACCGCACTGCAACTCTACTCGGGCCTGGGAGGCTGGTTGGCCGAAACGAAGGGAGTCGAAGCGCGAATGGGCTGGATGAGGTCCGGCTGCGGCGTCGCGCGCGAGGGTACCTACACCTTCCGCCGGGGCGAGCGACACGCACCGAAGATTTGTCGGAATCGCAATCGCGAATGGGAACACCGCCTCGACGAGGCCCAAGCCGACATTGCCGTCGTGTTCGTAGGGCCCTGGGATGTCTCCGACCGGAAGTTGCCGGGCGACGACCATTGGCGAAAGCCGGGCGACCCGGTGCTCGACGACTATCTGCGCTCTGAGATGCTCGCTGCGGTGGACGTCCTCTCATCCCGTGGCGCCCTGGTCGTCTGGCTCACCCAACCCTCGATCGAAATCCACGAGAAGCACGGGGGCGGCCTGCCCGAGACCCCCTTTCCCGCCTCCGACCCCGCACGCATGAGACGCTTCAACGAACTGATTGCCGAACTCGGAGCACTGCGACCCGGAAGAGTGCGGATCGTCGACCTGGCCGACTACATGCGTAGCCTGCCCGGCGGCGAGATGGACCCGAGCTACCGCCGCGACGGTGTGCACTTCGGCAAGAAGAGCGCGTACCGGCTGACGTCCGACTGGCTCGGGCCCGAGATCCTGCGCGTCTATCGCGACGAAGCGGCTCGCCACTGAGACGGCGCACCGTGGCGCGAAGGTCGGCACGGAAACACGGGGCTTCGCGTTACTCGTCGGTCGCTCGCAGCCCGGTCTCGCGATATGCCGCCGGCAGCCTCGGCTCCAGCACGCCCTGCGTCGAAGCCGGAAAGGAATCGGTTCGGAACGGCGAAGCCGGCAGACCGTCGCGGTTGTAGAGATTGCTTCCGGCCGGGTTGTCGGCCCACGCGTAGCGCACTGCCTGCGGAGCCGGCACGATGTCGGACCAGACCACGACTTCGTCACCGCGAATTTCCGCTTCGGCCCAGACGAACCTTCGATCTTCACCCGCGATCGCAAACGACGCGAGCGCTTCCTGCACGGCCGTCACCGCCACATTGCCGCTGCGCCGGCCCACCATCAAGCCGGCGCCGACGTGGCTGAACGACAGCACGATCCGATTGCCTTCGACCCGCTGTGACTCGAACTGCGGACCGCTCGGATCGATGCCGGAGCCCGCTTCCCGCGCCAGGGCCCACAGCGCCAGGCGCTCGCCCGGCAGCTGTTTGTTCTTCGGGTGGGTCGAGCCCTTCTCGGCGGTGTCGATGATCACGACGAGCCCGCTGCGTGGATCTTCGCGATGAACCCGTAGCTGGGATTCGCGTGCCTCGGCGATCGCGCTTTCGCGTGGCTTCGATTCCGGCTTGAACCATTCCGCCAGCTGAACGATGTAGAACTCGAGTTCGGTATTCTCGAACCCCCGTCGCCAACGCTCGATCAACGTGGGCAACACGCTGCGATACGCGTACCCGCGAACCCGCGCATTCCATTCGCCCTGATACCAGATGACGCCGCGCAGAGCGAATGGCTCGAGCGGCGCAACCATTCCGTTATAGAGCGTTCCGGGCCATCCGCGGTGCCGACGCGGCGGGGCGGTCGGGCGTGGTTTCCGGACCTTGT
>CAXMSF010000405.1:0-9272 GCA_964196055.1 uncultured Gammaproteobacteria bacterium | reverse complement strand
TCCATGGGCGGGAGAGTATCGCGGACGGCCCTCATGCGGGCGCGAGATCCGGGCCCGCGCCTCGGCACCGGAGCGTGCGACACGGCGACATCTGCGAAGCCGAACGGAATATCGAACGAAACTGTGACCGCAACGGCGAGTGCGGTATCCAACCACGAGCGGAACGAGCAATCTTGCGGTGTCGTGGCGTTACACCAGCGCATCGACGGCAAGACCGCGATCGACGCGACGGCGGCCAGCTTCGTCCGCTCGAGCACACGAAGCTCGGCACTTCCCGACGCGGCGCTTTCGGACGCAGCCCCGGCGGATCTCCGGGGGGTGGCGGTCCGAATCGACTCGGCGATCGTGTCGCCGGATCGATGCTCGACCTCGGAAGAAACCATGAGTGCGGGCCTCACGACGTACAGAACAGGAATTTTCGAGCCGGCAACGCGTCCAATATCCTGTGAATTACCGTGAAGACGGAATCGGACCGCCAGTCAGGTCAGCCCGTTAACCCGCGGGGATTCACTCAAGGCCATGCGAACCCCGGCCGATTGTTTCGCTAGACTCTGCAGCGATCAGCTCCGTGGGCTCGGGTGGGGGACGCTGGCATGGCATCGGGAGAGATTGTGATCGACCACTATCGCTGGTTACGAACGAGCCTCGCGCTCGTCCTGCTGTCGGCGACGCTTGCAATGGTCGCGCATGCCGAAGGCCAGGCCCCGGTGCCTTCGGGCGCGCCCGAAGCCGTCGTCGAGGAATTTCACGTCGCTCTGCTCGGTATCATGCACGAGGCGGAAGAACTCGGATTCGAAGGTCGCTGCGACCGGCTTGCCGAGGCCATGGACGCACTCTTCGATACCCCCTTCATGGCCCAGAAATCGGTTGGCCGATACTGGAAAACCGCGACCCCGGAAGAGCGCGAACGGCTGGTTGGTACCTTCAAGCGCTTCTCGGTTTCGAATTACGCGGGCAATTTCGACAGTTTCAATGGTGAAACCTTCGAGACGCAGGACGTCGTCGAATCGACGCACGGTACCAAGCTCGTTCGAACGCGGCTGCTCGCAGGCGACGGTGAGGTGGTACAACTCAACTACCGGCTGCGCCCGGTCGACGGCCAGTGGAAGATCATCGACGTCTATTTGAACGGGACCGTGAGCGAACTCGCGCTGCGGCGATCGGAATACTCCTCCCTGATCAAACGGGAAGGCTTCGATTCGCTGCTCGTCGCGCTGGACGAGAAGATCGCGGTCCTCGCCACCGCAGGGGCGCCCGCCGACCAGAGCCCCTGACCGAGCCCTGCCGTAAGGGCTACGGGGTCACGACGGCCGAAGAGTCGACCGCTTCCTGCACGGACTCTTCGTCGGGAACCATCAAGTCCTCGGACTCGACTTCCTCACCGCGCG
Source organism: uncultured Gammaproteobacteria bacterium (assembly GCA_964196055.1). Classification (GTDB taxonomy): domain Bacteria; phylum Myxococcota_A; class UBA9160; order UBA9160; family SMWR01; genus JAFDEI01. The sequence continues at coordinate 7,884 of CAXMSF010000405.1, read as the reverse complement.
TCTCCGCGATCATTGCTCGGCGATGCTGGAGATACGCGCTCCGCATCGCCGCATAGAAGTCGATCGACGACTCCTCGAGCGCGTTGACCTTGTCGTAGTTCGCGTCGAGCGCCGCCAATCCCGTGCCGCCGCCGATGTAGACCTGGAGCATGATCTGCGCGGGCCACAGGACGTAAGTGAGGGGTTGGAACGCGAGATCGACGAGATCGCCGAAGCCGTCGCGTACCGTGCTGGGGCCGAGCACCGGGACCACGAGATACGGCCCGCTCGGCATTCCGTACTTCGCGAGCGTCTGACCGAAATCGGACTCGTGCCGCGGCCAGCCCGCTGCTTCTCCGGGGTCGAGCAGGCCACCCAAGCCGAGCCCGGTGTTCAACACCAGTCGCCCGAGCGTGATTCCCGCGTCGCGAAAGCGCAGTTGGAGCACATCGTTCACGAAGATCTTGGGCGAACTCAGATTCAGGAACATCCGACGGATGCCTCTCCGCGCCGGGGTCGGGGTGATGAAGCGATAGCCGGTCAGGATCGGCCGAATCAGCACGAGGTCGAGAAACTCGTTGAAGGCGAAAATCTTGCGATTGCTGGGTTCGAGAGGATCCTTCGCCTGCTCGGGACTCTCGATTTCGAAATCGTCGTCGAAGAGCGGATCCGGATCCGGATCGGGCCCGGCCGACACGTCCAAATCAGTCGCATTCCCCGAGGGGATTTCGCTGCTGAGATCGTCTCCGGCGGCAGCGAGACTGGGCAGGAGACCGAGCGCGATCACGAGAATCGCTATGCAGACGCCGCGGCATGCAAGCCGGTCTCGCATCAGAATCTCCGGAGAGGGGGTGACGGTGGTCAACTTCGATAGTGGCGGCAGGGAGAAGGCCGCAGGAGCTTCGATCGGGGTTGTGCGATTGTAGGCTGGGTAAACCCCCAAAGCCAGCAGACGCCGACTACCCGCGGGGAAATTCTGACCGCGCGATCAGTGACGGCGCGTGGGGGTCTGGGTTACTCTTGGTTCGCAACCTCGAAAACCATGCCGGCCCTCCGAATGCCGGCAGCAATTCCCCCCCTGATGAAATTCGATCGACCGCATGCGGCGAGTCGTCGTTTCTTACGACGGCACTCAGGTATTCGACGTAGCGGGATCTGGTAGGATCGCCGTCTTGGGACCGGCGGAGGTGGAAAGGGTGGACATCTTCGACAAGTGCGACGCATCGGCAACGCGTGCCGGCATGGCGCGTGCGGCCGGCGCATATCCATATTACCGGGTCATCACGACGCCCCAGGATCCAGTGGTCCTTCACGAGGGCCGCGAGCTCGTGATGCTCGGCTCCAACAATTACCTCGGGCTCACCAACCACCCCGAGGTGAAGGAAGCCGCCGCGATCGCCCTGGCGTTGTACGGAACCGGCTGTGCGGGTTCGCGACTGCTGAACGGCACACTCGACATCCACGTCCAACTCGAAGAGCAGCTGGCGGAATTCATGCACCGCGAGGCGGTGCTGTCTTTTTCGACCGGTTTCCAGGTCAACCTGGGCGTGTTGTCCTGCCTGCTCGGTCGGCACGATATCGCTTTCCTCGACAGCCTCGACCACGCCTGCATCATCGACGGTTGCCGCCTCGGATTCGGCCGCAGCTACAAGTTTCGTCACAACGACATGGCGGACCTCGACAAGAAGCTCGCGAACGCACCGGCCGACAAGGGCAAGCTCATCGTCGTCGACGGCGTCTTCTCGATGGAGGGGGACGTCTCACCGTTACCGGAGATCGCCGAGCTGAAGAAGCGCTACGGCGCGCGCTTCATGGTCGACGACGCCCACGGCCTCGGCGTCTTCGGCGAGCACGGACGCGGAACGCCGGAACACTTCGGCGTCGAAGACGACGTCGATCTCGTGATGGGGACCTTCTCGAAGTCACTCGCAGCCATCGGCGGCTTCATCGCCGGACCGGCGGATGTCGTCGACTTCATCAAGCACGAAGCCCGCTCGGAGATCTTCTCGGCCGCACCCCCGCCCGCGTCGGTGGCCGCCGCATCGAAGGCAGTGGAAATCATCGAGCGCGAGCCCGAGCGCCGCAAGCAGCTCTGGGAGAGCACCAAGTACATGAAGCAGGAATTCGAGAGCCTCGGATTCGACACAGGCGATTGCTCGTCGCCCGTGATCCCGCTGGTCGTCGGTGAGGACATGACCGCATTCCAGATGACGATGCGGCTCCAGGACGAGGGCGTCTTCGCGAATCCGGTGGTGTCGCCCGCGGTGCCGCCCGGACGCTCGATGATCCGGACCTCCTACATGGCGACCCACACCCGCGAGCACCTCGACCGGGCGCTCGAGTCGTTCGCGAAGGTCGGACGCGAGTTCAGCATCGTTTCCTGAAGCGGTTCCGATGCTCGCGTCAGCCCGCCTTCTTCACCACATCGCGTAACGTGGCCCAGAGAAACGCCGGCTAGTGACCGCCGGCCGGAGTCGGCTCGTCGTGCTCGTCCTCGATTTCGCCGACGATTTCCTCGAGCACGTCTTCGAGCGTGCAGACCCCGAGAACATCGCCTCCACGCTCGCGAACGATCGCGAGGTGCGTCCGGCCGCGACGGAAGCGTCGCAGTGCGTCGGTGACCGTCAGGCCCGGGCGCATCTCGGGCGCCGGGCGAATCGCATCTGCGAGTACCACTACGCGCCGCTGCGAGTAGATGTGGAACAGATCCTTGGCGTGCAGGATCCCGATGATGTTGTCGAGCGTCCCGTCGTAGACCGGAATCCGCGTAAAGCCGGATTCGCGCAGGATGTCGAGCAGATCGTCTGCTTCGACGCTCTTGTCGATCGCGAGCACATCACTCCGCGGAACCATCACGTCGCCGACGCGCGTGCTCGCGAGGCGAAAGACATTACCGAGGATGCGGCCGGCGTCGGGCCGGATTTTGCCCGCCTCGCGCGCCTCCGAGACGAGCAGCGAGAGCTCGTCCGCGGAGTGGATTGATTCATGTTGACCGGCGGGTTTCACACCGAACAAGCGCACGACCGCATTGCCGGAACCGTTCATGATCGCGAGCACCAACCGGAACGCTCGACCGAACAGCAGCAGCGGCCGCGAACAGGCCAACGCCACCGGCCCGGGGTGCTCGAGTGCTAGCGCCTTCGGCGCGAGCTCACCCAGCACCACGTGCAGGAAAGTGATCAGCGAGAACGCGATCACCATCGCGACCGTGTGCACCGCGACCCACGACCCGACTCCGATCGAATCGAAGAGAGGCACGAGCAGGCGCGCGACGGCGGGCTCGCCGATCCAGCCCAGACCCAGGCTCGCGAGCGTGATCCCGAGCTGCGTCGCCGCGATTGCATCGTCGAGATGATCGATCGCCTGCTTCGCCGAGGCCGCACCGCGGCGACCCTCGGCAAACCAGAGGTCGATTTGCGAGCGTCGCACCGCCACGAGCGAGAATTCCGTGGCGACGAAATAGGCGTTGACGAAGATCAGGGCAGCGACGCCGATGAGTCCGAGCGCGGGCAGGCCTAGATCTGGACTTTCCATTCAGCCTCCCGCGGGACGCGAGCGTGAAGCATGGGTGACTTCACGACTCTTCGAGTCACGTGAATCACCCGACACGGCTTCACGCCCCGCGAGGTCGTCGACGAACTGTCGGGCCGTTCGCCCAGAGCGACTCGAGCGGTCGAGCGCCCAGCGCAGCGCCTCTTCCCGCACCTGCTCGAAGTCGCTCCTCACGCCCGCCCGCTTGGCGTGGTACTCGACGATCGCGAGATAGGTCGTTTGATCGAACGCAAAGAATCCAAGCGCCAGTCCGAAGCGATCGGAGAGAGCGAGCTTCTCGTCGACGGTCTCGCCGAGTCTCAATTCACCGCTTTCGTCGAGATGGGCACCTCGAGCGTCCAGCATCTTCTCCGGGAGGAGATGCCGGCGGTTGCTGGTGGCGATGATGCGAACGTTGTCTGGCGGCGCGACCAGGCTGCCCTCGAGTGCGGCCTTGAGCTCGCGGTATAGCCGCTCGTCGGAGTCGAACGAGAGATCGTCGCAGAACAACAGGAATCGCTCGGGAGCCCCGTGCAAAGCGGCAAGTACACGCGGCAGGTGAATCAGGTCGTTCTTCTGGACCTCTACGATCCGCAGCCCCCGATCGCCGAAGCGACCGAGCAGCCCCTTGACCGCCGAAGACTTCCCGGTTCCGCGATCGCCGTAGAGGAGTACGTGATTCGACGGGTGCCCCGCGACGAACTGTTCGGTGTTCGCGATCAACTTCGCGACCACGCGGTCGACACCGACCAGATCGTCCAGGTCATAGACGTCGGGCTGTTCGATCGCGACCAGCCGGCCCGAACCATGCGCTGCGTCCCAGCGAAAGGCCCGAAAACGTTCGAATGCGTCTTGTGGGAGCGGCTCGCCCACGAACTCGCCGAGCGCACGCTCGGCGAGTTCCAGTACACGTTGCAGACTCAGAGTCAAAGCGCCCAGGCGACCCATCGAAGCGGATTGTAGACTGAATCGTGTGACAGCGAACCGCCCTGCTAGCAAACCGGGACCGCCCGCCGGCCAATGCGTGCGCTGCCGCTTCGCACGGAAGCAAGTCGGCGCGAGCAACAATCACTTCTTGCGTTGCGCCTATTCGGACGACGATCCCGCATATCCCCGCTACCCGCGCCTTCCAGTCGTCGGCTGTCCGGCCTTCGAGCCGGAAGGCTCAGACCGCTGAGCGCGCGTTCAGGGCAATGCTTCGAAGCCGTCCCAGCGATCGGGAAAGGGCTGCCCGACGATCTCGAAGAAGACCTCGAGAAAGCGATAGGTGAGCCCCCAGACCACGTGCCGGTCGGGCGTGCCGACGAGAATCCCCGGGAAGCGCAGCTCGCTATCGGGCCGAACCGCGTACTCGACGCGTCGCCCGGCATCGAGCAACGCGGGGACCGGAAACCAGAAGGCCTGCTCGACTTCCCAGTTCGGCTGGAGGGGCGGGAGGTCGACGGCGTGGTAGACGAAGGCCGAGATCACCAGACCTCGATCCGGCGCTGCCGCGTGGCGACCGCGAAGGTCGTCCAGCCGCCCGAGAGGCTCCGCCCCCGCGAGATCCACACCGACTTCCTCGCGGGTCTCGCGCTCCGCGGCGTCGCGCGCGTGCGCATCCTCCGGGTCGATACGGCCGCCCGGGAAGGCCATGTGACCGGACCACGGATCACCATCGCGGCGGGCGCGCTCGATGAACAGCACCTCGGGATCGCCCGCCACTTCGCGTAATACGATCGCGACCGCCGCCCCTCGATTCGAGGAAGACGTCAGGGTTTTGGGCTCGTGTTTCGAGAGCCCGCTGCGGATATCGAGCATGCGGGGCATCGGACCGCGAGGATAGGGAAACTGCGGAACGCCGTCCCACACAGCCCTGCGAGGACGGCTTCGCCGACACCCTGCTAACGTCTGCTCGATGGCCGCTCTTCCTACCCTTCCTGCGGAGGTGCGACGCATCCTCGACGTCGCGCGGGCCGATGCTGCCGCGGCTACGCGCGAGCTCGAGGCGCTGCCCCTCGAGGCGCAGGTCGCGCTGGTGTGCAGCGCACCGATCGGCCGACGCGCCGAGCTGCTCGGCCTGACGCCCTTTCCTGAACACGTGATTCCCGAGATTCCCGAGGCCGAGCTGTGCTTCACCGCGAAAGCGATAGGCCTCGCGGACGCCTCCTGGCTGCTCGAATACGCCACCCCCGAGCAAGTCGTCGCGTGTGTCGACCTCGATGGCTGGTCGGGCCTCGAGCCGGATCGAGAGTCGATCGGCGCCTGGATCCGCGCGCTCGCGGAAACGAGCAGCCAGTCGTTCCTGAAATCGGTGCTCGCCCTCGACACCGAAGTCGTCGTCCTCTACCTGCGCGACCGCATCGTGGTCGAGCAGAAACCCGACGAGAAGGAGGGCTGGGATCCGCCCGAGGGAGGGCAGACGATCGATGGTCAGTTCTACTTCGTCGCCCTGGACCAGAACGACGACCTCGCTCCGATCTCGAAGCTGCTCCGCGATCTGTTCGCGCAGGATTACTGGACCTATTTCCGCTTGATGCAGGCTGCCATGTGGGAACTCAACAGCACTGAAGAGGAATGGGCATTGCGCTGGCGGACCGGCCGACTCCAGGACCTCGGCTTCCCGCCCTGGGACGAAGCGATGAGCATCTACCGCTTCATCGATGTCGGTGACTGGGCCACGATCCCCGAAGGCGCTCAGCCGCTCAATATCGGCGAGTGGCACTTGCCGCAGTGGATCCCGGAACTGCCCGCCGCCGCCGACAGCCAACATCTCGTCTTCCGCACGATCCCGTTGCTCGAAGACCAGGAGCGCCGCTCCGCGTTCTACGCCTTCATCGCGATCGCGAACAAGATCGCAGTCGCGGATCGGATGAAGCTCAGCGATGCGGAGTTCACCCCGCGCGCGATCGAGAAGGCGGCGCTCTTGATCAGTGCCGGCCTCGAATCCATTGCAAGCGCGCACGGCACCGCGGCCGTCGAGATCCTGCGGCAGGTACCAATGGAACGCTTGTTCCGGGTCGGCGCAAACATCCACCGTGATCGGGTCCGCGCTTGAGCCCACTCCACCGGGCGCTCCGACACCTCCTCGGCCTGCCGCAGCGGCGCTGCGCGATCCGTTCGACGACGGAATGGCTGGAACTCTCGGATGGGGTGCGGCTCGCAACCAGCGTGATCCGGCCGGTGACCGCCGACCGCGCTTCGGCTCCGGTCCTGCTGATCCGCACGCCGCAGCCAACGCTGAAGCGCATCGCCGCAGCGCGATTCGAAGCCCACCGAATTGCCGAGAGCGGCTACAACGTGGTCCTCCAGGAATGCCGCGGTCGCGGCGCTTCCGAAGGGCATTTCGCGCCTTTCGAGAACGAACAGAGTGACGGTGGCGAAACGCTCGCCTGGATTGCCGAACAGCCTTGGGGCAACGACAACGTCGGCCTCTTCGGCCGTGGCTACGCGGCCCATGCCGCCTGGGCGGCGCTGGCCGCAGCGCCGGACCACGTCGCGGCAATCGCGATCGGCTTCTACGGGCGCAACCCCTATTCGCAAGTCTACTCCGGCGGTGCGCTCCAGCTCGAGGCTGCTCTGCGCTTCGGACTCGCATGCAACGAGATGCCGACACCGGAGAACGATGTCGACTTCGAGCGAGGTCTACGGCACCGCCCGCTCCGCGAGGCCGACCGCGTCGCGTTTCAGCGCAGTGACACCTGGCGCGCGTTCCTCGCGCATCCGCGGTGCGACGACTACTGGACCGAGCGAACGCCCCAGCTCCCGGAGCTCCCCCCCGCGGCACTACTCCTCGCCGGCTGGTACGACTCCGCTCTCCCGAGTCAACTCTCAGACCACAGCGTGCTCGTCGAACGGGCGGAGGCAAGCGGCAGCGCCGCACCCGAACTCCTGATCGGCCCGTGGGCCGCGGGAAGCGAGGTGCGCCGGCGACGGCTGGGCCGACGTCCGGGTGTGCTCCTCGATCACGTGATCGATTTCTTCGATCGCCGGCTGCGTGGCAGCCCGACCCGCGGCACACCCGCGCGCGTGTTCGCAATGGGCGAAGAACGCTGGCGTGATCTGCCGACATGGCCGCCGTCCGGCGCGCGTGATTCGATCTGGTATCTGCGGGCGACCCGTGACACCGACTCGCCGATCGACGACGGCGCACTCTCACCCGCCGCGCCGGCGACGGACGAAGCGCCGAAACGCTTCCGCGCAGATCCGGAAGATCCCGTGCCGAGCGTGGGCGGCGCACTCGCATCCGCGCCCGGACCCGCCGACCAACGAAGCGTCGAAGCGCGAGCCGACGTGCTGTGTTACTCGAGTTCCCCGCTCCCCCACGACCTCCTGGTCGCGGGGCCGGTGCGTCTCCAACTCCACGTCGCGTCGAGCACTCCTGACGCGGATTTC
>CAXMSF010000404.1:0-15806 GCA_964196055.1 uncultured Gammaproteobacteria bacterium | reverse complement strand
GTGCAGTTCCACCTACTTTCCTTCGAAGGGCCCGACCCCTATTCCCGCGCCGGAGGACTTTCGACGCGCGTCACCGGCCTCGCCCAGACGCTCGCTGCACGTGGACTCGAAACTCATCTCTGGTTCGTGGGCGACCCGGATCTGCCCGGCCACGAGCAAAACGGTTCCCTGCACCTGCACCGCTGGTGCCAATGGGTCAGCCGATATCACCCCGGTGGGGTCTATGACGGGGAGTTGGGCAAGTCCGCGGAATACGCCGCGTCGCTGCCGCCGTTCCTGGTCAATGGTGTGCTGCTGCCCCACCTCGAGGCCGGCGGCCGCGGAGTCGTGATTGCCGAAGAGTGGCAGACCGTCGACGCGGTGATTCACCTCCACTGGCTGCTTCGATACGCCGGACTCCGGGATCGGGTGAGTGTTCTGTGGAACGTGAACAACACCTTCGGCTTCGACCGAGTGCCTTGGAGGCAGCTCGCCGAGGCGTCGACGATCACCACCGTGAGCAAGTACATGAAGCACAAGCTGCGGGAGCACGGCACCGACCCGTTGGTGATTCCCAACGGTCTCACGGCCGATTGCTTCGACGCGCCCGAGCGAAATTCCGTTCAGGAGCTGCGCCGCCGTTTCCGCGATCGCATCTTCCTGACGAAGATGGCCCGCTGGGATCCGGACAAGCGTTGGCTCGCGACGATCGACCTGGTGGCGGAGATGAAGCGCCAGGGCTGGTCACCGTTGCTCGTTGCCCGCGGTGGCTCGGAGCCCCACGGTGCCGACGTGCTCGCTCGCGCGCGCGCTAGCGGTCTCGAGGTTGTCGACCGGCAGGCTGCTCGGCCCGGGCCGGCAGGGCTTGTCGAGGCGTTGCGCGATTCGCATCACGCCGACGTCGTGAATTTGCATTCGTATGTGGATCCCGCTGCGCGTCGCGCGCTGTTTCGCAGCGCCGATGCGGTGCTTGCGAACAGCGACCACGAGCCCTTCGGTCTCGTGGGCCTCGAAGCGATGGCCGCGGGCGGGGTTGCGTGCACGGGCTGCTCCGGAGAGGACTATGCGGTTCCGGGACAGAACGCGATCGTCCTTGAAACCGGCGATCCGCGCGAGTTCATGGGGCTATTTCGAGGGATGCGCGAATCGCCGGAACGCATGCAGGGAATGCGGCGCGCGGGGCAGGCGACCGCGAAGCGCTACGCCTGGGACAAGATCGTCGAGCACGTGTTGCTTCCGCGCGCGGAGATCCATCAGCGCGGGGAGGACGAAGGACTCCCGGTCGCAGCCTTGCCGGCGCTTTCGCGCTGGAGTCTGCGGAATGCAGGCTGAGCGTCCAGCTCTTCCACTGGGGTGGCGACGCGTTGCGTCCAGCTCGCGTGACGGCTTTGCGGGACTCCGGGCAGGTTGACCGGGTCGCGTGCTTCGACGAAGTCCTCGAGCGGCATTCCGACGAGCGGCGCGGGCGTCGCGCGCAGCCACTGCAGCGCGGCGTGGGCGAGTGCGCCGGGTTCGACCGCAGCGGCCGGGAGTCGCAGGCGGCGACGTAGCGCCGCGGCCTCGCTCGCGCGTTCAAGGCGCGCGCGCGCCGGTTCGGGCAACGCGCCGGCTCGCTCGCGCAGTTCGAGGTCGCGCCCGCTGAGGTAGCCCGCGAGCGGCGGAAGATCGTGATTCGTCGAGAGGACGAGCGCGCGCCGGGAGATCGACTCGGGCCGCTTGAATCCGCTCCCGCTGCGTTCGAACGGCAATACGCGCATCGACAGGATGCCGTGACGCGCGAGCCGCGCGGCGAAACCACGCGGCACCGTTCCGAGATCCTCCCCAACGATCACCACCTGTTGCCGCCTGCTCTCGAGCGCGAGCAGAGCGATCAGCTCGCGCGCCGGGTAGCGGACGTAGGCGCCTTCGGAGGCGGGGCGGCCGGCGGGGATCCACCAGAGGCGCTCGAGCCCCATCGCGTGGTCGAGGCGCAACATGCCCAGCGAATCCATGTTCGTGCGCAGCAGTCGTGTCCAGTCGCGGAAGCCGCGCTCGGCGAGGGCGTTGGGGATCAGCGGCGGGAATCCCCAATCCTGTCCATCGGCGGAGAAGTCGTCGGGGGGTGCGCCGACCCTCACATCGGAAGCGTGCAGCTCCGGCGCCGACCATGCGTCGAATCCACCCGGGTCGCTTCCGATGGCGAGGTCGCCATAGAGTCCCAGGGCGAGTTTCGCGCGTTTCGCACGGCGCGCGGCTGCCGCGAGCTGACGCTCGAGCTCGAACTGGATCCAGCAGTGGAGGTCGACGGTTTCGGCGTGCTGTGCGCGGAATCGCTCGACCGCGACCGTGTCGGGCCGACGCATCATCGCGGGCCAGCGACGCCAATCCGCAGTGCGCCCCGCACGCGTCTGCTGCTCGGCGATTGCGAGGTAGGTGCCGAAGTCGCGCAGCTGCCCCCCCGCCTCGGCGAGAAAGGACGCATAGGCGCGGCCTCGCGCCGAGCGGGTGCCGCGGTGCCTCGTCGCAAAGTGCCGGTGGAGTTCATTCAGCACGCTGCGCTTCGCGCGGCGCACGCCGTCCCAGTCGACGCGCTCGCTTGCGCGCAGCTTCGCGATACGCGCGCGGAATCCGGGCGCAGCGATCCGTCGGCGCGCGGCCGCACATTCGCGCAACTCCGGAATCGCCTCGACATCGAGGTAGCACTCGTTGCGGAACTGCCGGCTGATCGGTGAATAGGGAGAAACGTCGTCGCCACGGTTTCGCGTTGCGTGGAGCGGGCTCGAACCCACGAAGTCGCAGCCCCAGCGCGGTGCGCGTCGCACGAGTTCGGCGAGCGCGCCGAGGTCTCCGACTCCCCAATCACTGCGGCTGCGCAGTGCGAACAGGTTGACGAGCACGCCGAGCCCGGGGGCGGCGGCCTCGTCGACTTCATGGCAGCGGCTCGGGCAGCAGGCGAGGCGTTGCCGGGCCGTGTGCAGCGCGCCGTTCACCTCGAGAGTGAGGTGCAGATCGAAGTCGCCGAGGGCGGGTAGCTGCGGCATCGGAAGACGCAGGCATCCGGTGGAGCCGACCCGCGTGCGGCCGCTGTGCGTGCGCGGCGCCTCTTCGGCGCCGTGCGCTTCGATCCGCCACTCGACCCGCGTCCCGCGCTCGAAGCGCGTGCGGACCGGAAGGTTGCGCGCAGCCGCTACGTCGTCGACGAGAATACGCGCGGGAGCGACGAGCCGCTCCGCGTCGCGTTCGTCGAGCAGCTGCAGTGCCCGTCGAGCCCGTTTCTCCGTCGAGGCGTCGTGGCCCATCGCTGCGAGCAGCCGCTCACGAGTGCCGTCGGTCGTGGCCCGCGGGCTGGCCCCGCGAATCGGGCGGTAGGTCGCCACGATTCCTGCCCGGTCGGCCAGCTCCCGCAGTGCAGGGCGCTTCGCCAACGTCAGTCTCCGAGGCTCAGCACCAGTCCCGCGAGAGGCGGCAGTGGGAGCGCGATGGAGTGAGACTGCCCGTGATAGGGCGTCGCCTCCGACCAGAACACCTCGTCCATCGTGTAGCCGCTGCCGCCGTAAGTCGTGGCATCGGTCGAGAGGCGAAGTCGCCATGGGCCCGGCGTCGGTACTCCGACACGGTAGTCGTCGCGCGGAACGGGTGTGGCGTTGAGAGTCACGAGCAGCGTCTCGGAGTCGTCGCTGCGCAGGAACGAAACGACGGACTGGGCGCGATCGCTGCAGTCGACCCACGCGAAGCTCGCGGCTTCGCGATCGTTCTGCCAGAGGCACGGGTGCTCGCGATAGAGCCGCCCGAGGTCGCCGAGCAGCGTCTGCAGTCCCCGGCGGTCCGGGTCTTCGGCGAGGTGCCAGTCGAGGCTCTCGCGGTGCGTCCATTCTCGATGCGGCGCGAGTTCGGTGCCCATGAAGATCAGCTTTCCGCCCGGCCGCATCCATTGATAGGCGAGCAGCAGACGCAGGTTGGCGAGCTTTTGCCAGCGGTCGCCCGGCATCCTCTCGAGCAGCGAGCCCTTGCCATGGACGATTTCATCGTGGGAGAGCGGCATGATGAAGCGCTCGCTGTGCTCATACACCGCCGCGAAAGTGAGTTCGTCGTGGTGATAGCGCCGGTGGGCACTGTCGCGTGCGAAGTACTCGAGCGTGTCGTTCATCCAGCCCATGTTCCACTTGAAGGTGAAGCCGAGCCCGCCTTCGCTCGTCGGGCTTGTTACGCCGGGCCACGATGTCGACTCCTCCGCCACGCTGAAACAGCCCGGATGCTCTTCGGCGAGCACGTCGTTCAGCCCGCGCAGGAAGCTGGCGGCCTCGAGGTTCTCGTTGCCGCCGTACACGTTCGGGGACCACTCGTCCTGCTTCCGGCTGTAGTCGCGATAGAGCATCGACGCGACGGCATCGACGCGCAGCCCGTCGAAGTGGAACTCCTCGAGCCAGTAGAGCGCACTCGCCATCAGGAAGTTGCGCACTTCGTTGCGGCCATAGTCGAAGACCAACGTGCCCCAGTCCGGGTGCTCGCCGAGACGTGGATCGGCGTACTCGTAGAGGGTCGGGCCGTCGAAGCGCCGAAGCGCGAAGTCGTCGCGCGGGAAGTGGGCCGGAACCCAGTCGAGGATCACGCCGAGGCCTTGTGCGTGGCAGTGGTCGACGAAATGACGCAGGTCGTCGGGCGGTCCGTAACGCACGGTCGGTGCGAAGTAGCCGCTCACCTGATAGCCCCACGAATCATCGAAGGGATACTCCGTCACCGGCATCAGCTCGATGTGGGTCATGCCCAGCTGTAGAGCGTGCGCCGCGAGCCGCGGTGCGCTCTCGCGATAGGAGAGCGGGCGATTGCCGTCTTCGGGCACGCGCATCCACGAGCCGAGGTGGACTTCGTAGATTGCGAGGGGCAAGCGCCGCGGGTCGCTTCGCCGGCGCGCCTCCATCCAGGTGTCGTCGCTCCAGACGTAGTCGGAGGATTCGACGAGCGACGCCGAGCCGGGCGGAAGCTCCATGCGGCGAGCGAGAGGGTCGGTCTTCAGCCGGATTCCCCCGTCGGTGGTCAGGATCTCGAACTTGTAGTGCGCACCCGGCTCGACCCCCGGAACGAAGAGTTCGAAGACACCTGGCCCGCCCCGCTTGCACATCGGCAGCACGCGCCCGTCCCAGTGACAGAAGTCACCCACCACGCTCACGCGCGCGGCGTGCGGTGCCCACACCGCGAATGCGACACCATCGACTCCGTCGATGCAGCGCGGGTTTGCGCCGAGCACGCTCCAGAGCTTGCGGTGGGTGCCCTCCGCGAAGAGGTGGAGGTCGACTTCGCCGAGCGTCGAAGGGAAGCGGTAGGGATCGTCGCGCTCCCAGTGCGTTCCCGATTCGAAGTGATGTCGCACGCGATAGCGCAGCGGAAGGTCTGCGCCCGGAAGCCAGACTTCGAACAGTCCGGCCCGAATTCGTCGCATCGTGTGGTCGCCGCCATCGGGAAGCAACAGCTGCGTGGCGACCGCTTCCGGATGCCATGACGTGACGCACACACCCCCTTTGCCGCGACGTTTCTCTGCGTGCGCACCCAGCAGGTCCTGGGGGGTTGCGAGCGCGGTGGCTGCGAGCGCTTCGGCGAGCTTCGACCGCGTCATGGCGCGCTTTCGCAGCGCAACAGGATCAGCGTGTGGGCGGGGAGGGCAAGCGCGTCGCGTCGCACCCGGCCGAGCTTGCTGAGCGCCGTGTGGACGGACACCACCCAGTGTCCACGACTCGGAGGCACGGGTAGTTGGAACGAGCAGGGTCGGTCGGAGCCATTCATGATCAGGAGTAGCGAGTCGCCCAGCTCGCGCCGACCCCGTTCGTCGACATCGTCGGTCGCTGCTCCGTCGAGCAGGAGGCCGAAGTGGCGTCGGTCGGGATCATGCCAGTCCGCCGCTTCGAACTCGTTTCCGTCGCCTCGCAGCCAGGTAATGTCCGGGGCGGCGCTGCTGCGCTTCGGTCGACCGGTGAAGAAGCTGCGACGTCGCAGCACCGGGCTGTTGTGACGCAGCTCGAAGACCCGGCGCGTGAAATCGAGCAGCTCGCTGCGCCTCGCGTCGAGTTCCCAGTCGACCCAAGACTCCGGACCATCCAGGCAATAGGCGTTGTTGTTTCCGCTCTGGCTTCGACCCAGCTCGTCGCCATGCGAGATCATCGGGACACCCTGCGAAAAGGCCAGCGTGGCTAGGAAGTTGCGTTGCATTCGCGCTCGGCGGCGTTCGATCTTCTCCGAGCTACTGGGGCCTTCGTGCCCCCAGTTCCGGCTCCAGTCGGCGTCCGAGCCATCGTGGTTCGCTTCGCCGTTGGCTTCGTTGTGCTTCTTCTCGTAGCTGACGAGGTCGCGCAAGGTGAAGCCGTCGTGGCAGGTGACGAAGTTGACGCTCGCGAACGGTGCCCGGCCGCGACCCTCGAAGATGTCGGAGCTTCCGGTGATTCGGGAGGCGAGACTGGCGGTGCGGCCGGCGTCGCCTCGCCAGAAGCGTCGCGTGGTATCGCGGTAGCGGCCGTTCCACTCGCCCCAGCCGCTCGGGAAGCCGCCCGCGCGGTAGCCGCCCGGGCCGATATCCCAGGGTTCCGCAATGAGTTTCACTTCGGCGAGCAGCGGGTCCTGCTGCAGCATCGAGAAAAAATGCTCGAAATGGCCGGTCTCGGCGAGGTCGCGCGCGAGCGCGGGGGCCAGGTCGAAGCGGAAGCCGTCGACGTGCATTTCGCCGACCCAGTAGCGCAGGCTGTCCATCATCATCTGATGGGCACGGTGATGTCCCATGTTCAGGGTGTTGCCGCAGCCGGTCGAGTCCAGGTAGCGGCTCGGATCGTTCGGGTCGAGCCGGTAATAGGAAGAATTGTCGATACCGCGCAGCGAAAGGGTGGGGCCGTCATGGCCGCCCTCGGCGCTGTGGTTGTAGACGACGTCGAGGATCACCTCGATGCCGGCGCCGTGCAGCGCTCTCACCATCGCCTTGAACTCATTCACCTGCTCGCCGGAATCCGCAGAGGCGAAGCGCGCGTCGGGCGCGAAGAAACCGAGGGTGTTGTATCCCCAGTAGTTCGTGAGACCGCGTTTGGCCAGGAAGGACTCGGTCACCGAGTGGTGAACCGGCATCAGCTCGACCGCGGTGACGCCGAGCTGGTTGAGGTGGTCGAGGATCGGTTCCGACGCGAGACCGAGATAGCGGCCGCGCAATTCCTCGGGGATTTCCGGGTGACGCATCGTCATGCCCTTCACGTGGCATTCGTAGATGACGGTCCGATTCCAGGGCGTTCGAGGCCTGCGGTCGTCGCTCCAGGGAAAGGCCTCGTTGATGACGATCGATTTCGGGACGTAGCGGGCGCTGTCGCGGCGGCTCGCGAGCGCGCGGCCGCGACTGTACAACGCATCGTTCCAGACGAGCGGGCCCTGAAGTGCACGTGCGTAGGGGTCTACCAACAACTTGTCCGGGTCGAAGCGAAGGCCGCGTTTCGGCGCCCACTCGCCATCGACGCGGTAGCCGTAGACCGCTCCCGGATGCACCTCCGGCAGATAGCAGTGCCAGATCAGATCGGTGCGCTGCTCCAGGCGTATCCGATCGAGCTCGGTCGCAGGCGCGACGGGGTCGAAGAGGCACAGATCGACCGCGCTGGCGTGTTCGGAGAACAGCGCGAAGTTCGTTCCGCGCCCGTCCCATTGCGCGCCCAACGGGTGGGGTCTTCCGGGCCAGACGCGCATCAGCGGGCGGGGTACTCCTCGATCATGGCCGGGGCCGGATGCCTGCTCACGGCCGGATTGTACCAAAGCAGGATCGGCTGTTCGTCGGTCGTCCTCAGCGTTCGACCGCTGCCAGCGCGCGGTCGTGGGCGTCGTGATAAACGGCGGCGAGGCGCGACCAGTCGAAGGCGTGGGAGTGAGCTTCCACGCGTCCGCGCAGCGTGCTGCGGCCGGCCTGGTCGAGTTTGCAGAATGCCAGCAGTCGCTCGGTGAGGTCTGTCGCGGCGTTCTGATAGCTCACGTTTCGCCGTGGGAGGACTCCGAGGCCCCATTCGTCGTGGTCGGAAAACGCCTCGATGGCGTAGCGGCCGAAGCCGGCGAGGTCACTGGTGATGGCGGGGACACCCATGGCCAGGCACTCGAGCGGCGTGTAGCCCCAAGGCTCGTAGCAGCTCGGGAAGACTCCAAGGTGGCAGCCGCGGACGAAATGCTCGTAATCCATGCCCCAGACCGGGGAGACGGAACTGATGAATTCCGGGTGGTAGACCACCTTCACGCGGTCCGCCTCGCTGTTCTCGAGTCCGAGGTGACGCAGGTGGCCGAGGATCGGATCCTGTTCGGGCTCCTCGAGGACGTGTGTGCAGAGCAGCGGGTTGCCCGTGCGTGTGAAGGCGTGCTGGATCCGACGGTGGCGAAGCCGCCAGTAGTCGTCCACCAGCGAGTCGAGTCGAGGCGATTCGCCCGCGGCGCTCCGGCGGAAGAGGCGCTGGGCCACTTCGTTGCCGATCCTCTGGGCCGCCTCGTCGAGATCGTCGAGCATGCCGCGCGAATGCAGCACGCTCGATTCCAGCGACGTGAAGCTGCGTGAGGTGATGAGGAAGAGCACGACGGTCAGGTCGGAGCGCTCAGCACGCAGCTCGGCATTCAGTCGGGCCGCCACCTCGAGTGTGAGGTCGAAGCCCTTGTTGCGCTGCTCGAAGCGCCCGGAGTTGAAGAAGTAGAGCGTCTGGTCGAGGTCGAAGGAGTAGCTGGGAAAGAAGTGGCCCATCACGAAGCGATGGATGTGCTCCTTGTACTGGCCGTGGAATGTATGGAAATCCTGGCCGAGGTCGAAGCGCTCCAGGTCGAGCCCGTTGGGTGTCACGAGGTCGGGCGCGCGTCCGAGCAGCTGTTTGCACTCCTCGCCGGTGATCGACGAGACGGTGGTGAGCACGTGGGCGCTGTGGGCGCTGAGGCGTTCGATTTCGTGTTGGGTGTCGATGCCGAAGCGTGCCGCTTCGCGTTCGCCGTCCAGGTCGCCGAGCAGCTCGTAGAGGGGTTCGCCGGCGGAGGCCTCGTAGCGTCCCACCGACGTCGCATGGGTGGTGAAGACCGTCGCCACGTCGGGCTGCTCGCGCCGCAGCGGCGCCAGCCCCGCGCTGCTCAGCCACTCGTGAAAGTGCGCCAGCAGGCGAAGCTCGGGAGCCTGGCGCCCAGCCAGCTCGAGGAAGCGGCGCACGCCCTCGCCGAAGCCGAGCACACTGTCCACCAGTTCGTTGCCGCGGGCGGGCGGGATGCCGTAGTCGCGAAGCGAGCGATGTCGCAGCATCTCGACACGCTCAGCCGGAAGCCGGTGATCGATCAGAATGGTGCGCGGGCGGCCGGCGACCAGCCAGTGTCCATGCGTCACCGTATGACCCTGGCTCTCCATCTCCTTGATCACGTCCGCGAGCCAGTCGTTCGCGGGCGCCGGATCGAGCTCCACCTCGAGCATCTCCGGTACGCGCGGGCCCAGCAGGACGTAGTTGTCGCCCCAGCGCTCGCACATCGACCGCGCCTTCGAACGCAGCACCTGATAGATACCGCCGACCTGGTTGCAAACTTCCCAGGAGACCTCGAACAGGAATGCATCGCGAGGCGGAGGCGGAGACAGAGATCGGGATCGATTGGGAGGCATGCGCTCAGAGTCTAGTCGAGCTTCGGGCGCTCGGAGTGGAAAGAATGTCTCCGAAAATGTACTCGCCTTTCGCTGATGCAGGAAGTGTGCGTCGCCCGCCGAAGTACATCTCGTCCGGAGTCTGCCCTTCGAAGGCCGCATGGGACATCACCCCGTTGTGTTGACGCACATAGAAGTCCACGAGGCGACGGAGAGACTCGATGCTCTCCAGGGAGTGCAGGTAGAGCCACGAGTGCTTCCGCCGATGGTCCAGTTAGCCACTGACCCCATGGGAACTCGACCCTTCGAACGTCATCGGACGTGAATTACCCGCAGTTTTGTCCTACCCGTTGCGATCCATCGGGATCGGGGCGGCCTTCCACGATGCTTCGAATTCCCGCGGCCTGAAATCGGAGGTTCTTCGTGCTCGTGACTTCGTTTCGGACCGGACTGCCGCTGCTCGCGATCGCGGGCGGCCTTCGCTCGCTCTTGCCGGCTGCGCTGGCTGCGGCGCTGCTCGCCTGCGGTGGGCCCTTCCTGGTGATTCCCGGTGGGGCGCTCTCGGGTGAGGTGGTGACGGAGCCGGTCGACGACTGGTCGTTCGCGAGCGATCGCTTCGTCGACGTCGAGACCCGGCCCGACGACCCCTACTCGGTCGAGCTCAACTACATCGTGCGCGATGGCGCGCTCTACCTCGACCCCGCCGAAGGGCGCACCTGGCTCGAGCACATTCGCGCCGACCCGCGTCTGCGCGTGCGCTTCGGCACGCGCGTCTATCCGGTGGTGGCGGTGTTGGTCGGTCGGCCCGGCGAACTCGAAGGCTTCGACGCCGACCGCTTCATCTACCGGCTGGATTCGCGCGCGGACTGAGGGGTCGTCGCGCGCGGCGCGGCGGGCGAGGCGGAATCGCGCCTGACCGACGGCCAGGTGACCCGTAGTAGGCCGGCGAGGCCGCGGCGTCTTGCGATCCATCGGCCGCCGACGGTCCAGTCAGCCACTGACCCCATGGGAACTCGACCCTTCGAACGTTTATCGGGCGTGAATTGCCCGCTATTTTGCCCTACCCGTCGCAGGGCCCCCGATATCTCATTCCTCTTCGAACAGAAACAGTGATAATGCGGCCAAGAAGCCCTCGGGGTCGGCGGGGGTGGGGGCGCTGTAACCGCGACGGCCGGCGGTCGTAGGGTCTTTCGAGTCTGAATGGGGTCCGACCTCGCCGCCGCGAGCGTGGTGGATTTCGATTCGACGGATTCTGATTCGACAAAGAGGAGCTTCGATGGACAGGAATCTTGCAGTGCGTTGGGTTTTCGCTCTCGTGTTCGGCGTGGGAATGGGGTTGGCGACGAGCGCGCCGGCGGCGGAATGGAAGGTCGACGCGTCCCACACCAGCATCGCGTTCAGTGTTTCGCATTTGTTCACGAGTGTGCAGGGGCGCTTCGACAGCTTCGACGGCACGATCGACTTCGACCCGGACGATCCGTCGGCGACGGTCGTGCGGGGGAAGGTTGCTGCGGAGAGCATCAACACCAACAACGCCAAGCGCGACAAGCACCTGCGCAGCGGCGACTTCTTTAACGTCGAGAAGTTCCCGGAAATCCAATTCGAGAGCACCGGCGGAATCGAGAACATGCAGGGGAAGAAGGGTGAACTGCCCGGCAAGCTCACGATCCACGGTGTGACGAAACCAGTGGTATTGGATGTGCAATTTCTCGGACGTGGGAAGGACCCTTGGGGCAACGAACGTGCGGGGTTCCAGGCGACTCTCACGATCGACCGCAAGGACTACGGGCTGAACTGGAACGAGGTGCTCGAGACCGGCGGCGTGCTGGTTGGTGACGAGGTGGAGATCCGCATCGACGCCGAGGGCATTCTCGCCGAATGATCGCTGGCAACGGGGCCCCAGGGCGCCCGGCAACCAAGGGAGGAAGGACATTGGAAAATCGAGGCAAGAGCAAGTTGGTACTCGCGTCGGCAGTCGCGGGCTTGATGTCGCTCGCGGCGGCACCCGGCATCGCGTTTGCGGAGTCGGACGAGAAGGTCGCGTGCTACGGCGTGAACAAGTGCAAGGGCACCGGCGCGTGCGGTGGCAAGGGCCACTCCTGCGCGGGCGAGAACGCCTGCAAGGGCCAGGGCTACCTGAAGATCGACGCGGAGACCTGCCTGAAGATCGAGGGCGGCCGCCTCACGGCCGAGCCCGAGAAGGGGTGATCTCCTGAGTGCACGGCGCGCAGACCCGGCTCCGGATGAGCCCCGAATGGGGTTCGGGGTCGGGCTGCGCGCCGAGCATTACGACGACGTGCTGGCCGGCGCCGCGGGCGCAGACTGGTTCGAGGCCATCAGCGACAACTACATGGACAGCTTCGGTCGCCCACTCGCGATTCTCGAAGCGGTCCGTCGCGACGCTCCCGTGGCCCTCCACGGGGTGTCGCTGTCGATCGGATCGGTCGATCCCCTCGACCGCGACTACCTGAAACGCCTGGCAGTACTGGCCCGGCGCATCGAACCCGCGATCGTGAGCGATCACCTGTGTTGGAGCCGCTTCGACGGGCGCTCTTTGTACGACCTCCTGCCGCTCCCGCTCAGCGAGGAATGCCTCGATCACGTCGTCTCGCGCGTGCAGCAGGTGCAGGATGTCCTCGGGCGCCGCATCCTGCTCGAGAACCCGTCGACCTACCTCGCCTGGAACGACTCGACGATTCCCGAGGCCGAATTTCTCGCCGAACTCGCGCAACGCGCGGACTGCGGCTTGTTGCTCGACGTGAACAACGTCTACGTGAGCGCGATGAACCTCGATTTCGATCCGATCGCTTACCTCGATGCGATTCCGGTGGAGCGCGTGGGGCAGATACATCTCGCGGGCTTCAGCGACATGGGCAGCCACCTCTTCGATACCCACAGCCGCCCGGTCAGCGATGAAGTCTGGCGGCTCTACGCCTACGTGGTCGAGCATCTGGGGCTCGGCGACCTTCCGACCATGATCGAATGGGATGACGACATCCCCGCCTGGTCGCGCTTGATCGAAGAACTCGACTGCGCGCGCGAGGTCTGCGCGAACGGTTTCGAACGGCCGGAGGTCGGCCATGCCGTCGTTGCGTGAGCTGCAGCGCGCGCTCAGCGCGCACATCGTCGCGGGCGATGGCCCGCCGCTCGACGCCTGGATTCGCGTTCCGGCGGGCGCCGACTCCGCCGCCCGTATCGCGGTCTACACCGATGGCTATCCCGCCCGCGTGACCGAGGCGCTGCGCGAGACCTACCCCGCGCTCGCGAACATCCTCGGCGACGGTTCGCTCGCAGGGCTTTCGGACCGCTATCGCGGTGCGCTAGGCGACGAAGCCACCAACCTGAATGACATCGGTGCAGACCTGCCGCGTTTTCTGCAGCAGGATCGCCTGACCGAACCATTGGCGTTCTTGCCGGAATTGGCCGAGCTGGAATGGGCGGTCACGCGTTCCTTTCACGCGGCCGCGTGCGATCCGTTCGATCCGATCGATTGCAAGAGCTGGTCGATCGACGACTGGCAGCGCGCACGAATCCGCTTTCAGCCCGGGCTCGCGCTGCTTCGCTCGCGCTGGCCGCTGCGGGCGCTGTACGTGACGCGCAACCAGGACCGCGACGAGATCGACGTCGACCTCGAGCAGGGCGGCGAGAGTGTGCTGGTCTTCCGGCGCGGCTTCGAAGTCGCGGTCGAAGTCGTCCCGCCGCGCGAAGCCGACGCGATCGAGGCCTTCCTCGCGGGCGCAACGCTGGTCGAGGTCAGCGAGCGGCTCGCGCGTGACGACGCGCCGAGCGACGAC
This sequence comes from uncultured Gammaproteobacteria bacterium, assembly GCA_964196055.1. Classification (GTDB taxonomy): domain Bacteria; phylum Myxococcota_A; class UBA9160; order UBA9160; family SMWR01; genus JAFDEI01. The sequence goes on along the minus strand of CAXMSF010000404.1, from coordinate 2,456 downwards.
GTGGTCGAGCTGTTCCAGGGCTGGGTCGCGGCGGAGCTGATCGCGTCGGTGGACCTGGCCGACGCAGCCGACTGATCAAGCCGCGCAAACGTAGTCGACGAGTTCCCGCCAGCCGCGGGCTGCGAGGTCGCCGCGAATCTGCGCGCGCGGGATCTCGCCCGCGACCGAGACCACGAGCGGCAGCCGGCGCCAGCCGCCGAGCGCGTCGGGCTCGATCACTTCGGCGCCGTGAATGCGATTGCCGATTCTCCCGGGATGCAGTTCGACGATTGCCGCCGGTGTCTTGCCATGCTGCGCGAGTGCGCGTCGGAGCGCGCGCCCGGTGCCGCCGTAGCCCCAGAGCAGGTAGTCGCTCGTGCGCTCGAGAAACGAGGCTGCGAGGAACTCGGCCTTGCAGGCGGTGAAGCGATCGATGGCGTAGGCATCGTCGGTCTGTGACAGACGCTCGGGAGCGCAGCGCTTCGCGAGCAGGCGCCGTGGCACGACGGCCAGTTCGTGGTTGGCGTGTTGAAGCCGTAACAACAGGTCGTAGTCTTCCGGCCAGCCACGGTCGCGGTAGCGGTGCACTCGCAGGACGTCGCTCCGGAGCATCAGGGTCGGATGCAGGATCGGGCATTCGACGAAGCGGTCGGCGCGGATGCGCTCGCGCGCGTCCATGCCGTTGATCCAGCGCTCGTAGTTTCGCATGCCCGCGGTGAGGGGCTTGCGCGGGAAGAGTCGCACGTGCGAGCCGACGCCCGCGAGCGCCGGCTCGGCCGCGAGCGCCTCGGCCTGATGTTCGAGGCGCTCGCGGTGCATCAGGTCATCGGCATCCATGCGGGCGACGAAGTCACCGCGGCAGTGGTCGATGCCGGTGTTGAGAGCGGAGACGAGGCCGCGATGCGGCCTTTCGATCACGCGGATGCGTTCGTCGTCGCGCGCGGCCCGGCAAGCGATCGCGTGGCTCGCGTCGGTCGAGCCGTCGTCGACCAGGACGCACTCCCAGTTCGTGTGCGTCTGGCGGGCGATGCTCGCGAGGCACGCGGGCAGGGTGTTCGCGGAATCGAAGACCGGCAGCAGAATCGAGACTTTGGGATTATTGGGCATCGCGCCTCTCACGCCGATGCTACTCGACCCGCGGGCAGCTGGCGCTCGGGGGCGTTAGCGTTCCGGCTCTGCGTTCGAGGAGGAGTCCCGTCATGCCCATGCCGACCGGAATCGGCGCCATCGATCTGATGCTCACGATTCCCGACGAGAATTTCGCGAAGGCCTACGAATTCATGAAGCCGCTGCTCAAGGACGACGAGAGCAGAGGCTTCAAGATGCCCGCCCAGTACATGTTCAAGGACATTCCCGAGGCGGGAAAGCAGGACGATTACATCGCCTACACGCTCGAACGCATGGATGCGACCGGCGTCGATGTCGCGATGATCGGCGTGACCGAGGACTACGCGATTTCGATCGAAGCGCTCAGGAAACACCCGGACCGCTTCATCGGTTACTACGAAGTCGACCCCAGCCAGGGGATGAAGGCCGTCAACCAGATCCGGAAGATGAAGGAGCACTTCGATATCAAGTGCGTGACGGCCTTTCCGGCCGGCTGCCAGCCGCAGGTTCCGATCAACGACAAGATGTTCTACCCCGTCTACGCGGCCTGCATCGACCTCGACCTGCCGATCGGCGTCTGTTGCGGTGTGCCGGGCCCGCGCGTTCCGATGGCGTGCCAGGACGTCGCGCTGATCGACGAGGTCTGCTGGTTCTTCCCCGAGCTCAAGTTCATCATGAAGCACGGGGCGGAGCCGTGGACGGATCTCGCGGTGAAGCTGATGCTGAAGTGGCCGAATCTGTATTACATGACGAGCGCGTTCGCGCCCAAGTATTATCCGAAGGAGATCATCCACTACGCGAATACGCGCGGCGCGGACAAGATTCTGTACGCGGGCTATTTCCCGATGGGTCTGTCTTTGGAACGCATTTTTCGCGAGCTGCCCGATGTGCCGTTCCGCGGTCACGTCTGGCCGAAGTTCTTGCGCGAAAACGCGATTCGGGTTTTGGGCCTCGATCTATAGATCGAACACATCGGGTCTGGTCGTGTTACTTCGCCGGGCTGGTTGCGAGGGCCGTGTGGACCCCGTTCTTCCTGCGGGCCTGTGGCCTTTGTGGCGGCACGGATCGGTCAGGCCTCGGGACACGAGGTGGGCTTGGGACGCGGATGTCTAAGTATCACCAGGCCCTCCGGAATAACGGGGTCCACCCGGCCTTCGCAACTAAACCTGCGAAGCAACCAACCCGCCTCGCCTCCCAAGGCAGGGGAGGGAAGTACCTCCACGATCCAAGAGCGCACAGCTCCAACGGCTCATTCGAAGAAGATGGGACTCGACCAGGCGGCGCCATCATCTTCTTGCACTGCGCGGACGTACACGAACTCGCCCGAATGGAGGTCGTCGAGTTCCACCTGGACGGCGAGTTCGAGACGG
>CAXMSF010000403.1:0-1950 GCA_964196055.1 uncultured Gammaproteobacteria bacterium | reverse complement strand
CTCGGCCATGGTTGTTTGCCCCACACGCCCGTCGAGGGAGTGCGGGCGTTCACGGCGGCCGCGAAGTCGCTCGGCGGAGGTGCGCGATGAGCGACGATCCGTTCCGTCTTGGCCTCGATCGATTCGCAGACATCCTGCCGCGCTACGCGACCGAGGGCCCCCGCTACACCAGCTATCCGACCGCGCCGGTCTGGAGCGAGAGTTACGGCCCCGAGGCCTACCGCAAGGAACTCGGCCGCGAGGACATCGACCCGAGCGATCCGCTCTCGATCTACGTCCACGTCCCGTTCTGCGAGAGCCTGTGCCACTACTGCGCGTGCAACAAGGTGATCACTCGCGACCGCAGCCGCGCCGACAAGTATCTCGACAGCATCGAACGCGAAGTCGCGGCGGTGCATTCGGCGGTTCGCGTGCCGCGCCGAACGACGCAGCACCACTGGGGCGGCGGCACGCCGACCTATCTCTCGCCCGCGCAGGTGCAACGGCTGTTCGGCTGCGTGAATGCCGCGTTTCCGATCGCGGACGGCGCCGAGGTGTCGATCGAGGTCGATCCTCGCGTGACCACCGAGGAGCACGTCGTCGCTCTGCGCGAGTGCGGCTTCAACCGCATTTCGATGGGAGTGCAGGATTTCGACCCGAAGGTCCAGGAGGCCGTACATCGGATTCAGCCCGCCGACAAGACAGGCGAGCTCGTCCAGAGCGCGCGTCGGCACGGCTTCGAGAGCGTGAATTTCGACTTGATCTACGGTTTGCCGTACCAGCGGCCCGAGACCTTCGCGCGCACGCTCGACACCGTGCTGGAACTCGCGCCCGATCGAATCGCGCTCTACTCGTACGCCCACGTCACCTGGGTCGCGAAGCAGCAGCGAGGCTTCGAGCGCAAGGACTTGCCGGATGCCGAGACGAAGCTTGCGATCATGCTGCTCGCAATTCGGCGTTTCCTGGACGCAGGCTACCTCTTCATCGGCCTCGACCACTTCGCGAAGCCCGACGACGAACTCGCGACCGCGTTGCGCAATCGCAGCCTGCGCCGGAACTTCATGGGGCACACCACTCAGGCGGGGGTCGACATGATCGGCTTCGGGCCGAGCTCGATCAGTGAGCTGCGCGGAAGCTACGCGCAGTCGCAGCGCGACCTCCCGGAATGGGAGCAGGCGGTCGAGGCGAAGGGCGTCGCGACGATGCGCGGGCACCTGCTAACCGACGACGACATCGAGCGGCGCTGGGTGATCGGTCGCATCATGTGCCTCGGCGAGCTTTGCGCCGACGAATTCGAGCAGGAGTTCGGCCGCGAATTCAGAAGCGCATATGCTTCGGAGCTCGAAGCCCTCGCCACGATGGTGGGCGACGGGCTCCTGACGATCGCGGGCGACGGCAGTCTCGAAGTCACGCCGCTCGGACGTCTGCTCGTGCGCAACGTCGCGATGAAATTCGACACCTACCTCCCCGAGCAGCAGCGCTCGGGCAAGCAGATGTTCAGCAAGACGGTATGACGTGAGCACACCCGAAGTGGGCGCGGTCGTTGTCGGAGCCGGAGTCGCGGGGCTCGCTGCGGCGCTGGAGTTGCAGCAGGAAGTCAGCGACGTGCTCGTGCTCGATCCCTCGGATCGCCCGGGTGGCGTGATGCGAACCGATCACGTCAACGGTTACGTGATCGAACGCGGCCCCAACACCTTCCAGGTAAAGGCGCCGATGCTGGCGAGCCTGAAACGCGACCTCCTGGACGGGAATCTCATGAAGGCGAGCCCGGCGAGCCGCCGGCGTTGCGTCTACCACGATGGCCGGCTCGTGCCGGTGCCGATGTCGCCTGGGGCACTGATCGGCACGCCCCTGCTCTCCGCGCGCGCGAAGGCGCGGCTGCTGATCGAGCCCTTCGTGCGCCGCGGCGATGGCAGTGACGAGAGCGTCGCAGCCTTTCTCGGGCGGCGACTCGGCCGCGAGGTCGTGCAG
>CAXMSF010000402.1:0-11928 GCA_964196055.1 uncultured Gammaproteobacteria bacterium | reverse complement strand
TCGATCTCTGGAGGCTTCGCGCGAAGCCCGCTGCCGGGGTTCCGGGGCGACCGGACGCGGCGATCGATGGAACGATCCGACCTCGTAACCAACCGAAGCGCCGAGAACTGCTGGAGGACACATGCTGAATCCGCCCACGACCCACCTGGCTCGAGCCTGACGATGGCCGGATCGCGTGATATGGGCCGAGCGACGGCGGTGGTATCCGTCGCAGAGGGTTCGAGTTGGGACCGCGAAGTCGATGTCGTGATCGTGGGCTTCGGAGCCGCCGGGGCCTGCACGGCAATCGAAGCGCGCGAAACCGGAGCCGAAGTGCTGGTGCTCGAACGCGCGAGTGGTGGTGGCGGCACGGCGGCGAATTCGACCGGCGAGATCTATCTGGGCGGCGGCACGCCGGTCCAAAAGGACTGCGGTTTCGACGACGACGCCGAGGAGATGTTCAAGTATCTGATGGCCGCCAGTGGGCCGAATCCCGATGAGGCCAAGATCCGCCTCTACGCGGATTCGAGCGTCGATCACTTTCACTGGCTGGTCGATCACGGCGTTCGCTTCAAGCACAGCTATTACGGCGACGGCTCCTATATTCCGACCGACGATTGCCTGGCCTGGTCGGGCAGCGAGCTGAACACGCGCTTCGCAGCCATCGCGAAGCCGGCACCACGTGGCCACACCGCGCAGCGCGAGGGAATCGAGGCGGGCAGCGAACTGATGCGGTCGCTCTGCGAAGCCACCGAACGGTCCGGGGCCGAGATTCTCACGGATTGTCTGGTCGAGACCCTCGTGCAGGATGGTGATCGTCGCGTTCACGGGGTCGTGGCGCGGATCGACGGCGAACAGCGCCGCATTCGCGCACGCGGCGGTGTGGTGCTGTGCGCCGGCGGCTTCATCAACAACGACGATATGGTGGCGCACCACGCGCCGTGGCTGCGGCGCTGCAAGATGCGCCTCGCGGTGGACGGCGACGACGGGCGCGGCATCCGGATGGGCCTCGGTGCGGGTGGCGAGGCCATTCGGATGGACACCGCGTGCATCGTGCTCCCGTTCACGGTTCCGAAGCAGCACATCCAGGGCCTCATGGTGAATCTGAAGGGACAGCGCTTCATCAATGAGGATGCCTACCAGACGGAGGTCGGCGCGGCGGCGCTCCGCGCGCAGGACGGGCAGGTGCTGCTCGTCGTCGACGATGAGATCTACGAGCGGCCGTTCCCGCCGGTGGAATTCGCCGGGGTGGGCGATACGATCGAGGAGCTCGAGCGTGAATTGGAGATGCCCGAAGGCGCGCTCCAACATACCGTCGCGTACTACAACGAACATGCGGCGTGTGGCGAAGACCCGATCCACGGAAAGACCGCGGAGTTCCTGAAGCCGCTGGCGAAACCGCCGTTCGCGGCGCTCGACTACCGCGTCGAAAATTCGCTCTGGGGCGCGTTCACGATGGGCGGCCTGCACACCAGCGTGGACGGCGAAGTGCTCACCGCCGACGGCGACGCGATTCCGGGGCTGTACGCCGCCGGGCGCACCACCTCCGGACTCGCGGCGCAGGGCTATTCGAGCGGATTGTCGCTCGCGGACTGTACATTCTTCGGCCGCCGCGCGGGGCGCGTTGCGGCCCGCCGGGCTGCGCGTTAGAACGCCGCCGGCCTCCGACGAAGTCGATCAAAGGAAAGGAGATCCAGCCATGCCGCCGCTCCCCAGCCCGGACTCGAAGCACCCGGCCCAGCTCGCCTCGTGGCGCTCGATGGATGCAGTCGCCCGCGGAGACAAGCAGGCCTGGCTCGACAACTTCACCGACGACGCAATCGTCGAAGATCCGGTCGGTAAGTCGATGATCGATCCGACCGGAGAGGGCCATCGCGGCAAGGCGGCGATCGAGGCCTTCTGGGACCAGAACATCGCGAACGTGCGCCCGATGTTCTGTCTGCAGAATTCGATCTGCTGCGGTAACGAGTGCTCGAACATCGGGACGCTGACGATCCAGTTCGCGAGCGGAATGATCACTCAGCTCTACGGGATGTTCAAATACACGGTCGACGATGATGGCCGCGTCACCGCGCTGCGTACCTTCTGGGAAACGGACGACATGTCGATCTACCCGCCGTTCGGCCAGCGCGGCACCTGAGGCGATGGCCGACGCCCAGCACAAGCCTCGCCGGAGGATTCCGGTCGCTCAGCTGAACGTCACGCTGATGACAGCGATCGTCTTCTACCTCTACTTCGGAGTCGAATTCAACGCGGGACGCCTGACCCCGAGCGCTGAGTCGGATTGGAGCGGCTTCTTCTCGGCCCTGGTTCCGACCGCGTTCGCGACGGCCGTGTTCCTTGGATGGTTCGTATTCCAGGTATTGCTCGAGCGCTTCCTGCCGGCGCAGATCGTCGAGGGAACACCGCTCCCGGACGGATCGAGGCTTCGCTATCGGATCAACGGCCTCGCCGCGATGGGGGTGAGCCTCGCGGCCGTGGGGCTCGGCTACGCCGGCGGCTGGCTCGATCTCGCCCGCGTCTTCGATGAATTCGGTGCGCTGATCTCGGCTGCGACGATTTTCGCATTCGCGTTGTCGTTCTTCTTGTGGTGGTGGGGAAGGACGCGTCCGGGTGGCCCGAGCAAGGTGTCCGGAAATTTCATACGCGACTACTTCTACGGCACCGCGCTGAATCCCCGCACGCCACCCGTCACTGGTTTCGATTGGAAGTTCTTCTGCGAATGCCGACCCGGATTGATCGGCTGGATCGTGCTCGATTTCGCCTGCGCGGCCGCACAGTACGAACGCTACGGCGAGGTTTCGCTCGCGATGCAGGCCGTGATTGCACTCCAAACCCTCTACGTGCTCAATAATTTCAAGAACGAATCGTGGCTGCTCACGACGATCGACATCCAGAGCGAACGCTTCGGCTGGATGTTGATTTTTGGCGACCTGGTCCTCGTGCCGATGACCTACTGCCTTCAAGCCTACTGGCTCGTGGACAATTTCCGCGAACCGTCGCCGTACTACATCGGCACAGTGCTGCTGCTCGGAATCGTGGGCTTCGTGATCTTCATCGACTCGAATCTCCAGAAGAACCGCTTTCGGCGCGATCCGGATCGCTGCACGATCTGGGGCAAGCCTGCGGAATCTCTCGAGACGGAACGCGGAACGCGGCTGCTGATATCGGGCTATTGGGGCATGGCCCGACATGTGAACTACCTGGGCGACTGGATGATCGCGCTCTCGTTCGGGCTCTGTGCGGGCTTCGGTTCGCTGATTCCGTATTTCTACCCGTTCTGGTTCGCCTTCCTGCTCTTTACGCGCGAGCGACGAGACGACCGCTGGTGCGCGAAGAAGTACGGTTCGGACTGGGAGCGCTACAAGGAACGGGTCCCGTCTCGAATCATCCCAGGGGTCTATTGAGCCCAGCCGGAGGGCTCCCGCTGTGGCGTGGGATCAATTAGTGTTGGATGGAATTCGCGCGGGTCCGGAAACCCGATCGATGCGATATCGCGCTCGGATCCGGACCCTCGAACGGGAGGGAACACCGTGGTTGAACCGAGTGATCGCGATCTACCCACTCGCGAGCGGATTCTCGCCGCCGCCGAAAAGCTCTTCGCACGCCGCGGGTTCGCCGGCACCTCGATCCGAGACATCACGGACGCCGTCGGGATCAAGCCCCCCGCGCTCTACAATCACTTCCCGAACAAGGAAGACCTGTACGCGGAAGTCCTCGCCGAGAGTCTGAGGCCGTTGATCGAGTTGATCGATGCCGCCGCGGATGCCGCCGACGGCGCTCCGAATCTCGAGGATGGCTACCAGATCGTGGGGCGCGGTATGGAACTCTTGCGCGCACATCCGCACGGCCCAGCACTGTTGATGCTGGAGGGCATCACGGGCTCGGACCACCTCGCCCGCGTCGCTCGCGACTGGATTCGTCCACTCGTCGAGCGCGGTGTGAACATCCTCAAGGAAAACGACGAGTCGGGCCGCTGGAGCGAAGACATCTACCCCAACGTCATCTGGATGTGGGTCTGCGCGGCCTTCGGACACGTCGCGCTTTCAGCCCTCTATGCCGAGGTGTTCGACGAGGACGGCCTGGCTGATTCGCCGTTTGCCCGGCATAGCGACTTCATGGCCGCGGTCGCGACCGCAAGTTTCGAACCCAAGCGCTGAAAGGCCCGCGAACTTCAGCCGCTCTGCGAATCGAAGGCGAGCGTCGCGCGTTCGAGTGCCGATTGGGCGTCGTCAACGAGACGGCGTACGACCTCCGCGGCCGGCAGGATCTCGTCGATGCCGCCACAGCCCTGGCCGGCGGGCATGGCTGCACTGGCGGAGTCCATTTCCGAGTAGCTGTCCAGCATGAAACTCATCACCCCGGCCTCGAAGCTGATCGCGGCCTGTTGTGGGAAGAGCGCGATCTCGTCTTCGCGCGTACGCCAGCTTTCGACATATTCGTTCTTCACCACGCGCATCGGTTTTCCGGAATAGCAACGAGTGATCTCGGTGTCGCTCGAGTTTGCCCGGACGATCGCGTCCTTGTACTCGGAAGCCGCGCGCGCTTCGGGCGTCGCGATGAAGCGGGTTCCGATCCAGACCCCCTGCGCGCCGAGCGCGAGCGCGGCGGCAACACCGCGGCCGTCGACGATCGAGCCCGCGGCGAGTACCGGCACGTCGACTGCGTCGACGATCTGTGGGATCAGCGCTAGCCCTGCGACGCGGCCGGTGTGGCCGCCGGCTTCCCCTCCCTGGGCCACGACGGCATCGCAGCCGGCCTCGGCCGCTGCTACCGCGTGCCGCACCGTGCCGCACATCGAAAAGACTTTGACACCTGCTGTGTGGAACTTCTCGATCACCGGGCCCGGGACGCCGAGTCCCGCGATGAAGACCTTTGCGCCTTCGTCGATGATGACCTGCGCGGACTGCTCCAGCGTCTGCGGGAGTGCGGTGAGGAGGTCGACGCCGAACGGAGCCGAGGTGAGCTTGCGGACCGCGCGCATTTCGTCGCGAATTGCGTCGGGGGAGGCGGCCGCCATTCCGAGAGTGCCGAAGCCGCCGGCCTCCGAGACTGCTGCGCAGAGCGGCGCGAAGGCGACCCCGCCCATGCCCGCGAGAAACACGGGAACTTCGATTTCGAGCATGTCGCAAAGCGGGGTCCGAAACGTCATCGTCTGCCTCCGGTCAACCACGCTAGCGAATTCGGCCGGGGAGGCGCGCTTCGACGCCCGTCGAAGCTGCCCAAATACCGGGTGCGAATGTCGTAGCTGCGATCGCGGCGATGGCCGCGAAATTGGATACGCTCTCGGCCTCGACCGTGAAACGCGATTCCAGCCCCGGAGTCCCCCATGCAGTTCGGTGCCCTTTCGATCTTCCAGAATTACCGCGACGAGCGCGACGATGCGGAGGTGATGCGCGACGAGCTTGCGCTGGCCGTGCTCGCCGACGAACTCGGCTATGACAGCTACTGGGCGACCGAGCATCATTTCTTCGGCTACTCGATGTGCCCCGACAACCTCCAATGGCTCGCGCAGGTCGCGGGCGTTACGAACCGGATCAAGCTCGGAACGGGCGCAGTCATCATGCCGTGGAACGATCCCTACCGCGTTGCCGCGAAGGTCGCGTTGCTGGATCACCAGAGCGCGGGCCGTGCGCTACTCGGCTTCGGTCGTGGACTCGCCCGTCGCGAGTACGACCGCTTCCAGATTCCGATGGACGAGGCGCGTGGACGTTTCGACCAGGGAACCCAGCTCGTGCTCGAGGCGTTGAACAAGGGCTACTTCGAGGCCGACACTGAATTCTTCTCATCGCCACGTGTCGATCTGCGTCCGCGCCCGCTCTCCGGATTCTCGGACCGATTGTTCGCGATCGGCGTGTCGCCACCGTCGGCGGTGCAGGCCGCGGAACTCGGTGCGCGACTGATGGTGCTCGCACAGCAGCCCTGGGAGGTGTTCAAGGCGCAGGCGCTCGACCCCTACATGGAGCGCTGGCGCGAACTGCGCGACAGCGAGCCGCCGCCGGTCGTCGCGGGGCAACTCGTCTATTGCGACGACGACGCGGGACGTGCCGCGGAACTCGGCGAGCTGTACGTGAAGAACTATTTTTCCACCGTGGTCGAGCATTACGAAATCGGCGGCACGCACTTCGACTCGACCACCGGTTACGAATACTACGCAAGCGCGGCCGAATTGATCTCCGCGATCGGCCTCGACAAGATGGCCGACATGTACGCGGGCGTGAACACCTTCGGGACGCCCGCAGAGATCGTCGACAAGCTTCGCGCGCAACGAGAGATTCTCGGCTGCGAGATCGACGTGCTTTCGATCGTGAAGTACGGCGGCATGACGCAGGAAGAAGCCAAGTCCTCGATGCGGCTGTTCAGCGGTGAGGTCATTCCGGCGCTGCGCGGTTCCTGAGTCAGTGGGGCGTGCCGCCCTGCTCCGCCCACCACGATCCGAGTTCGCTCCAGCTCAGGATCTTCGCCGATGTTCCGACGGCCACCTGCTCGGCCGCGGCGCGGTCGCGGTAGATGAGCACCGGTGCGCCCATGATTCGCTCGCGTTCGATGCCGACCACGTAGACGCCCTCTTCCGCGACGATCCAGGGGTGGGCGCCGGTGTGGGATAGGGCGGGGTCCTGCGTGGGCTGCAGAACCTCGACGAGCACCCGCGCGGGTGCCCCGTGCGGTGAGGGTGCGGCGAGGTAGGCGAGCAGGTCGCCGATCGAACAAAGGAACGAGCGCTCGCCGTCGCGGTGGACGACCTGCGAGCGCGGCGCTGATTGCTCGCGGACCAGCATGCCGCAAACGGCGCCTTCCTGGTCGGAGATCGCGATCGGAGCGAAGTCGACTGCCTCGAGCTCCGTTTCGTCTCCTCCACAGCCGTACATGAATCCGTTGGCGAGTGCGAAGGCCAATGCGAGTGAAGCTGAGAATCTTCGATGGTTCCGGACGCCGATCACGTCACCTTCTCACGAGTCAGCAGGATTCCGCTCCCGATGCTCGGGACCACGAGCCAGCCGGCCCACAGCAGGGCCAAGGTAGCGTTGCCGGGTAGCGTCGCGGTCATGCCGAGGTCACGCAGGACCTCCGGGCCCGCGAAAGCCTGCATCATCTGCAAGCGAAAGAGTCCGGCGGGATTGGCGATGACGAGAGTCGAGATGGTTTCCTGGGAAATCGCGCCGTCGGTGATGACGAGCAGACCCAACAGCCCGAGGTCGTAGAAGAACACCAGCAGGAACCAGGTGACGACGACGATGCTCGCAGCGGTCACCTGCCGCCGGCTGCACGTCGAGATCAGCATTCCGATCGAGAGGAATGCGAGGCCGAGCAGCAGCGTCGGACCCAGCAGCTGCAACAGGGAGCGCGCGCCCGCCGCGTCGCTGACCACCATCGCGACGCCGAGCCCGACCGTGACCGATGCCACGAGTGCGAGTGCTCGGCCGATGTACTTGGCGAACGTCACTTCGATACGGCTCACGGGCAGCGACAGCAGTAGGCCGAGCGTGTTGCGCTCGCGCTCGCCCACGATCGCGTCGTGGCTGAGCACCATCGCGACGAGCGGAACGAGCAATGCGGTGAGGGTCACCAGGCTCGGCCCAGTCAGCTTGGCGACCTCGACCTCTGCGCTGCGACCGTAGAGGCTGACCCCGGTCGCGAGCAGCGCGAACAACGCGCTGATCACGAGCACCCAGCGATCTCGGGTCCGTTCGAGCAGTTCGTGCAATACCAGTGCGCGTCCGACGCGCCCCATCACGCGGCTCCCAGCAGCTTGTCGTACACGAGGTCGAGCGTCGGCTCTTCCACCCTCAGGCCACGGACGGTTTCGGGGAAGCCACTCTGGATCTCCATCACCTCGAGAATCGAATCCGGCGTGACCTCGACGATCAGCCGCCCGGGCGTTCGTTCGACCCTGCCCTTGCCCCACTTCGTCATTGCGTCGCAGAGGAGTCCGACCTTGGGGTCACCGTCGTCAGCGACGTCGAACAACACCCGGTGCGCGAGCTGTGCCGCGCGACGGAGATCGTCTGCGGTGCCCTGCGCGACCACCCGACCCGCTCGAAGCACGCAGATATCGTCGACGCGTCGCTCGGTCAGTGCGAGGTCGTGAGTGGAGATCAGAACCATCCGACCCGCGGCGCGCCACTGGTCGAGTACGCTCCAGAGTACCGACAAGCCCTCCTGGTCGAGCCCTGCGGTCGGTTCGTCGAGGATCAACAGGTCGGGATTGGCGAGGATCGCGACCCCGAGCCCGAGCCGCTGTCGCATGCCGCGCGAATAGCCGCGCACGGCCCTGCGCTGCGCGCCGTCCAACCCGACTTGCTCGAGTACCGCATCGACGCGGCTGCGGTTCACGCCGCGCGCACGCGCGAAGAAGCCGAGTACCTGCCGACCGGTAAGATTGTCGGAGAAAGCGACTGCCTCCGGTAGATAGCCGATGCGCTGCTTCCATTCGTTGTCGATGTCGATGGCTTCGCCGTCGGCTGCGAAGCTGCCGAAGTCCGGCCGAACAAGGCCGAGCAGCACCTTCATGAAGGTGGTCTTGCCCGCACCGTTCGGTCCCGCGAGCATGGTGGCCTTGCCGCCCGCGAGTTCGATGTGCACGTCATCGAGCACCTGGTCCCGGCCGATCCGAACGAAGACGCCTCTGGCCTCGACCGAATTCACGAGGCGGGCTCGCCGACGAGAGGGGCATGATCCACGATCGCAGGGCTACGCATCACGGGCAATCGCTCCGAGAGGTGTGACAATATTTCGAGCGCGGGGCTACGCAGCAGCAAAGCGACCGCGGGGTACTGGTAGAGCAGCCTAGCCTTGAAACTCTCGACACGGTGTGGCCGGTCACCAATTCCATTGCCGTCCTGGTCCCAGCCGATGTAGTCGCCCCAGCGGTTGCCCGGGCCATCCTCGCCCCAGTCTTGATCTTCCGCGCCGACGTAGAAGACCTGCTGACGGTTCCCCACGATGTGATTGCCCCTGATCCCATTGCGCCGCGTTCCCGCCCAGATCTTCATGCCGACTTCGTTGTTCGCGATTCGGTTGTCCTCGACGACGTTATCCGTGCTCGAGAAGAAGAACATGCCATGTCCGTTTTGCTCGAGCCGGTTTCGGCGAATATTCGAGTACTGGACGTCGCGGAACAGGATCCCGTAGCGATCGTTGCGCAGCGCCTCGTTGTCTTCGACTACGAGATGCAGGCTCTCCATCAGTGCGAGGCCGATGGCATTGTCGTTGGCAATGTTTCCGCGCAGTGTGTTGCTGTACGAGTACATGTAATGGACACCGAAGCGCAGGTTGACGGTGACGTTGTTCTCGATCAGGCTGTTCTCGGTGGCGGACACGTAGATCCCGTCTCGGGCCTGCTCGACGTGATTCCCGCTCACTACCAGATGGGAGGCGTTGAAGAGATGGATGCCGTTGCCGCGGTCGGCCGAGCGCAGATCCGTCCGGCCTGCGATGCGATTGCCCACGATCTGGGCGGCCTCGGTTTCGTGAATCCAGATCCCGAACACACAGCCGTGCATGCTGTTGTCGCGGATCACCGCACCCGTCGCTCGCTTCGTGACGAATACGCAGCAGTCCGGGGCGCCGACGTCGCTGCCGCTGTTCTGGATCGTGAGCCCCTCGATACGCGCGCCGGGGGCGTCGACGACGATCACGTTTCCGGCGTTTCCGCCGTCGATCACGGCGCCCTCACCGCGCAGGATGACGGCCTTGTCCAGCTTCAACGGGCCCTGCCAGACGCCGGAGGGAAGCTCGATCACGTCTCCGTCCTGCGCGCGATCGATCGCGGCCTGGAGGTCGCTTTCGTCTGCGCTCAGCTGCAGCACGGCCGCGGTCGTCGGGTGCGCCGCGAGCAGGCCGGCGAGCGCCGTAATCGATGCGAGCAGCGAGCGCCGGCGACGCATCACACCCGCTCTCGATCGAGCTTCAGCCGCTCGAGCTTGCGGCCCTCGCGGTGGTTGAGATCCCCCTTGACCTCGAGGCCCTGGATCCCGATCAGCGGCGGGCAGATCTTTTCGGCGCGGTAATTCGATTCGCATTCCATGCACGACAAACATTCGCGCGGGTCGATGCTGCCGTTTTCGCGGATCGCGCGCGGCTCGCAGCCGCGCGTGCAGATCTTGCAGCTCGAACAGAAGCGCCGTCGCCTCGGGCCCGAGAGTCGGAAGCTGCTGAGGATCGCGAGCCCGCCGCCGAGCGGGCAGATGTAGCGGCAGAAGGGCCGGTACATGAAGACCGACAGCCCGAGCAGCAACAGCCACCAGCTGAAGAACAGGCCGCTGCGTTTCCAGGCGGGTACCAGGAAAGTCGATTTGAAAGGCTCGATCTCGGCGAGCTTCTCGCCGAGGATGCTGTCCCACAGAAAGACCGGAACCAGCACGACGAGGATTGCGTAGCGGAGGTAGCGCAACTTCAAGTGCCACCAGTCCGGGAGTTCGTAGCTCTGAATGCCGAAGCGAGTGGAGACCTTGAAGACCAGCTCGGTCATCAAGCCGTACGGGCAGACCCAGCCGCAGAACACGCCGCGGCCCCAGATCAGCGTGGTGATGGTGATGAAGATCCAGAAGATGAACAGCAGCGGATCGCTCAGGAACAGTTCCCAACGCCACTCGCCGATGCTCGACTCGATCAGAGTGAGAACCTGCGTGACCGACGGTTGCGACCGCATGTAGAGCCCGATCACCACGAAGCTGAACACCATCGCGCCGATGTGGAGACGAGCGAGGCGGTGCGCGTCGGCGGTCGTGTAGCGTCTGGCGATGAATACGCCGATCACTGCGAGCAGGAAGCAGACGAGGATGATCGCGTCGACCTGGCGATTCAGCCAGGCCTGTTGCCAGATCGTGAGATCGCGACCACCGTCCAGCTGGTAGACGCTCGATGGCAGCAGGTGGGGGGCGCTGAACTCGCGGAAGTCGCGCGAGAACGCGCCGCGCCTGTCGTAGCGGCTCCCGAGGAATACGACGTCGTACTCGCTACCCGGGTCGAGCAGGCCGCCGCGTGCGACGAAGACGGCCCCCTCCTGGAATTCCGGGGCGCCCTCGACGGGCGTGTCGGGAAGGTTGTAGTAGTCGGTGTCGCGAAAGGTTATTTCGCGCAGGCCCTGCTCGAGGCGCACGCGATCGAAGACGCCGCCGCGCACGAATGCGGATCCCTTGAACGACGACGAGCCCCGCCCGAGCATCACGAAGAGATGCTCGCCCTCTTCGAGCTGACTCATGTAGTACTTGTAGTCGCCGGGTCGGATCAACGCGCCGCCGATGTGGGGCGCGTCCGCGATCCCGAAGTAGAGGTCCACGAAGGGCTCGGAGGAGTCCGAGACGCCCATGTCGGCTTCGGACACGGTCAAGCGCCCGAGTGCGCCGCGATCGACCATCTGCTCGAAGGTCCACGGCTCCGGTTGCGACACGAAGTGCCCCGGAGAGATGTCGGTCATCCGGATGACGCCGACCTGCACGCCGACCGCGCGTGCGACCTCCAGAATGGTCTGGTTCTGCGCGAGGACGGTGACGGTGGCGCCCGAGATTGCGTCGACTGAAATGGCATCCGGCTGCCTGGTGCGGCCGACGACGATCCGCTGCGTCGCCCGCTTGCCCGCGTAGGAGTCCACGAAATCGTGCAGTTCCGATTCGGGGATGCCGATGAGCAGGATCGGTTCGCTGTGATGGATGACTCGTGCGCCTGTGATCGTTCCCTGTGGGTCGAGGCCCACCAGCGTGACGAGCGGCTTGCCCGAATAGGCTCTGATCTTCACGAAGTCGGTCGACAAGGCGACCCACCCCACGACGTTTCCATCGGCGTCGTGCCCGGCCCAATAGTCCGCGTTCGGAACCGGCTCGAAGCGAGCGGCCCGAGGCAAGACCTGGGCACAGGCGAGCTGCTCACAGTCGAGGACCGTCGGCGCGCTGGTCGCGGCCCTCGACTGTGCGGAGTACAACAAAGCGCAGCCCGCTACCGCGGCAGCGA
>CAXMSF010000401.1:0-3854 GCA_964196055.1 uncultured Gammaproteobacteria bacterium | reverse complement strand
CTTCGTTGCAGCAGGCGGAAGGGCGCGAAGGCGAGACGATCTTCTTCGGATAATCGTTCCGCGGCTTCTCGTCGTCCACATAGTGGATGATGTTCTTGATGATCCGGTTCGCCCGTGCGTCCGAATTCTGCTTCCTTATATTGCTACCGATTCGTCTCAACTGGCTGACCTCGCAGCGGTTGTCCCTGCAGCGTACCCGGACTCATGCCTCAGGTCGTGAAGGAGGGGGGTGTAGTCCTCGTACTCCGTGCAACAAGGCGCGCCGTCCGCATAGCGGAAGACGCGATCATCTTCTTCGGGACCAAACTGCAGCAACGTCGAGCTGCGCGTTCCGTAGCCCTTGGCGTGCACACAGATGCCGTCCAGTGCGTTTCCGTTATCGGTATGCGTGCGACAGACCTCGGCGAGTGCATCCAACGGTCGATCACAGTCCTTCTCGGCGATGCGATGGACGGCGCGGTCGAGCTCGGCGAGCTTCGGCGAAAGCGAAGCTTCGGGGTCGACATTCCCGATCACGTGGGCACCCGGCCCCAGATCGATCCGCCGCGGCGACTCGTCGTAGGTGAACAGGAAGCAATTCTCCGAATCGGCCACGAAGAGATTGAAGGGACTATATGCGCCGGACTGCAGACTCTCGATCTCGAGTTTCTCCGCCGCTTCGTCGGCCCGCTGCCAGCGAAGCGCATCCATTACCAGCAGCCCGCGTGACCTGCGCCGTTCATCGGGCTCCCTACCCCTACAGGGTCGGTTCGTCACAGCCGCGAAGACGCCGGACCCGTTCAACCCCAGCCAGGTTCCACCAGCCCTCAGATCTCTCGGTGCTGCAATCAACCCGTGCGGCGTGTTTCGCAGCGCGGGCCCTTCGCTCGGGCGATCCAGGTATTCGTCCCGATTGGCAGCGATCACCAGCGGCGCCCCCGAGTTTCGGCGGTGGAGGGCAATCAGCGTGCACACAATTCGAATCCCGGTGCGGCTCACGACCGCGCCGAGGACTGCCTGTTCGGGCGGGGGTAAGCAACGAAGGAACTCTAAGTGTACCTAATAGAAGGCTTTTCGCCACCCCACCGGCGTAGACCCGCGTAATTGAACGAGCTTCCGGGCTTTTCGACCCGCGGGGCTTCACGAGTCTTCTGCAGTGATTCGCCACCGGCCGCCACGAATCGCCACTCGCGCGAGACAGTCTTGGGTCAGGCTCCTAACTGCCGACCAGGCGGAGGCCCTCGGCGTCATCGAGGCCCGGCGTCTTCTCGTGCTCCCCACTCCAGCCGTGGACGGTTCGCGCACGCTCCGCTCGCCGACGCGCGGCGTCGCGGTCGAGCGCGAGCCCGTAGCGCTCGAAGACGCTCGCGAGCTCGTCGTAGTTCTGCTCGAGGGTCTTGCGAACCGATTCGAAACCGTGCTGCACCGCCTCGTCACGTTTCCAGAATGCCATCGGATTGAGGGCGAAGAACTTCGCGTCCTGCTCCCTGGGCTCGAGCAGCACGATGTCCCCCCGGAAGCGGCTATCGGCGATGTAGCGCTGCAGGCCGAGCTTCAATCGCGAGTGGAGCATGGTGCGGAAGACCTGATTCGCGATCACCTTCATGCCGCGATCGCTCAGATAGCGGCCCTCCGAGAAGACCGGCGGTTCGCCGTCGACGGGATCGACCCGGTTCAGGAAGGGCCGGAACGGGTTGTAACAGATGATCAGGTCGGCACCCTTCTCGATCGCGATGTCGATGTTCGCGGTATGGCGCACGCCGCCGTCGACGTAATCGACACCGTTCATCCGGGCGGGCTTGTAGAAGATCGGCAACGCGGACGAAGCCTGCACCGCCTGCGAGATCGTGACGTCGGAAATCTCGTCGGCACCGAAGATCGCGCGCTCGGCGGTATCGAGGTCGCATGCGGTGATATAGAGACTCCGGCCGGTCTTTCGCTCGAATGCCTGGAAATCGTTCGGCATCCGGATCCGTTCGAAACTGCGGCGCAGCCAGCGCTCGATGGTGACGTTGTCGAAGAATCCGGTAGGAAAGTGGTCGGTGATCGCGGGCATCGAGCGCTTGGGAGCGACGTGCTCGATGACGCGCATCATCGCGGCTTCGAAATTCGTATAGGTCGGCGACTTGGCGAACTTGCGGGCCGCGCTTCCCGCGGCATTGGAGAGCCCCGGCAAGCTGCGCGCAAAGTCGATTCCGAGGCTCGGTACGAACCCGACCAGGTCGGCGATCAGCCGCGCCGGGCGCGACGCAAATTCGCGCAGGTTCGGGTTGTAGAAATCGATCGGACGCAGCTGATCGATCCGCGTGCTCGTCCCGTCGAGTACGCGCAGCATCTCGTCCGGCGTGATACCGCTCGCGAGCGAGGCGCCGAGGATCGACCCCGCTGAAATGCCGACGTAGAGGTCGAGATCGGTGATCTTGCGATCGTCCAGGTAGTCGTTCAGCGCCTTCAATCCGCCGACCTTGAAGGCACCGCCGGAAACCGCGCCACCCGCGAGCACCAGCGCAATCTTGGGATTCTGCTTGCGGCGGGTGCCGTCGCTCTTTCGAATCAATGTCAGGCCCACGAATCCTCCCTGAAACAAGTCGGGGGTTCAGCTCATCTAATCAGCCGTCGGACTGGGGGGGCTAACAGGCGCTGGCCGGCTTTCAGCGGCCAGGCGGAACGACGATATAATACAAAATGATATCGCCAGACTGGGCTTTCGTCGACAAGTGTAGTGATTTGAACACGATCCCCTGTTTATGATATTTTTGCGAGTTCTTGCTTCCTTCCGAGTAGGGGCGCCCATGCGCCGTCGATCGACAGTGTTCCGCGCCGCAGTGCTCCTCGTGGGCACCCTCATGGCGTTCGGCTGCGCGACTTCCGCCCCCCAGGGTGGAGGTCCGGGCGGCCAGGCTTCGACCGACCCGAACGCACCAGCCAAGCCGGTGATCACCGTCGGTCGGCGCGCCCAGAGCGCCGTCGAGGGCCTGCTCCTCGGTGCAGTCATCGGCGCCCAGGCCGGGCCGATCGGAGCCGCGGTCGGCGCCGGAACCTTCCTGATCTATGGCGCGCTGACAGGCCACTCGCCGATGCGCGGCGGCGGAGGAGGCGGCGGAGGAGGTAGCGGCGGGGGATACGGTTCGATCGGCTCCGAAGAGGCCCGCGAAGCCGCGCTCGAAGAGCAGATCGCGCAGGAGGCCGCCCGCGGCAACGTGCTCGAGGACGAGATCGAGGAGGAACTTCGGCGGCAAGAAGAACTGCTCAACCAGATCGATGACGAGGAGTCGCCGCCGCCCCCGGCAACGACTCCACCGCCCAAAGAAGCGACGCAGGCAGCGAGCCAGAACGCGCCACCAGCGCTCTCCGCGCCGTCTGCCAGCCCCACACCGGACGACGACACGGATCTCGCCGCGCGCGCAGACCCGCGCAGCGCTCCGTCCGCGCCGAAGGAACGCCAGCTACCGCTCGCGATCTTCGAGAAGGAATCCGTCACCATCCCGAAGGGCGAATGGGGCGACAACAAGAAGATGACGGTCACCCGGCGAAGTCTCGACGCCGACAACGACGGCAAGCCCGAGCAGATCCGCTACTACGACGCAGCGGGTGAACTGATCCGCAAGGAACAGGACCAGGACTACGACGGCAAGATCGACAGCAGGAACACCTACAAGCGAGGGTCGATCAGCGAGCGCGTAATGGACACCAACGGCGACGGCAAGCTCGACGCATGGGAGAATTACGAGAGTGGCAAGATGGTCTCGCGCCAAGTCGACCGCGACCAGGACGGCGTGCGTGACGCGTTCTACAGCTACCAGGCCGGCTCTCTCGTCGAAGAAAAGCACGACGCCAACAACGATGGCAAGACCGACCTGATCGTCAGCTACCGG
>CAXMSF010000400.1:0-2478 GCA_964196055.1 uncultured Gammaproteobacteria bacterium | reverse complement strand
TCACGAAATCGGGATCCTCGATCAGCGTGCGGCCCAGCTGGATGAAATCGAAGCCCTCACGCATCAGCGTCTCAGCACTCTCGCGACTCGAGCAACCGCCGATGTAGACCACCGGGCAGCGCACGGCTTCGCGCACGCGCTTCGCGTGCTCGAGCAGGTAGATCTCCTCGTAGGGATATTCGCGGAACAGCCTCGACGCGAACAGCTTCAATCCCAACCGTGCGATCGGATTCTTTTCCTGCTCGATCAGTCCATGCGCCATGCTGTCGCCGTGAAACATCAGCATCGGGTTGAAACTGCTGGTGCCGGCGCTCGTCACGATCCCGTCGATGCCCGCCGCGTCGAGCATGGCCGCCACCCGCACCCCTTCCTCCCAACTGACGCCACCCTTGACACCATCCGTCATGCTGATCTTGCCGATGATCGCGAGGCCGTCGCCGGCTCCTTCGCGAAAGGCCTCGAGGACGCGTAGTGGCAGCCGCATCCGATTGTCCAGCGAGCCGCCGTATTCATCCGTGCGTCGGTTCGTCTTGGGGCTGATGAACTGGCTGATCCCGTAGCCGTGACCGAAGTGGATCTCCGCGGCATCGAAGCCGACATCCTTCAGCAGCCGACCGGCGTCCTTGAAGGTCCGAACGAAGGCGTCGATGTCTCCGGGGCCCATCGCTCCTGCGATCGGCATCCCGGCGGGCGTGCCGAGCAGGTTGATTCCGCGCGACGGCCCCAGCGGGCGCTTCAATCGCTGCAACTTGCGATTCTTCGAGAATCCACCGCAATGGACCACTTGGCCGGATACGCGTGCGCCGGCCAGGTGAATCTCGTCGACGAGTTTTCGCAGCGGGTCCTCGATGCCACGGTGGAGGTACATCATCTTGTCGTGGAGGCGCCCGTCGGCTTCCGTCGCGCAGTAGGCGAGCGTCGTCATGGCGATCCCGCCTTCAGCCAGGCGGCGGTGAAAGCCCGTGAGTCGTTCGCCCGGGATGCCGTCGTGCGTCATTCCCTCGAAGGTGGCTGCCTTGATGAAGCGGTTCTTGAGTTCGATGGGGCCAATCGTTGCGGATTCGAAGAGCGGGCTATTCGGGGAGTCCATGGTCTCCATTCCTCAACATGTGTAACAACGCTACATAACCTAGATCGTCTCGACGCGGCGGTCAACGGCGCTGGAAGCAGCGAACTCTTCGTGCGACCGCAAACGCCGAATCGCGCCGGTGCGCGTTTCGGCGGAATCGGCGATGCTCAGCCCGCCTGCAACCGCGGTCGCGGAAAGGCGATCGCGACGTATTTCAACCGGAGTCTCGATCTGAATTCCCCGCCGCTCACGATCGTCGGAGCCGAAGGCTCTCCCTACAGTCGCAAGCTGCGTGGACTTCTGCGGTATCGCAGGATTCCCCACCATTGGGTGACTCGTGGATCGCCGGAATCACGCGGACTACCCAAGCCCAGGGTAGAGCTGCTGCCACAGCTTCTGCTGTCGGGAGCGGATGGCCGTGTCGAAGCCCGGGTCGACTCGACACCGCTGATCCGCGAACTCGAAGCGCGCCATGAAGAGCGTTGCGTGGTGCCGACCGACCCGGTGGTCGCCTATCTCGATGCGCTGATCGAAGACTATGCGGACGAGTGGCTCACGAAAGCGATGTTTCACTATCGCTGGGCCTATCCGCCCGACATCGCGAAGGCAGCGGCGATTCTTCCGCGCTGGTTCAAGACCGACGCACCCGAAACCGATTTGCGGGCGGCGGGCGAAGTGTTCGCAAAGCGGCAGATCGATCGCCTGTGGGTGGTGGGCTCGAACCCGACGACAGCCCCGGTAATCGAGGAAAGCTACGAGCGTCTGCTCGCTCTGCTGGATGCGCATCTCGCGACTTCTCGCTTCGTAATGGGCTCGCGCCCCGGTGCGGCGGATTTCGCGCTCTTCGGCCAACTCACGCAGCTCGTGGGCTTCGATCCGACCTCGTCCGCGGTGGCGCTTGAGCTAGCGCCCCGGGTCGTGGCCTGGGTCGATCTGGTCGACGATCTGTCCGGTGTCGAACCGCCGGTGGATGGCTGGTTCTCGCGCGCAGAAGTACCCGCGACGCTACGTGAATTGTTCGCTGAGATTGGACGGGTCTATGTGCCTTTTCTGCTCGGGAATGCCGAAGCCCTCGCGAACGGCGCGGAGCGCGTCGAGTGCACGGTCGCGGAGCGGCCGTGGGTGCAGCGGCCTTTTCCGTATCAGGGGAAGTGTCTGACGTGGCTGCGCGAGGGTCGCGAGAGGTTGACGCGTAACGACCGGGTCGCGGTAGATGCGCTGCTCGAAGGCACCGGTTGCGAGGCATTGTTCGGCTGACAGCTGTGGCGGGTCGAGCGGCGGCTCGATGGCCCCTCGGAAGAGGGTTCGCATCATCGCTCGAAGCAAGGAGGATCTCGGCATGAATTCCGAGGCCGCTGCCACGGAGCGAAGGGCGGATCTTCGCAACGAGATGAACCCGCTCGTGCGCT
>CAXMSF010000399.1:0-3934 GCA_964196055.1 uncultured Gammaproteobacteria bacterium | reverse complement strand
TTGGCCGCTTCGCGACCAAAGCTTCCGCCCGGGTCAGTAGCAGCGCGGCCTTCGACCGGCCGCGTGGGCCGCTTCGAACTCGGGCAGAGCCTGCGGGATGCGCTTGCTCAGTTCCGAGATTCGCGTGGCGCTCGACGGATGCGTGGACAACATCTCGGGCGGTTTCCCGTCAACCGAGCGCGCCATGTTCTGCCACAGCGTCACGCTCGCGCGCGGGTCGAAGCCTGCGCGGGCCATCAGGTCGAGTCCGAGCAGATCGGCCTCACTCTCCTGCTTGCGGCTGAACGGCAGCAGCACCCCGACCTGGGTGCCGAGACCGAGCACCGCGAGCGCCGTGTCGCGTCCGGCCGACTGCGGCCCGGCCAGGCTCTCGGCCACCTGAAGGCCGCTTTGGGCCACGAAGGTGGTCGATGCGCGCTCATTGCCGTGCTCTGCGAGCACGTGCGCGATCTCGTGCCCGATCACGGTCGCGAGTTCGTCCTGGCTGGCGGCGACCTTCAGCAGCCCCGTGTGGACGCCGATCTTGCCGCCGGGCAGCGCGAAGGCGTTGGCGCTGTCGTCCTCGAAGACCGTGACTTCCCAGCTCTGCGGAGCGTTCTTGGCTCGAACCTGAGCGGTGACGGCGTTGGACACGCAGGTCACGCGTCGGGTCGTCTCCGCGTTCCGCGACTGCGGAAGCTGTTGCTTCATCTGCGAATACGCCTCGATACCCATCTTGTCCATCTCGGCAGCGGGAAACAGCCTCAGCTGAGTGCGGCCGAGGGGCGACGTCTTGAACGGCGACAGGCTCGAGCATGCGAGCAACGAGAAGGCGAGTGCGCAAAGAGTCAGGCGGCGAATCATGTGGGAAATCTCGCTGTGGTGACGACGTCGGGGCAGGGTAGCGTCGTGGCGTAACGACGCTGGTTTATTGCGCGGCGGTCGCGGGCGCTACCGTTGACCGATTCGAGGAGTTCGACGCACGAATGAAGCCGAAATTCGCAACACGGATGCAAATCGCCACGTGGGCGCTGATTGGTTGCGCGATCGCGGGTTTCGCATGCACGACCTCGGTCGAGCATGCCTCGCTCCAGCCGAAGAGCCAGGACGCGGTCTGGGAGCGCGAATACGGGCGTGCGCGTCGCTTCGAGAGCGGCAGGATGTTCGAAGAGGCGGAGCGGCATTACGAGCGGGCGCTCGACGCCGGGCGGGCGTTCGCCATCGGAGATCAACGCGTGTTGCAGACGCGGCTCGCGCTCGCCGATCTCTACATCGTGCAGGGCCGAATCGACGACGCGGAAAGACAATTCGTCGAGGTGATCCGCCGCCAACGCGCTGCATACGGTGAGAACAACGAGGCCATCGCGGACAGCCTCAACCGTCTCGGAGTGCTGCTCGCGGACGACGGTCGCGCGAGCGAGGCGCTGTCTCTGTTCGAAGAATCACTCCGCCTGCGTGCCCGCATCTACGGCCCCGAAGCCCCGCCGACGGTCGCGACGATGCAGAACCTCGCCTCCGCCTATCGCGAGGTCGGGCGCTACGCCGAGGCGGAGAAGCTCTACATGCTCGCACTGACCGCTTACGAGGGGATGGGCGAGGAGTTTCTCGGCGTCGCGTCGGTCACGCAGAACAACCTTGCCGTTCTCTATCGCAGCATGGGGCGTGGCAACGAGGCGGAGAGCATGCACCTGCATGCAATCGCTTTGTCGATCGAGGTCAACGGGCCGAGAAATCCGAATGTCGCGATCTTTTCGCGTGATTTCGCGAACTTGCTCGCCGAGCAGGAGCGCTACCGCGTTGCCGAGGCGCGCTACAAGGTCGCGATTCAGATCTTCATCGCGAACTACGGCCGCACGAGCGAAGCCGTGCGTCAGACGATGGTGGCTTACGCTGCGATGTTGCGTGCCGAGGGCAGGCAGCAGGAAGCTGCGTCGATGGCGGCGGCGGCCGTGCAGATCGAAGAGGAACTCCGGCGAGCGTCGGTCGACGACTCCGAGGTGAAATCGAAAAAGCGGTAATCTGCGAAACGAACAACACAAAGGGGAATGTCGTGACGAATCAACTCACGCGAAGCGAGCTGTGCGACGGCGTTGCGGTCGCGCACCTCGACGACGGCAAGGCCAACGCGTTCTCCCACGAAATGATCTCGGCACTCGCAGAGCACCTCGATCGTTTCGGCGCCGAGGACGGCACGAAGGCGGTGTTGTTCGCGGGTCGCCCCGGCGTGTTGTCCGGGGGCTTCGATCTGAAGGTGATGGGAGCGGGCCCGAACGAGGTGCACGGCCTGGTGGCTGCCGGGGCGGAGCTGTTCTGCCGCTTCCTCGAATGCCCGCTCCCGATCGTGATCGCCGCGACGGGCCACTCGGTCGCGGCCGGCGCCATCGCGCTGCTCGCCGCCGACGCGCGCATCGGAGCCGCGGGGAAGTTCCGGATCGGCCTGTCGGAAGTCGCGATCGGCATGACGCTGCCGCACTTCGCTGCCGCGCTCGCACGCAACCGGCTGTCCAAGCGCCACTATCTGCGCGCGACCGCCCAGTCGGAACTCTACTCTCCCGAAGCGGCCGTCGACGCCGGTTACCTCGACCGCGTGGTGCCGGCCGAAGAATTGCTCGAGCACGCGCTCGCCGAAGCCAGACGTCTCGGCGAACTGCCGCAGCCCGCCTTCGGCAACACCAAGCGACGCGCTCACGAAGCGCTGATCGCCGACGTGCGCGGCAGCCTCAACGCCGACCTCCAGGGGCTGACGGGATCGAGCGGCATCGGGCCCGATCACGCCGCGAAGTAGCGCTGCGTACGCCGGAGGAAATTGGAGCCGACGAGCGGATTCGAACCGCTGACCTGCGCATTACGAATGCGCTGCTCTACCAGCTGAGCTACGTCGGCTTGAGGTGATGTCCCGGGTGTGAAGCGGTCGGGAGTCTAGCCGTGCTGCTACGGGTTTTCACCTGAGCGGCCGGGCCAACGTGCGACTGGAGAGGAATCCCCCCGCCCGCCGCTGCGGAGTCGTTGACCCGGAGCCGGTGGTCCGTTTACGATGGGTGCTGGAGGTGCCGCTCTTGCCCATTCTTCCCCTGATCGATCTGTTGATTCTGCTGAGTACCGGCAGCCTGTTAGTCGGTTTCGTGCTGAAGGCGATTGCACTGACGACGCGCTACCGACCGACCGTGCTCGGTTTCAGCTCGGTGGATTTCGTGATCATCACGGGCCTCGGTCTGGGGCTCGCCCTGGTACTCGCGGCGCGGACCTATGTGAAATTGAACGAGCACCGCCTGTCGGCGGTGCGATCGCGCCAGCGCCCTTCGCGGCTGGTCCCGATCGACGATGAAGACGAGTACGAGCTACCGGCGGAACCGGAAGACGCGCGCGCCGAACTCCGCTGAGCGGGGCGGGATGCGGGGACTGGAGCGTGTCTGCGAGGGTGGCCCGGGACTCGGCCGGGCGTCGAAGCGGAAGTGGCGGCCGGCAGCCGGCCGGCGCGCCGTCAGCTGCGGCCGGGCAGCAGGCGCAGCGCGGAGAGGGTGAGTTCGCGGTAGAGGTCCACGGTCACGATGATCGCCTCGGTGGTCTTGCGGATCACGGTCTTCACGGTCGATCTCCTTCGACGTGTATGTGGCCGTCACGACTCTCTTGGTGGCACATCGGACGACAAATTGTTGGACTTGAGCGCTGAGAGCGATTGCCCGCGGGGGCGTGATACATTTCCGGAGTGTCGAGCCCTGATTCGGAGAAAGCGGTCGAGCGCAGGATCTGGATGGACGGTGTGCTCGTGCCCTGGGAGCAGGCCACGGTCCACGTCCTCTCCCACAGCCTTCAACGCGGCTCGCTGATCTTCGACTACATGAGCGTCCACGAGACGGCGGACGGTCCGGCGATCTTCCGGCTGCGAGAGCACGTGGAGCGTTTGCAGCGTTCGGCTGAGCTGGTCGACCTGCCGCTCGCCCACGGTCGCGATGCG
>CAXMSF010000398.1:0-3106 GCA_964196055.1 uncultured Gammaproteobacteria bacterium | reverse complement strand
CTGCGTCGAGAGCGCCACGGACTCGACCCGCGGCGGTGCTTCGTACAACGCATCCGGGATTCAGGCGGTCGGCCTGGCCGACGTCGCGAATTCCCTCGCGGTGATCGAGCGGTTGGTCTTCGAGTCGGGACAGTGCACACTCGAGGAGGTAGCCGACGCGTGCGCCACCGATTTCGCCGGGCAGGAGCTGCTGCGCGCCAGGGCGCGGAAGATCACGACGTTCGGAAACGACGACCCGCTGGTCGACGACCTGGCCAATCGGGTGGCGGCGATCTTCGATCGCCTCGTCTCGCAACACGTCAACACGCGCGGCGGGCGATGGATGCCCGGCTTCTACTCGATGACCTGTCACCAGGGGTTCGGTAAGAAGACAGCTGCGTTGCCATCGGGACGCTTGGCCGGCCAGCCGCTGGCCGACGGCATCGCGCCGGTGGACGGGTCCGACCAGCTGGGTCCGACCGCGTCACTGAACTCCGTCGCCAAGCTCGAGAACACCCGCTTTGCCAACGGCGTCAACCTCAATATCAAGTTCGACGCCCAGACGCTCCGCGACCGGGAAGGGAGAGCCGCCCTCGAAGCCCTGATCCGCGGGTACTTTGCCCAGGGCGGGATGCAGGTGCAGATCAACGTCCTGGACCCGGACGTCCTGGAGGCGGCCATGCGGGATCCCGCCAGCCACCGGAACCTCCTGGTGAGGATCTCCGGCTACTGCGCCTACTTCGTCGACCTCACGCCGGCGATGCAACGGGAGCTGATCGATCGTACGCGGCAACGAACGGGATGATACCGACCGCGCCCATCGTCGACATCCAGCGCTTCTCCTTGCACGACGGGCCGGGGATTCGATCGTTGGTGTTCCTAAAGGGGTGTGCGCTCCACTGTCCGTGGTGCCAGAACCCGGAATCGCAGGGTCGTCATTCCCTCGTGGCATTCTATCGAGACAGATGCACGGCGAGCTTCGCGTGCGAGTCCGCCTGTCCGGACGACGCGATTCGGCGGCAGGGGTTTCGAATCGACTACGGCCGCTGCTCGGCTTGCGGCCTGTGTCTCGACGCCTGCGCCTACGACGCGCTCCGTCTGATCGGTGAAGAGCACACCCCCGTGCAGCTGCTGGAGAAGATTCTGGTCGATCGAGTCTACTACGAGACCTCGGGGGGCGGGGTGACGTTCTCCGGTGGGGAGCCGACTCTCCATCCGCAATTCATCGAGGCCGTGCTCGACCTCTGCATCGCGGAGTCGATCCACACCAACCTGGAGACGGCCGGCACCTTCTCGTTCGAGCGGTGGAAGTCGATTCTCCGCAAGCTCGACCTCATGTACTTCGACCTGAAGATCATGGACGAGGCGCTGCACGCCCGCCATCTGGGCCGCGGCTACCGGACCATCGCGAGGAACGCCGAGTTGCTGGTGGAGCACGGATTTCCCGTCGAGTTCCGACTGCCACTGATCCCGGGCTACACGGATACGCAGGCCAACCTCGAGCGAGCGATCGAGCTGCTAGAGCGGCTGGGCGGCACCGGAGTGCACCTGCTCGCCTATCACGACATGGGCGAGGCGAAGATCGACATCATCCAGGGCCGCCAGCCGAAGCTCGGCCTGGCCAGGTATTCAGAGGAGAAGCTCCAGGCAGTGAGAGCCACGTTCGAGGATCGTGGGATCGCGATCCTGAACCGGGAACCTCGGGCCCGCGCGACCGAGCGCGAGAATGTCGACGCATGAGCTGGTCACGACGTGGTGGAAAGACCAGGAGCGAGGCGTTCATGGAGCCGAGTGAGGGAGCGCGACGAAGGCCGGGCATCTTGGCCCTCCGGCCGGGTGCGCGGATCTTCGGCATGGCGCGCGGTGGGCGCGTGATCGTCGGTGGTGTCGGTATGGCGCGCTATCCGCTCGCTCATGCCGCTCGGGCCCTCGAAGATCTCGCCAGCCGCCGAAACGATCCCGTGCGCCTCGTGCGCCTCCCAGGAGCGTCCTCATGAGCGGGGGAGTGCGGGCTCGAGCAGCAGTCGCCCACGAGCGTGGCGCATCGCTCCGAATCGAAGAGATCATGGTGCGTGATCCCGGGCCCGGTGAGGTGCGCGTGCGCATCGCCGCTTGCGGGATCTGCGCCAGCGATCTCCACGTGTGGCGCACGGGCGAAGGGATCGGGTTCCCGGCAGTCCTGGGCCACGAGGCGTCGGGCGTCGTTGAGACGGTTGGGGTTGGCGTGACCGAGGTGTCGGCGGGCCAGGGTGTCGTCCTGGCCTGGATTCCCCGCTGCGGGATCTGTCGCGCCTGCCGCGCAGGCCGGACCCACCTGTGCGCGGCGATGCGAACCGACGGCGACGATGGATCCCTGCGCCTCGAAGGCGTGAGCCTCGGGCGCTACATGAGCGTCGCGGGTCTGTCGGAGCGTGTGGTGGTTGGCGAACGCGCCGCGATCGCCGTGCCCGAGGGACTCCCGCTTCGTACGGTGTGCCCGATCGGCTGCGGCGTGACGACCGGCTTCGGCGCGGCGGTGATCACGGGCGGGGTCCGCTGGGGCGAGAGTGTCGCCGTCTTCGGCTGCGGTGCCGTCGGCCTGTCGGCAATCCAGGGGGCTCGCATCGCGGGGGCCGGCAGGATCATCGCCGTCGACCCGAACCTCGAGCGACTCGAGCTCGCTCGCCGTCTGGGCGCGACCGACGTCGTCTCGCCCGAGGACGGCGACCCCGTCGCCGCGATCCACGCGCTCACCGCAGGTGGCGTCGACCTGGCGATCGAGTCGGTGGGAAGTAGTGCGGTCGTCCGCCAGGCCTTCGATGCCGCGGCACCAGGGGGTCGCGCTGTCGCCGTGGGGCTCACGAGCTACGCGGAGGAGGTCTCGATCCCGATCGTGGCGCTGCTCCTCGACAAGTCGCTGCGCGGCTCGATCCACGGCTCCGCCGATCCCGGCCGGGACTTCCCCAAGCTCTTCGATCTCGCGGCCCGCGGCGAGCTTCGACTCGAAGAGATGGCGGGACCGGATTACCCGCTCGAGAAGGTGAACGACGCCTTCGAGGCGCTAGCCAGCGGGCGCGCGGTGCGACCGCGGGTGGTGTTCGAGGAGGGATCATGACCGCCGCCGAATCGACGAATACCCATCTGATCG
>CAXMSF010000397.1:0-4485 GCA_964196055.1 uncultured Gammaproteobacteria bacterium | reverse complement strand
CGTTGTGATCGCTGTCGCGTTCGGCCCGTTCCGGCTTCCCGTCGACGTAGAACACGAATTCGTCGTGTTTGCAGTCCTTGTTCGTATCGCTGAGTTTCTGCGCGAGGTCCTCGTTCTCGTCATAGCGCAGCTCGACCGCCGAACAGCTGCCTTGCCCGAAGGCGGGAAGGGCGGCGAGCGGGGCGAGCGCGATGACGAGAAGGGCGACTCTAGCTAGCACCGGGATTACTGAACGTCGCTGTGATCGGCACGCGCGCCAGGCAGCGAGCAGAATCGGGAATCGGAGGGAAGGGGGAAGCGGAACGCAGGGCGTCGATGGCACTGACTCCGAGGGCGTTGTTGTCGGCTTTGACGAGCGAGACCTTCGTCGCGGAGCCCCCCACGTCGAGGCGGAACCTGAGCGTCACGCGCTGGTCCGGGTCGACGCCGGGAGGCAGCGACCAACGGTCGATCGTGCGTGTCTCGACGCTCGAGAGGTAGGACTGAACCGCAGGCAGGCCGAAGCAGTTCGTCGCATTGCTGGTGCCGGTCCCGCTTCCACCGGAGCCGGCCGTCGTGAGGCCGTCGCCGACTGCGGTGTCGACGCTCGCAATCCGGGTGCCGGTCGGCGAGCCCAAGACGTCGCGGTTCGAGAGGATTCCCTCCTTGACCGAGGAGCCGCCGCCGATCTCGAGCTTGCCGGTGCCTGAAGTCGTACCGGTCTTCGCGGCAGCCACCTGGCGCGGGCCAACGGACGGCCCTACCGGCGAGTTCGCGCGCACCGGGCCGCGAACGACCGGCCCACCGACTGCGCCCACATCGACGCGCGTCGCGCGCGCCGTGGCGACGGAGCGTACGGCTGAGACGCGGTCGACCGAGACCGCCGAGCTGCGGCTGATTTGAGTCGGCGCTGCGATGGAGCTGACGGCCTGCATGTCGAGCGCCTTGGCTTCGATCGCGGCCGAGGCGTCGGCGACGACGCGGGGATTCACGATCTGCGGCGCCACTGCCTGACGAGCCGGTGCGTAGTGGGTCGAGCGCCGCTCTGCGAGCGCCTTCCGCGCGGGAGCCGGTTCCGGTGCATCCGGTTCGTCGCGCAGCAGCGATACCGGGATGATATTTTCGTCGATGATTGGCGCCAGGCTGGCGATGAAGACCAGGATCGCGATCGCGCCGCCGTGGATCAGGAACGCCGCGGAAAGCGAGCCCGCACGTCGCTTGATGTCCTCGGGTTCCGCGAACGCCATCGGGAAATCATCCGGGTTCGCGCCGCCCGCAGCGGCGGCAGCCGGCGTGAACGCGCCACCCATCCGATGCGACTGCATCGCGGACTTCTTCTTGACTCGTCGCGTCGTGAGAATCAATGGATCACTCATCCAGTACGCCTGCGTTGCTTTCCCATCGCTTCGTCCGATCTTGCAGCCCGGCGGTCACGCTCCTGCCTTTCGTCCTGTCCCCGAAGGGCAGAGCGTGACGCAGCTCACAGAATTAGAGGTGCTATCGGCCGAATCGGTTCTGGATTTCAGCAGTACTTTTGCGTTCATGTGACGTGGCCGAGAGGACGAAACAAAGCGAACGATACCTCCCCGCAAATTCTAGCGCACGAGTTGCGACGAACCTTCGGTCTCCGAATGGTGTCACGCTGGTGTGCTGGGGACGATCCGGTAACCTGAGCCGCCGATCCATCGAATGCTTCGACACCGCCAGGGCCCGATTGCTTGGATCCGGGCTGCCAGACGACGAGAGGGAACCAGACTTGGACGCCAATGCAATCCTGGAACTGCTGCACCAAGGTGGGCTGACGGTCTATCCGCTCGGCTTGGGGTCCGTCATCGCGCTCGCGATCCTGATGGAACGCGTGCTGCGATTTCGCGGTCTGGAGGCAGGAACTCGGGCCCTGACGCGAAAGACGATCGAGTCGCTGGTTCGACGCGACCTCGATATGGCACGCTCGCTGTGCGAGAAGTCGAAGCTCCCGATCTCGAACATCTACCTCGAGGCGTTGCGCTGGAAGAACATCGCGCTGGAAGACCTCGAACGCGTGATGTCGACGTCGCGCCAGGAAACCTCTTCCGACATGAAGCGAGGAGTGTGGGTGATTGGCACCATCGGCTCGCTGGCGCCGTACGTCGGTCTGTTCGGAACCGTCATCGGCATCATGAAGTCGTTCGCCGACATGGCGGAGCACGGCGCGGGCGGCTTCGAGGTCGTCGCGGCCGGAATTTCAGAAGCGTTGGTCGCCACCGCGGCGGGTTTGTTCGTCGCGATCGTGGCGCTCGCTTTCTTCAATTATCTCCAGGTCCGGGTGGGTGCGATTGCTTCGACCTACACACGGTCCTGTGAACGCTTCGTGCAAGCGCTGCTCTACGTCGAGTCGGCGAGCAGTGCACCGGAAGCTGAGGAGGAGATGCCGAGTGGGCGCCTCGTTCCGGCCTAGCGACGAAGAGAGCCACGACGACGGCGTCGTCGCGGAAATCAACATCACCCCGTTGACCGATGTCTTCCTGGTGCTGCTGATCATCTTCATGGTCACCACCTCGGCGATCCAGAATCAGGGCAAGTCCATCGACTTGCCCGGCGCCGAGGTGAGCGACTCGACGCCACAAGGCGTCACGGTGACCGTGACGCCCGACGGCGAGATCCTCGTGAACGACGAGCCCACCAGTCAGGAGGCGTTGTTCGCTTCGCTCGAGACCGCGCTCAAGGATTCGCGCGAGAAAATCGTGATCTTGCGAGGCGACAAGAAGGTCCTGCTCGGTCAGGCGGTCAACATCCTCGATCTGGCGCAACAGGCGGGTGCTACCGGTATTGCGCTCGCGACCAAGAAGCGCGACAAGGGCTGACGCTTGCGTCAGGCGTTTCGCCGCCGCAACCACACGATTCCCCCCGCGATCAGCAGCAGCTCCGGTACCAGCAGTCCGACGCCGTAGAGGGTCTGCATGGTGTCGGTGAGCGGGATTGGGAACTGCACCGGCGCCGGCCGGTTCTTCGGCCGCAGCGTGATGTCGCTCTCGTTCGCGGCCGCCCAATGGATCGCGTTCAGGATCAGGTCGAGATTGTAGAGGGTTCGCAGGTTCTCGTTCGACGCGAAATCCGAGTCGCCGAAGGCAACGATCCGCGTTTCGTGCTCATCGCGCGTGTAGCGACCGGCCACCACGATCGGTTGGTGGTCCGCCCTCAGCTCACCGCGCTCGAAGCGGCCCGAACTGCGTTCGAGTGCGCCTGCGTCGGGCTCGAGCCAGGCGTGTCCGCTCGTGTCCACGACCCGCGAAAGATCATCGTCGACGCGCGGCTTTCTCAGTTGAAAGCTGCGCGCACCGCGAAAGTAGGTCATGCGGTTGGCGTCGAGCCCGCGCGCGACCGGATGATCCCAATACGCGGCCGCAATCGGGTTCAGGGCGCTGACGTCGGCCCAGTCACTGCGACGCATCGGGTCGATTACGACGGCATCCGGACTCGCGATGCCGAAACGCTCGAGCACCGCGTCGAGGCCGTTGTCGATGCCCGGTTCCAACAGCGCCACCAGCGCGCCGCCGCGGTCGAGAAAACGATCGATTGCGCCGATCGCTTCCTCGCGCAGACGCCGCCGCGGTGCGACGACGAGCAGCAGGTCGCTGGTTTCGGGCACATCGTGGAGCGTCGCCGATATCACGCTGCCGACATCGTAGCCCTCGGTCGCGAGTGCCGCGGCGAGGCCCGCGAAGCCGATTTCGTCGGTGCGCGAGAAGTCGCCTTCGCCCTCACCGCGCAGCACGGTGATGACGCCGCCTTCGGCGGAACGCAAGCGGTAGAGTGCTTCGTAGAGGGTGCCCTCCGTCGGGCGTTCGACGGTTTCGAAGCGATCGTCGAGCCGCAGCACGACCGTATTCGAGCTGCCGACTTCGAAACGATCGACTTCCTCGGAGTGTTCATCGAGGATCTTGCTCGCAACCGTGAGCGGGCCCTCGCGTGCGATGCGCTCGAGTAGCAGCCGCGTGCGGCGGACGCGCGGGTCGTAGGGATCGTAGAAGAGCGTGACCTGGACCTCGCCGGGGAGTTCGCGCAGCGCCTTTACGATGGCGTCCGAGGGCTCGAAGGCGTGCTCGAAGGTCCAGTCGAACTGGATCTGCGAGCGCGCCGCGAGACGTTCGGCCGCGAACGCGATGCCGAATGCGAGCACGACGATCGATGCGCCCCGGAAGACGACGCGACGGGAGGCGCTTCCACCGCTTCCGCGCAGACGGCTCAGCGCAGATGCGCTCGCGCCGAGCAGCGCGAGCGATCCGATCGCGAGGTTGGCGATTCCGAACCAACCGAGGCGGTCGGTTGCGTAGTACGACCCCACCCCGAAGAAGAGCGTGATCACGCCGAGTAGTGCGAGTTGCTGCATCACGAGCCGACCCGACGCAGATCGAACGAGAAGCGCGCGATCGCCATTCCGATGACTGCAATGCCGACGAAGTAGACCACGTTCTCGAGAGCGACGATGCCCTCGGCGAAGCTGCCGTAACGCGGGTGCAGCGCGAG
>CAXMSF010000396.1:0-7647 GCA_964196055.1 uncultured Gammaproteobacteria bacterium | reverse complement strand
CCGGCGTCGTCGGGTGAAATGCTCCTATGCGAAGCGCTTCAGCTCGCGCCGGGCGACGACCATCTTGTGGACTTCGTCCGGACCGTCCGCGATTCGCAGTGATCGGCCCTCGCGCCACATCCGTGCGATCGGGTAGTCGTCCGACATCCCGTGCGATCCAAGGCATTGGATCGCACGGTCGAGCACGTTCATCAGCATGTTCGGCACGACGACCTTGATCATCGAGATCTCCTGGCGCGCGACCTGCTTGCCGTAAGTGTCCATCATCCACGCGGCTTTGAGGGTCAGCAGCCGAGCCTGTTCGATTTCCATGCGCGAAGTCGCGACCCACTCCTGAACGAACTGCTTCTTGCCGATCGGCTCACCGAACGCGACGCGGGTGTTGGCGTTGCGGCACATCAGCTCGAAGCCGCGTTCCGCCATGCCGATCGCGCGCATGCAATGGTGGATCCGGCCCGGGCCGAGTCGTGCCTGCGCGATCATGAAACCGCCGTTCTCGGGCCCGAGGCAGTTCTCGACCGGGACGCGGCAGTTCTCGTAGCGGATCTCGCAGTGTCCCCCACCGCCCGCGTGGCCCATCACCGAGACCGCGCGGAGGATCTCGAAACCGGGCGTGTCGACCGGCACGATGATCTGGCTCTGGCGCTGGTGCGGCGGTCCGTCCGGGTTCGTCGCGGCCATCACGATCGCGAATTTCGCGCCGATCGCACCGCTCGTAAACCATTTGAGGCCGTTGATGACGTACTCGTCGCCGTCGCGCAGTGCAGTGGTCTGGAGGCCGGTCGGATCCGCGCCCGAGACCGCGGGCTCCGTCATCGAGAAGCAGGAGCGAATCTCGCCGTCGAGCAGCGGCTGGAGCCAGCGCTTCTTCTGATCGTCGCTGCCGAATTCGGCGAGGATCTCCATGTTTCCCGTGTCGGGCGCATGGCAATTGCACGCGATCGGTGCGAGCCCGCTTCGCCCCATGATTTCGCACAGTGGCGAGTACTCCAGGTTGGTGAGTCCGGCGCCGTATTCCTTGTCGGGCAGGAACAGGTTCCAGAGTCCGAGCGACTTCGCGCGCGCCTGCAGTTCGCCGAGTATCTTCGGCGTGTGGTGCGGGTCGCCGCTGGCCTCGATCTGCTCGGCCGCGACGCGTTCATTGGGGTAGATGTAATCGTCCATGAACCGCTCCATGGTGTCCTGGAGCATCTTCACCTTGTCGGAGTATTCGAAGTTCATACTGGCTCCCTTTCGAGTTGCGGCAGCAGGTGTAGCGGCTAACCGCTCGTGCCGCCCGGGGGGGCGATCGATTCCGGTTCGGTCACTGGCAGCGAGCAGGTGCGGCCGTGGCAGATGTACGCGGCCGGGCGGCCGTCGACGAGGCCCCGATCTGCGAGCCAATCGCCGCCGATGCCTGCGGGTGCGGGGCCGCCGGGGGCGGCGATCACCACCGCGTCGTCGGGCAGTAGCACGCGGCGTGCGCGGTCTGCGAGTGCCCGGGTGGCGGTGTCGGTCGGCTCGCCCGCGATCAGCGCGAGCGAGAGCCCCCGGTCCCGGGCGAGTACCGCGCGCGACAGGGTCGGGAAGGCTTGTGGCGTGCGGTCGAGCTCGAACGCGTGGCTGTGGATCACGCGGTCGGCAACGCGCGCGAGGTCGTCGCGCGCGGCGAGATGCGCGACGCGGAGCAGGCCGAGTACCGCGAGGCCGGCTGAGTGTGGCGTTGCACCATCGTGGTCGGAACGCGGTCGGACTGCGAGCGACTCGCCGTCGCTCGCTGATAGGAAGAAGTCCCCTTCGCTGTCGTCGAAGAAGCGTGTGGCGATGTCCTCGGCGAGGCGCAGCGCGGCCTCGAAATAGCGGTCGCCCGCGCCCGCGCGGTGCAGATCGAGCAGTCCTTCGAGCATTGCAGAGTGGTCATCGAGGAATGCCGACACTTGTGCGTGTCCGTCGTTCCAGATGCGCAGGAGCCGGCCCCGCGGGTCGCGCAGCCGGTCGAGTATGAAGTCGGCCGCGGCCGCGGCGTCGCGCAGCGTTTGCTCGTCCCCGAGCAGGCTCGCCGCACGCGCGAGTCCGGAAATCGTGAGGCCGTTCCATGCGGCGACACGTTTCGGGTCGGTGTCGGGCGCGACGCGCGTTTCACGCGTACGCCTCAGCTGTTCACGTTCCGAGTGAAACTGGTCGCGCGGCTTGCGCGCACGGTCGCGCAACACACTCGCGCCGTCTTCGAAATTGCCGGTTTGCGACACGTCGTAGGCGTTCGCGATGTCGATCGCAGCTTCACCGAGACTCGCCTCGAGCTGTGCGGGTGTCCAGACGTAGAACCGGCCCTCCACGCCTTCGCTGTCGGCGTCCTGGCTCGCGTAGAACGCACCTTCGGGTCCGGTCATTTCGCGTCGCAAGAATGCGATCGTCTCCTCGACCGGCCAGATCAATTCGCGCTGATTGCAACCGGTGCGTCGCCAGGCCTCCAGGTAGACGCGGATCAGCTGGCCCTGGTCGTAGAGCATCTTCTCGAAGTGCGGCACCACCCAGTGTGCGTCGACGCTGTAGCGGTGGAAACCGCCGCCGAGCTGGTCGTAGATTCCGCCGTGCGCCATTTCGAGGCAGGTGTGAACGACGTGTTCGAGCGCTTCGCGGGCCTTCTGGTCGGGCAGTACGTCGGTCGCGGCGAGCAGCAGGTCGAGCGAAGTTGGCGTCGGAAATTTCGGCGCGTCGCCGAAACCGCCGCTCGAAACGTCGGCACGTTGCAGCAACGCCATCGCGGCGTGTGCGGCGCAGTGTGCGCTCGGGGCCTTTTCGGTTTCGCCACTCGGGCGGTTCGAGAGCGCGTCGAGGATGCGGGTCGCGTTGAGTTCGACTTCGTCGCGTCGCGAGCGATACGCCTTCGCGATGCCCGAGAGCACGTCGCGAAAGGCGGGCATGCCGTGGCGGGCAACGGGCGGGTAGTAGGTGCCGCCATGGAAGGGGCGCGCGTCCGAAGTGCAGAAGGCCGTGAGCGGCCAGCCGCCGTGGCCCGTCAAGCCGGTCACCAGATCCATGTAGATCTGATCGATGTCCGGGCGCTCCTCACGATCGACCTTGATGTTGACGAAGGACTCGTTCATGAGCGCCGCAGTCGACGAGTCCTCGAAACTCTCGTGAGCCATCACGTGGCACCAGTGGCAGGCGCTGTAGCCGATCGACACCAGGATCGGGAGATCTTCGTCGCGTGCGCGCTCGAGCGCCTCGGGTCCCCAGGCATACCAATCGACCGGGTTGTGCATGTGTTGCCGCAGGTAGGCGCTGCTCTCCTGCGCGAGTCGATTCGTCATTCGCGGTTCGAGGGGTTCCGCCACCGGGCCTCCGGACGTCCGAGTTCCAAGATGCTAACCGATTCGCGACGGGACGGAGGGCGTGGTCGCAGTGCGCTCTGTTGCCAAATGCGGGCTAGAGTCTGCGCAATGAAGGAACTGGTCCTACAACCCGGCCGCGATCGATCGGTGCGGCGGCATCATCCCTGGGTGCTTTCCGGTGCGGTCGGCAGCGTCGGCGAGGGCGCCGAGGCGGGTGATGTCGTCCGGGTGCTGAGTGCGGAAGGGGAGGCGCTCGGTTGCGGTGATTACTCGCCGCGCTCGAACATCCGCGTGCGGATGGTGTGGCAGGGCAAGGACGAGCCGCCCGAGGCGCTGATTTCGCTGCGCATCGCAGCGGCGGTTGCTCGTCGCGCGGCCAACCCGGAGTTGGAGGGTGTCGAAGCGCTGAGGCTCGTGAATGCGGAAGCGGATGAACTGCCGGGGCTGTCGGCCGACCGCTACGGCGACACCATCGTCGTGCGTTTCGCCACCGCGGGAATGAGCCGTCGGCGGGATGAAGTGATCGCCGCGCTTCGCGACGCCACCGGCGCCGCGCGCGGATACGAGCGCGCCGATACCGCGGCGGGGCGTCGCGAGGCGGTCGCATTGCGCCAGGGCCTGTTGTGGGGCGAGCCGCTCCCGGCGACGCTCGAATTCGCGGAGGGGAAGCGCCGCTACTCAGTCGACATCGCGCAGGGGCAGCAGACGGGCTTCTATCTGGGGCAGCGTGACGCGCGCGATCTGGTCGAACGCCTCGCCAAGGGGCGCCGTGTGCTGGATCTATTTGCGTACTCGGGCGGCTTTGCGGTGGCCGCGGCGGTTGGCGGGGCGCGCAGCGTGACGCTGGTCGAGTCGTCTGCGGACGCGCTCGAACTGGCGCGCCGCAACCTCGAAGTCAATGCGCCGGATGTCGACACGCGAATCGAGCACGGCAATGCCTTCGAATTCGTCCGGCGCGATTCCGCGCAGTACGACCTCGTGACGATCGACCCGCCGCCGCTGGCTCGTTCGCGCGGTGAGGTCAACAAGGCTGCCCGGGCCTACAAGGACGTACTGATGTCCGCACTGAAGCGCGCCTCGAAGGGAGCATTGCTTCTCACGTTCTCCAGCTCGAGTCACGTCGACGCCGGCCTGTATCGAAAGATCGCGTTCGGCGCGGCGCTCGACGCCGAGCGAGAAGTGCAGGTGCTGCGAACGCTCGGGCCTTCGGTCGACCATCCTGCGTCGATCTACCATCCCGAAGGCGCTTCGCTCAGCGGGCTGCTGTTGCAGGCGTGAGCGCGGCAGCTGCGCGCGCTCGCGCTGTTGCCTTCGTCGAAGCGTGCGGTGATCGCTTCTCGGTCGAGCGGGCTCGAGCGCTGGCCGCGGGCCGCACCCCAGAGGATCTGTGCCTTCCCGACGGTGCGACCCAGCGACCCGACGGGTCGATCGGAGTAGCGGAGGGTGGATCCGCATTCGAATTCGAGTCGGAGCTGCTGCTGCGTGTGCTCGGCGCCGCGGCCGACCTCCGTAGTCTCCACCTACCGGTCATCGAGCGCGTCTGCAGCTATCTCGAATCCATCCAGGTCGATGACGGTTCATGGGGCGCGGTCGATGAAGCCGAAGAGCGCAAGATCGTTCGAACCGGGATGTTCGCCGGCCATCTCGGAAAGACACGCTTCGCGCGCGAAGCGATGCTCAGCCGCGCGGGTGATTACATCGCCGATCGTTTCACTCCCGATCTCGTGCAGAACTTCAACTGGCCCGCAATTGCGGCGTACGCGAACTACTTCGCGAATGTCCCGCACGACGAGAGCGATGCGGTGCTGCAATGGATCGGCCGTGAACTCGAGCGAGGCTTCCGCTCCGGCCGTTTCGACGGCGTGCAGACCGCCAGGGTGTTGCTGTACGCGGAGGCGCCGTCGCTGCCGGGTGGGCGCGTCGACGCGACCGAGGCGATCGAGCGGTTGCTCGCCGAGCAACAGGGCGACGGCGGATGGTTGCGCTTCGACGACCCGGCAGCTTCCGCGCGCCTGGAGCACACCCTCGACGCGTTGACGGCCCTCGTGCGGCTCGGCTGACTGCGAACTTGCGCTCGCGGCTTTCGCGCGCGAGCCTCGGCCCGCCGCCCGTCTGCCCCAGCCTGTCCGGCGCGGCAGGCGGCTAAAGGAGTAGGAGCCCCCATGTTCAATCTGGCCGTGATTCACGAGGCGATCGCCGCGGCGGTCCCGGAGCGCGAGTGTCTCGTCTATCGCGATCGACGCCTCTCCTGGAGCGACGTCACGGACCGCACCCGTCGGCTCGCCGACGTGTTGCGCCGCCACGATATTGGCCGGCACCGCGAACGCGCGCAGCTCGAAAATTGGGAATCCGGTCAGGACCACGTGGCTCTCTACCTCTATAACGGCAACGAGTACCTCGAGGGGATGCTCGGCGCATTCAAGGCCGCCGCGGCGCCGTTCAACGTGAACTATCGCTATGT
Source organism: uncultured Gammaproteobacteria bacterium (assembly GCA_964196055.1). Taxonomy (GTDB): domain Bacteria; phylum Myxococcota_A; class UBA9160; order UBA9160; family SMWR01; genus JAFDEI01. The sequence continues at coordinate 1,872 of CAXMSF010000396.1, read as the reverse complement.
CGACGAAGAACTCACTTACCTGTTCGGAAACGCCGACGCGAAGGTCGTCATCTACCACGCGTGCTTCGCGCCCGTGCTGGCCCGCGTCCGCGAGGCGTTGCCGCAGGTAAAGCTCTGGCTCCAGGTCGCGGACGAATCCGGCGAGGCCCTGTTACCCGGAGCGCAAGACTACGAGGCGGCGCTTGCCGAGGCCGAGCCCACACCGCCGCCGGAAGGCTCACTGAACCCGGACGATCTCTACATCCTCTATACCGGCGGAACGACCGGAATGCCCAAGGGGGTGCTGTGGCGTCAGGAGGACATCCTGCGTGCGGCCCTGTACGCGGGCGAGCTCACCACGCTCGAAGCGATCGTCGAGCGTGCGAAGGGTGGCGGCGTCCGCGCGCTTCCGACCGCGCCGTTCATGCACGGCGCTGCGCACTGGGCTGCGTTCAACATGTGGAACCTCGGCGGGACCATCGTGGTGCAGAGCGAAACCCGAAGGCTCGATCCGAAGGACATCTGGTCGACGGTCGAGCGCGAGAAGATCAACGCGGTCACGATCGTCGGCGACGCTTTCGGGCGACCGCTCGCGGACGAGTTGCACGAGAATTCCTACGATCTGTCATCGCTCGGTCTGCTCACCTCGGGCGGCGCAATCCTGACTGCATCCCTGAAGCAGGAGTTCCTCGAGCTGTTGCCCGAGATTCGAATTCTCGATGCGCTCGGCTCGTCGGAGAGCGGGGCGCAGGCCACGCAGTTCTCGACGAAGGACAGCAAGGCGACGACCGGAGATTTCTCGATGGCCCCCGGCAATACGGTGCTGACCGACGATCTCTCGGGCCTGCTCGATCCCGGCTCTCCCGAGCAGGGTTGGCTCGCCCGCACCGGTTCGGTGCCGCTCGGCTACTACAAGGATGCCGAAAAGACCGCGAAGACCTTTCCGATCGTCGACGGAAAGCGATACGCGGTGCCGGGTGACCGGGCGGGCATCGCGGCCGATGGTTCGTTGGTGTTGTTCGGGCGCGACTCGGTCACGATCAATACCGGTGGAGAGAAGGTCTTCGCCGAAGAGGTCGAGCACGCCCTGAAGCACCACCCCGCGGTCTACGATGCGGTGGTGGTTCCGACGCCGCACGAACGCTGGGGGCAGCAGGTGACGGCGATCGTTCGTCTGCGCGCGGGCGAGGTAGCCGGCGACGCGATCGAGGCCGCGTTGCGGGACGAAGCGCGCGAGCATCTCGCCCCCTACAAGATCCCCAAGGCGTTCGTCTTCATCGATGAGATCATCCGTTCGCCGAGTGGCAAGGCGGACTACCGCTGGGCGCGCGATACCGCGCACGCAAAGCTCGGACTCGAGGCTCCCTGAACCAGCCTCTACTCGGCGTAGCCGAGGGCCTCGAGTGCGCGACGCGTCTCAGCGTCGACACGGCGCGTGCGGCCCGGTCCCGTTTCGTCCCCGACGACTGCTTCGAGACTCGCGGGTGGGCCGTCTCCCGGCCCCGCCGCGAGTTCGCGCGGGTCGCGGTCGGGCCGAAAGATCTGTCCGGGGCCGTCGAGCCGCCCGATCCATTTCCGCTCCGCGTTCCGCGCGTAGTACTGGTCGGGGTGGCCCGGGATCGACTTGCGCCGGCCGAAGACCTCTGCGCGCGGGGATTGCTGCGCTTCACCGCGGATCCACGGCAGCAGATCGAAGCCGTCGATTCCCGTGGGCGCCTCGAGGTCGACGAGGCCGAGGATCGTCGGCATCAGGTCCTCGTGCTGCGCCAGGCCTTCGAGGCGCCGGCCGCCAGGCATTCCGGGGATGCGCAGAATCAGCGGTACGCGCACGAGTTCGTCGAAATTGTTGGTGCCGTGTTCGAGGACGCCGTGGTCGCCGAGACCTTCGCCGTG
>CAXMSF010000395.1:0-11750 GCA_964196055.1 uncultured Gammaproteobacteria bacterium | reverse complement strand
GGCGATTCGTCGACCGGGCGGATTTCGGCGGTGACGAGGTCGCTCAGCACGTCGTCGACCGGGCGGCTTCGTTTCGCTTCGATCTGACTCATCCAGTACGCGAAGATGTCTCGCGAGGCCGCGCGCGCGGCTCGACTCGGTCCGGTTTCGCCCGGCTCGCGGTGCAGCGTCTGGTCGGACCAGATGCGGAGCTGGTCCTGGTCTTCCTCGGGTACCCCGAGCAGCGAGCTGATGACCATCACGGGCAGTCGCGCCCCGAACGCGCCGAGGTAGTCGAACTCGCGCGTGTCCACGAGCGGGTCGAGGTAGCCCGCGCACAACGCACGGATTCGTGATTCGAGGCCCGAGATTCGCCGCGGCGTGAAGGTCCGGCTCACGAGCTTGCGAAAGGCCGTGTGGCGCGGCGTGTCCATGAAGATCATCGGCGGGTCGACGAGGGGCTCGTCCATCATCTCGATCACGGTTCCGCGCGCCGAGCTGAAGGTCTCGTGGTCGAGGCTGGCGTCGAGCACGTCACGGAAACGGCTCAGCGCCCAGAAGTCGTAGCGCTCGTTGTAGTAGACCGGGGCCTCGTCGCGGAGGCGCTTCCACACCGGGTGGGGATTCCGGTCGAGCTCGTAGTCGTAGGGGTCGTAGTCGAGCGGCGTGGGGCTCAAGCTGGACTCCGGGCCGATAGCGGGAATCCTACGCCGGTTTTCCATCGACGTCGGGTCCGGTGGTTCCCTGATATTGGTAGGGAGCGTTCGCCCCTATTCGCAATTTCATTCTCCCGCCGGCGGGCGTGACCGCTGATTCGGGCTAGCCTGCAGCTCTCAACCGGTCGCGTGCCGAGGCGGTGAAATTCCCGCCTCACCGCGGCCGACGGCCCGCTTTGCTGCAGGAGTTCGAGACCGAACATGAAGATCGTAATCGACCTGAGTCCCAAGGATATTCGGTACTTCCGCAAATGCCTGAAGACCGTGAAGACGGGCGAGAAGGCTACTGACGAGTCCATCGTGATCTTGGCCGCGTCGGAGCTGATGCGCGAGGTTGCGGAGGCGGAGGCGCCTGAATTCGTCCGGGAGAGTTTTCGTAAACTCGAGCTGCTGGTGCGAATGCTCGAAGACGAGGAGTGGCGTCTGGTCGGCGCCGATCGGGCTCGTGTACTCAACGTGCTCGCCTATTTCGTCGATCCGGACGATTTGATTCCCGACCGCATCCCCGGAATCGGTTACCTCGACGACGCGATCATGGTGCAGCTCGTCGTCGAGGAGCTGCGGCACGAGATCGAAGCGTTCGAGAAGTTCTGCGAATATCGCGCCACACGCACGCCCGACGCGGAGGCGCTTGCGAAGCAGCGATTGCAGTTGCAGACACGAATGCGCCGGATGCGCCGCCGTGAGCGCGATCGCCGTCGATCGCGCTCGGCCGGCCGTGCAGTGATCGGTCTCTGGTAGCGCCTCGCCTCCGGCCGTGCCCGGAACGTGACGTCGCCAGCCTGATTCGCTTCCGGCTCGGTTCGTGTTTCGCGGGAGGGACGCCATGGCTCAATCGAAGGAAATTCGATCGGGCATGCTCGCGCTCGTTGCAGCGATTTCGTGGGCCGTCTATCCAGCGGCGGCCGGGTCTCTCGGCTTCGAGAGGAGCGAGGAGCGCGAGCCGTGCACTGCCTACGACTCGCTGCGCCAGCCGATGTTCGGCGACCTCCACGTTCACACCCGGTATTCCTTCGACTCCTACGTCTCGAGTCAACGCAACGACCCGTCGGATGCGTACGCGTACGCGAAGGGCGATCCCATCTCGTTGCCCGACGAGAACGGCGAGCAGACGGTCAGCGCGCGGATTCAGCGGCCGCTCGATTTCGCTGCCGTAACCGACCATGCGGAGTTCCTCGGAGAGATTCACGTCTGCACCGAGGATCCGACCGAGTTCGGCTATTGGTGGCCGCACTGCATCATGACGCGCTCGCAGAATTTCTGGGCCCAGCTGCTGGCCGCCAATTGGTGGGTGGCGCTGGGTGTTGCGAGCGCCGAGCAGGAGAAGCAGCGTTCATTTGCGTGCAGCCTCACGGACTGCGAGGCCGGCATGGCCGAAGTCTGGAGCGACATCCAGAAGGCGGCCGAAGATCATTACGATCGCAGCGCCGATTGCGCGTTCACGACCTTCGTTGGTTACGAATACACCGACGCGCCCGGACACAAGAACCTCCACCGCAACGTGATCTTCCGCAACGAACACGTCATCGCTCTGCCGATCTCCACTTACGACACGGGAACCCGGAACTTTCCCGAACTCTGGTACCAGCTGCGCGCTCAGTGCATCGAAGGGGGAGAGGGCTGCGACGTGTTGTCGATTCCGCACAACCCGAACCTCTCGGGCGGGCTGATGTTCCCCGACCCGAAGAACGACCGTGAAGCCTCGGAGCGACTCTTCTTCGAACCCGTGGTCGAGCTCATACAGCACAAGGGCGCGTCGGAGTGCCGCTTCGACCGGTTGGCGGGGCGTGGACTCGACACGGAAGACGAGCTCTGCGATTTCGAACAGGTGAAGGCCGACAATCTGACCATGCTCGGCACGGTGAAGGGCAAGGTTCGGACCGAGCGTGCGGCAGCCGTTCCACTCCGCGAATTCGGGCGGCGCAATATGGCGCGCAATGTGTTGAAGGACGGTCTGGCGATCGACAGAAAGAGCGGGACCAATCCGTTCAAGTTCGGCTTCATCGGTTCGAGCGACACCCACAGCGCGACGCCCGGAGGCGTCGACGAAGATGCCTATGTCGGTCACCTCGGTCGGCGAGATTCTGGCTTTCGCAATGTACAGGACCATCTCTTCGCGAACCCCGGCGGTCACGCGGTCGTCTGGGCGGAGGAGAACTCGCGCGATTCGATCTTCTCGGGCATTCGCCGGCGCGAGACCTATGCGACGAGTGGTACGCGGCCGGTCGTCCGCTTCTTCGGAGGCTGGCGTTACCCCGCAGATTTGTGTGACTCCCCCGACCTCGTGATGCGCGGCTACGCGGACGGCGTTCCGATGGGGGGCGAGATGCCTGCGCGGCCGAGGGGCTCGGGCGGCCCCCCGACCTTCCTCGTGACCGCGATGAAGGATCCCGGTTCGGCAAGCCATCCGGGTACGGATCTCCAGCGGATCCAGATCGTCAAGGGCTGGGTCGATGCCGACGGCATGACGCACGAGGCTGTCTACGACATCGCGGGCGATCCCGACAACGGCGCCGATGTGGATCGCGACACTTGTGAGCCGACCGGGACGGGGTATACGAGCTTGTGCACGGTGTGGCGGGACGCCTTGTTCGATCCCGCGCAGCATGCATTCTACTACCTGCGCGTGCTCGAGAATCCGACCTGTCGCTGGAGCACACGGCAGTGCCTGGCGGCGGGCGTCAATCCATTCTCGGACAGCTGCGAGACCGAGTCGGCCGAAGCATCGTCGATCGCGCGCGAGCGCGGTGGCGAGGGCGAGGTTTTCGAGGGCTGCTGCCTCGACTCCGCGAGCGAACCCTTCTACACACCGATCATCCAGGAGCGGGCCTGGACCTCGCCGATCTGGCACACGCCCGAGAAGAACCGAGCCGGCCATTCCGTGTACCGCGAGCGGTGACGCCCCCCCTCGTAGGCCTGGCCGCGGCAGGGCTCCCCCCGCGACGCCGTTTACGCGAAGCCTTTGGAGCTCTCACCCGGTAGCGGCCGGAGCGCAGACTGCCCCTGGTGAAGGCTGGACCCCCATGGAGAGTGATCTGGAGCACTGGCGTGGGGAGAAAGCTCTTGGCCGAGGGCCCGATCTCATGTTAGAAATGAAGGATCGTTCGGGTTGCAGGCATCCCGACCGGTGGAGATTCGATGGCTTCCAAGCGCTTCCTTCGCGGTCGCAAAATATTGATTGGGTTAGGGGTTCTGGTGTTTCTCGGGCTCCAGTCGGTCGCCGCAGGTGCTGCGCGCGATAGCGACTGGAAGCTCGCGAGGCAGGGCAACCAGCTCGGTAATCGTTTCGAGCTGTACCAGCGCGAAGTCGCGGACTCGGGCTACGACCGCTATCGCGTCGAAACCGTCGTCGAAGAGCCGATCGAACGTGTGATTCAGGCGATCCAGATTCGCAACGTAGACGATCGATATCTCGACGACGGCCTCACGCGCAACGTCGTCCATCGCGCTGGCGGTGGCGATGCGCTGACCTACTTCACGATGCAGCTGCCGTTCATCAAGGATCGCGACGTGACGCTGCGAACCAAGCGGGGCTTCGACGAGGAAATCCGGATCTACCGTGACGAGTGGTGGACCGCAAACGAAGAGGCGCCGCCGCTGCGAAAGGGCTACGTGCGGATGGCGAAGTCCGAGGGCTTCTGGGAAGTCACGCCCGCGGGTGAGAACCGCACCCACGTCGTGTACGAGTCGCACGCCGATCCGGGCGGTCGGGTGCCGAGCTGGATCGCGAATCCGATGCTGGGCGATCAGGCCATCGGCCAGATCGTGACGCTGCACCGGATCCTCGATGACAACCGCGCCGACGTCGCTTCGCCGCCTCCGCCGACGGCTTCGAGCGGCTTCTAGTCGGCCGACGTGCCTTCGAGTGCGTTGCGCAAAGCGGGGTCGGCGGCCTTCACGTCCTGCAGGCGCTTCGTTCCGTACGCGATCGTGGGGTGGGGATGTTCGAGGATCGCGGCGCGGTAGCTGGGGCGGTCCTTCAGGCGCGCCCAGTAGCGTGCGCATTCGGGGCGTAGATCTTCGCGCACGTGGACGTGCTCGCAATCCACTTGTGCGAGTCGTTCGAAGATCACCGACCAGCTCACGTCCGCGAGGCTGTAGCTCTCACCGAGGATCCAGGGACCACCGCCGTCGCGAAGCTGCTGTTCGAGTGCGTCGAGGTGGTCGCCCATCTGCCGGTGGCTTCGCCGGATCACGCCGACGACGGGGCGGAGCTTGGTGAGGTTCTCGAGTCCCCACAGCTTCAGCACGAGGAAGACCAGCGGCCGCCGTTTGTCGATGTGGAACAACAGGCCTTCGATGATCTTGTAGAACGCAATTCGATCGATCATCGCAGCGAAGATCGGAACCGTGAGGCCGGGCACTGCGTTGCCAGCGCTGTCGTCGCCGTGCTCCAACGGGTCTTCCGAAATCGACGAGCGGTCGATCCAGCGCTGCATCTCGGCCGCGAGCACGGGGTCGTCCGGAACGAGCTTCGGCGAGCCCGGCGGCGCATGATCGGCCGCGTAACGGATCTGTTCGTGTGATTCGTAGACGGGGTGCCCGTCGTGCACGAGCACTGGAACGGTGCCCGCCGGGTTCACTGCGAGGAACGCGGGCCGGATGTTCTCGTAGGACCCGGTTTCGATCAGATCGATCGGCCGGTTTCCATACGTGATTCCGAGTTCGGCCATGCAGACGCGGGCCTTCATCGAGCAGAGCGACAATGGGTTGTGGTAGAGCTCGAACTCCTGCTCGAAGGGCAGCTCGATCCGGGCCTGGTAGCCGGCCGACACGGCATGTGTCTTTCGGCGCGCGTTTTCCCACAGCCACCACGCGACGGCGGCTGCGAGGGCGACGAGCAGGTATTTCATTGCGATCAACCTTCCGTCCGAGTGCGGGCCCGGGATCAGGCGGAGTTCTTCGGGGGTCCAAAGAAGAAGTACTCGACTGCGCGCGAATGGTTCTCGATGATCGCTTCGTCGAAGGGATCGATTCCCGATAGCCGCTTGCATTCCTCGGCCTGGTGAAAGATGAAGCCGACGGAGCCGGCCAGGATGTAGTGGAAGTGGATCGGATCGACATCGTCCGGCAGGAAGCCTTGCTGCTGGGCGCTCTGCATCTGGCCCTTCACGGCTGCATAGAGGGGCTTCACGTGGCGGTCGACGAGCCATCGCATACGCGGACCGCGCCGCTTTCCCTCATCGTTCATCAGCTTCACGAACTCGGGGTTGCGGGCGACGAATCGGACGAAACGGCGAATCAGCATTCGCATCCTTTCGCGGTCGTCGGTGACACTCGAATCCTCGAGCACGGTGTCGAGGCCGGCCTCCAGCTGCGTGAATGCGCGATCGACCGCGGCCTGCCACAACTTGGGCTTGGTGCCGAAGTAGTAGGGGATCAGGCCGTGGTTGACGCCTGCGGTCGTCGCGATCTGACGCGTCGTGGCTCCGTCGAAGCCCTTTTCGGCGAACGTCTGGAGAGCCGCCACGAGGATCAGCTCGCGAGTTTCACCGCCCGAGTCGGTGGTGGACACTGCCTTCACCATGCCGGATTCCCATTTATACGTGTGGACAAAGAAGTTGTACAACCGTATAAACTCCGATGCAACCCCGGAAGCGGTTTCGGGCCGAGCGACGGCACCCCCGCACCGGCGTGCTCGCGCGCTATGGGGCATCCTGCCCGCTCCGGGGCTTCGATCGATCCAATGAGGAGACGCGATCATGGAACTCAGCGACAAGGCTGCGATCGTGACGGGCGCGGGCACGGGCGTCGGGCGCGCGACCGCACTCCAGCTCGCCGAACGCGGCTGCTCGGTGCTCGTCAACTACAGCCGCTCCAAGGAAGCCGCCGAGGCCGTGGCGGCCGAGGCCGCGGAGCACGGCGTGAAGGCGCTGGCGTTCCGTGCCGATGTCGCCGACGACGAGGATTGCCGCGCCATGGCGGCCGAAGCCGGACGCGAATTCGGGCGACTCGACATCCTCGTCAACAACGCGGGAACCACGCAGGTGATCCGCCACGGTGACCTCGAGGCGGTGAGCGAAGAACTCTGGGAGCGCATCCTGAAGGTCAACCTGGTGGGGCCGTTCCAATGCACGCGTGCTGTGCGCGACTTGTTGCGTGCGGACGGCGGTGGCGAGGTGGTGATGACCTCCAGCATCGCGGGGCTCGTGGGGATCGGGAGTTCGATTCCGTATTGCGCTTCGAAGGCGGCGCTCAACAACCTCACCGTGACGCTCGCGCGCGCGCTCGGACCGGAAATCCGCGTCAACGCGGTCGCGCCCGGCTTCATCGACGGCGAGTGGTTGCGTGACGGGCTCGGTGAGGCCTTCGAAGCCATCAAGGCTGCGGCGCTTCAGAGATCTCCGCTGGGCAAGGTGTGCACCCCGGATCTGGTCGCGCAGGCGATCCTGGCGCTGATCACCGGCCCGGATGTGATCACGGGACACGTGCTGCCGGTCGAAGGGGGTATGCTGGTAGGCGGCTGAGAAAGTCCGGGAGCCCGCCGGGAACACGCACCACGCCGAAGCGTTCTAGTCTGCTCCTCACCAAAGCACGTCCGGTTCGCGGGAATCTGCACAACAATTCCTCTAATCCGTACACCCTTGTGGCGATCCGCGTCGAGTCGAGCCGACCCAGGCGCTACCCTCCCGGGTCCACGAAGCGGCCCTTGAAGCGGTCGATGCAGCAGAGGAGAAGTTCCATGTCGTTCCAGCCGCCGGAAGGTCTCACCATCGAAGACGAATACCGGCACTCACTAGACAACGCGCCGAGCAACGTCCTGTTCGGCGACAGCCTCTGGGTGAGCGTCGTCGACCCCGCCGCGAACATCCATGGAGTGAATCATTTCCATCTGACGGACAAGGGTTTCGGGCGCTTCGAGGCGCTGTACGTGATCGACGGCGTGCTCCAGCAGTACTGCAACAAGTTCCCGCTGCCGGTCGAGCCCGACCAGGGGCCGTGGACCGATGGACGCCTCAAATACGAGGTCGTCGATCCGTACAACCACATCAATATTTCGCTCGACTGGGACCGCTTCTCGTTCGACCTGGACTTCAAGGGCCGGTTCGCGCCGTTCAACTACGCGAATTCGTCGCCGAGCGGCGACCCGATGACGGTCTTCGACGAGTACTACGGTGGCCATCTCGAGCAGGCGATGACCTGCACCGGCAGCTTCGGAATCCACGGCGGCCGAGCCAAGGGCGAAACGCGCCAGATCGATTGCTGGAGCCACCGCGATCACACTTGGACATCGCGATTCAACGAGCCGAACAGCTGGGTCGTCGAGGATGTGAATTTCCTCACCCACTTCTGGCCGTCGATTCAGCTACCCGACCGCCACATCAACGTGCTCGGGATGTACTGGCAGAACGACGAGCCGATCGGCAAGCGCGCGAACGCGGGCTTCGTCGCCGACAAGGACGGCGTCCGGCCGATCCTCAACGCCAAGGGCGAGATCTACCCGAACGAAGGAGCCGCCGCGCGCCAGGCGAACCAGTTCCGCTACGCGCTCACGATGCCGGACGGCGAAGTCATCCACGTGAAGAGCACCAAGCACCACGGCACGATCAAGCTCTGGATGCGCGCCGAGAACGACGCCGAGAATCGCCACGATTGCTACGAGGCCTTCTGCGACTTCGAAGTCGAGGAGACGGGCGAGAAGGGGACCGGGACCGCGGAGTACAGCGTCTATCCGCCGTATCCGCAGTGGTTGGTCTGATCGGGAATCGGCTGATTGGAGGTTCGAAATTGGATGCCACGCTCGATGCACACGAGCGGAGCCTCTACGCGGGCTGGATCCATTCGCCGAGTGTGGCTTCGAGCGACCCGGTCGAGACGATTCTCGCGTTCAAGATCGGCCGTCTGCTCGACTACCCCGGATCTCGTGTCCTGAAAAGCTTGCGGGGCCAGAGTGGACTCGACCCCGAGATGGTCCGCCGCGTCGAGGCCTTCGTCGAAGCGGAGCCCAATCTCGCATTCGAGGGTCGAGGTGAAGGTCGGCGGATCCGACTGATCGGAAACGCGACGGGCTGATCGCGCGATCACGGCACCAGGAGGAGCGCAACTGTGGATCTCGGACTGCGCGGTCGGGTGGCGCTCGTGACCGGGAGCTATCGCGGAACCGGCTCCGGGATCGCCGAACTGCTCGCGCGCGAGGGGGCCGCGGTCGGAGTGCACGGCTTCGAGGCCGGCCAGGCCGAGCCCCTCGTCGAAGGCCTTCGCGCCGACGGCTGCGAGGTCGCGGAGATCACCGGCGACATCACCTGCGACACCGGCGCCGACGAGGCCGCGCGGCAGATGCTCGAACGCTTTGGCCGGGTCGACGTGCTCGTGAACAACTATGGCGTTGCCGAGGGTGGCCGATGGCTCGAGACGTCGACCGATGATTGGGTCGCGATCTACCAGAAGAACGTGTTGTCGGGAGTCCGGCTGGTCCACGCCTTCGTGCCGGGCATGCGAGAGCGGGCCTGGGGCCGCGTGATCTGGCTGGGGACGGTTGGCGGAACGCGCCCCGGACCCCGCATGCCGAACTACTACGCCTCGAAGGCAGTGCTGCCGAACGTCTGCGTGAGTCTCGCGAAGGAACTCGCTGGGACCGGCGTCACGGTCAACGTCGTGAGCCCGGGTGTCATCGCAACGAAGGAAATCGAGGCCCTGTTTCGCAAGCGTGCGCGCGAGCGGGGCTGGGGTGAAGACTGGAGCGAGATTCAACGCCGCGGCGCGCAGGAGTTCTTCGACAACCCGAGCGGGAGGCTCGCGCGGATCGATGAGGTTGCGAGCCTGGTTGCGTTCGTTGCGAGCGATCGGGCCGGATACATCAACGGGACCCAGCTTCGCATCGATGGCGGGGCTTCGGGCTGCGCGGTCTGAACGCGCGAATCGCTCTTCCGCTCGAACTTGGACCTTCATTCGACCGGCACCAGCCCGATGGCCCCATCCTCGTGCTGTTCAGCGACATCGACCCCCGAAGCATGGACGAGACCCGACTACTGCTTCGGGTCGATCGATCGTTCCATCGCCCGCTGGCAGATTTCGTCGTCGGTGAGGTTCGTCTGGATGCCGATGAGGCGCTGCAGAGGCACCACCACCACGCTGGTGACGAATCGGATCACGGTTCCGATGATGTCCTCGGGCCGAACGGAGGCCTCGAAGTCATCGAAGGTCCCATCGACACGAACGGGCGTAGCGAGGCTGAAGAACTCCGGTCTCTTGGAAGTGGGCTCGAATACGAGATCGATCGTCTCCTTCTTCAAATCGATCGCAGCCTTGCCCAAGACTCGCATGCGCGTGGTGTCGACCACCAGCATGCGCTCCGTCACGAGTCCGTCGTTCACGTCGAGCTGAGCGACCAGGCATTCGATCACTGACTTCGGAGCCGTATCCAAGGTCGGGAGCACCGAGGCGATGAGGTTCACGGACCAGAGATCGATCACACCAGCCTCGAACTCCTGCGGCAACAACGCAAGGTCGACCTGCCCCGACGCGTTGTGCATCAGTACCTCGGCGCTCGCGCCTTTCGCCGCCAGGTCGACATCGAGACTGATGAGCCCGCGCATCTCCGTCTCGGGGTCGATGAATCGCGCCAGCACTCCGTAGTCGAAGTGATCGAGGTCCAGGCCGAGGTCGAGTGAGACTGCCTTGGAAGTCCTGGAATAGGCGAGGCGGATTCCCACCGAGCCACCCGGAACTTCCAGTCTGAAGGGGTCGATTCGGACGCGCCCGCCCGCGAGACTCGCGGCGAGGTGCATGCCGCCGAGTTTGTCCCGGCCCGACATGACCCTGTCCACGTCGACCCGGAGCTTGGCATCGAAGGTTCGCAGAACTTCGGGTGAGAAAAGGGTGAGGCCTTCCCTTGCGGCCGGTTCGACATCCGCCGTTGGTCTGTCTTCGTCGCCGAGGAGCAGCTCCCAGCCCTTGAAGTCGGCAAGCTGGATGGTGGGCGCGCGCAGCGCGATGTCAGCTCGCGGTTGCTCGCCCAGATCGTCCCAGTCGAGTGTTCCCGTGAGCCGGCTCGCGCCCACGGACAGCTCGAGATCCGAGATCGAGTACTTCCCGTCGAGAAGTGTCAGCGTGCCGGCGAGTCGGTAGGGACCGAACGACGGCAGGCGAAAGCCCACGATCGGATCGAATTGGTCGAAGCTGTTGCCCGCGAGTTCGACATCGAGATCGAGGGCGCGAAACTGGAACGGCCCCACCTGCGCGATGGCGCTCGGTTCGTCGTTCGGAGTCTCAGGAGCGTCTGATTCGTCTTCGTTCCAGCGCGAGGATACCCGACCGTCGAGTTTCAAGACCGCCCCCGCGATCTCCATCCGAATCTTCACGGGCCAGGCGGCGTTCCGGGTGAACAGCGCTTCCAGCGGATCGCCCGAGAAGTCCATGGCGTAGGGCTGATCCTGGAGGGAGCCGCGCATGTGGAGCTCGAGCGGAGCGTCGATTGCGATGATCCCCGTAAGCTCAGCGAGTTCGTATTCCCATGTCTCCGAGCCGGAGGATTGGTAACGAAGTCGCACGTTGTGAAACGAAATTCGGTCGATCCCGAGCAGCTGTAGGATCAGCGGCTCCTCGATCCCCGTTGGGACTTCTTCGACCGCCAGCTCTTCCTCCGGCTGTGGGAGGTTGAGGAGCCAATTGACGCGGCCGTCCGGCAGTAGCTGCATGTCGACTTCGAAGCCCTCGCCGCTCAGTTCGAGCACGCGCAAATCTCCGCGCAGCAGCGGAAAGATCGCCAGGCGCAAGAAGGCGCGCTCGGCCCGGGCGAAGCCGCCGCCTTCGACGCCCGTCTCCGGACCGCCGGGCCAGCCTTCGGGCTGGCCGATCCGAAGACCTCGGACTTCGAGCGTGGGCCACCAGTTCGGGACCACCTCGACCTTGCCCTCGATCGTGACCTCGCGTTCGAGCGCGGTCGATGCCATCGCCTCGAATTCCCCCCGAACCTGGTCGAGAGAAATCGGAATTCCGATGCTGATGGCGACGACAAGGGCGACGGCGAGCGAGACAAAGATGCCTACCACGCCCAGCACGATTCGGCCCAGCAGTCTCACGACTCGCATCGATCCCTCCGCACACCGGCTCGTC
>CAXMSF010000394.1:0-6018 GCA_964196055.1 uncultured Gammaproteobacteria bacterium | reverse complement strand
TGCGCCACCGCAGCGACCAGGCTCAAGCCCAGCCCGCTGCCCGGCGTAGTACGACTGCGCTCGAGCCGGTAGAAGCGCTGCAGGACGTTGCCACGCTCGTCGGCGGGGATGCCCGGGCCCGTGTCCGATACGCTGACCTCGACCCGCCCTTCCAGCTCGCGGATTGCGAGAGAAACCCGGCCATTTGGAGGGGTGTACTTGACGGCGTTGTCGAGCAGGTTGGTCAAGGCCTGGAAGAGAAGGTCGCGATCACCCGAAATGCTCGGCGATCCCTCCACCCGGGCCTCGAGGGTGATCGCCTTCTCTTCGGCCAGGGGCTCGTAGAGCTCGGCCGCGTCCTGCACCAACTCGGCCAGATCGACAGCCTCACTCACCGACCGGTGTCCACCCGCCTCGATACGCGCGATTCGCAGCAGAGCGCCAAAGGTCGAGAGCAGGTGGTCTGCATCACTGATGCCTCGCTCTACATGCTCCATCTGAGGACTGTCGGGGCTCATCTCACCGCGCAGCCGCTCCAGGCGGTTGCGCAGGCGAGTGAGCGGGGTGCGCAGATCGTGGGCCACGTTGTCGGAGATCTGGCGGATGCCCTCCATCAGCCGCTGGATTTCGTCGAGCATCGCGTTCAGGTTGCCCGCAAGCTCGTCGAAGTCGTCCGCGCTGCCCGTGGTGGGGACCCGCCGAGCGAGATCACCGGCCATGATCTCCCGGCTGGTCTGGTTGATTTCTTCGATGCGCCGCAACATGCTGCGACTCATCGCCATCCCCCCGAGCAGGGCCAGCGCGAAGGTGATGGCCAGCCCCCAAAGCAGCGCACGCACGATCAACTGCTGGGTGGTCTTGAGGGCCCGGGTGTCGCGCCCCACCAGCAGACGCAGGCCGCCCTCCAACAGGAAGGGACGCGCTCGGGCCTGGAAGAGGCGCCCGCCCGCCCGCGGATCCTTGAATTCGAAGCCGAGCCAGCCATCCTCCTCGACCGCCTCGCTGGGCCACGCGGTGAGGTTCCCCGCCAGCGGCTGATAGTTCGGCGCTACGAGGAGATAGACCGAGGAGCTATCCGGGTCGCGCTCCACACGCTCTAGGATGGTCGCTACCACCCCGCTGGCTCCGTGATCCCGGTACTGTTCGGCCAGCCCGACGACCTCAGCCTCGATGGTGGCATCGGTCTGGCTCGACACGAAGGCCACGGTGGACCAATAGATGAAGCCGAGCAAGAGCAGCACCGAGCCGCCGAAGAGCGCCATATAGAGCAGCGCCAGGCGGAAGGTGGTCGTGCGAAGGAGTTCAGCGGGCTTCATCGAGCCTATACCCGGCGCCGCGCACTGTCTGGAGCAGCGGCGTATCGAAGCCCTTGTCGATCTTGCCGCGCAGCCGGCTGATCTGCACATCGATGACGTTGGTCTGGGGATCGAAGTGGTAATCCCAGACGTGCTCGAGCAGCATCGTCCGGGTCACGACCTGCCCTGCGTGGCGCATCAGGTATTCGAGCAGTTGAAATTCACGCGGCTGGAGTTCGATGTTCTGCCCCGCCCGCCTGGCCGTACGAGCGAGCAAGTCGAGTTCGAGATCCCCGACGCGAAGCTGCATGTCACTGGCCGTTTGGTTCGCCGTGCGGCGCGCCAGCGCCTCGATGCGCGCCAGCAGCTCGCTGAATGCAAAGGGCTTCGTGAGGTAGTCATCGCCCCCCGCACGCAGGCCCTCGACACGATCGTCGACGTCGCCCAGGGCGCTGAGGATCAGCATGGGGGTCGTCTTGCCTGCAGCGCGCACGCTCTTGACGATGGCCAGGCCGTCGAGGCCGGGCAGCATGCGGTCGATGACCATGACGTCGTAGCTCTCGCTGGTAGCGAGAAAGAGGCCCTGCTTGCCGTCCGCGGTGTGATCCACCGTATTGCCGTGCTCCTTCAATCCCTTTACGAGATAGGAGGCCACGTCGCAATCGTCTTCGATGATCAGGATTCGCATTTCATACTCGTGTGGGTGTACGAGGATCGAGCTGGAGCCCCGAGAGCCTCGACGGCACCGGAATCATGGCACCGCCATGCCCTCGGGTCGACCGCCCGCCCGAGCATTACGAGATCGTAATGTTCCGGAAAGCCGCCCGTAAGGCGCTCTGCCTACCATTCGAACTCGAGCAATCGAATCGCGAACGGGCGCCACGCAGGCCGGGGTCCCGAACGCACTCAGAGGAGAAACGAGCCATGGAATCGATGCATACACTCCGAACGGAGAGCCGAGGAGTCGCGCGCACGATCGTCGTAGCATTCGTCAGCTCACTGCTGATGGCGTCTTCGGTCTCGGCGGCCACACGCGAAAAGAGCAAGCCGGGTCGTGACGGCTTTCGCGACGGGCCGGCGAGCTTCTCGGAGCTGGTCGAGCGCGTGAAGCCGGCGGTGGTCAACATCTCGACCACGAGTAAAGCACCGGCCGTCGTGGGCATGCGGGGTGGCCACCACCAAATGCCTGAGCTTCCGGAAGGCTCGCCATTCCGAGAGCTCTTTCCGCATTTCGGAGGCAGGCCCGGTCAGCCCGGCGGCGGCGAGGCCGAGCAAGAGCTTCGATCGGTGGGCTCCGGCTTCATCATCTCCGCGGACGGTCTGGTCGTGACCAACAACCATGTGATCGTGCATGCAGACACGATCGAGGTCATCCTGCAGAACGGCACGCGCCACCCGGCAAGAGTCAGAGGCCGCGATCCCAAGACCGATCTTGCCCTGCTCGATGTGGAGACCGAAGAGTCCTTGCCCTTCGTCGAGCTGGCGAAGTCCGATGACGCCAAGGTGGGCGACTGGGTGGTCGCGGTCGGCAACCCCTTCGGTCTCGGGGGAACCGTCACGGCTGGCATCATCTCGGCGCGTGGGCGCGACATTCAGTCCGGCCCCTTCGACGACTTCTTGCAGATCGACGCCCCCATCAACCGGGGCAACTCCGGCGGGCCGCTCTTCGACACCGAGGGTCGGGTCATCGGCATCAATACCGCGATCTTCTCCCCCAGCGGTGGCAGCGTGGGTATCGGTTTCGCGATTCCCTCGAGCATGGCGAGCGAGATCATTACCGAGCTCGCGCTCAACGGCAGCATTGCCCGCGGCTGGCTCGGCGTTCAGATCCAGCCCGTGACCGAGGAGGTGGCCGAGAGCCTCGGAGTTGCCGAGGGCAAGGGCGCGCTGGTGGCGAGCATCGTGCCGGAGAGCCCCGCCGCCAAGGCGGGCATCATGCCCGGAGACGTCATCATTGGCATGAACGGCGAGAGCCTGGACGACTTCAAGGATTTGCCCAAGCTAGTAGCCAAGACCAAGGCCGGCAGCGATTCGAGCCTCGAGATCCGGCGCAAGGGCAAGACCCGCAAGCTCCGGGTCGAGATCGGGGCCATGCCGGGTGAGGGCATCGAGGTCGCCCAGAACCAGGACGCCCCCGACTCCGCCAAGCTCGGAATCCAGCTGGCCGAGCTCACCCCCGAGACGCGCCAGCGTTACGGCATCCCGGAGGAGAGCAATGGAGCCCTGGTTGCGAACGTCATGAACGACAGCCCCGCGTCCAGGGCGGGCATCCGCCCCGGAAGCGTGATCAGCATGGTGGGTCAGGAGCGGGTGCAGTCTCCGGACGACGTCGTGGCCGAAGTGCAGGAGGCGGCCAAAGAGGAGCGGGGCTCGGTCCTGCTCCTGGTAGAGCACCGCGGCGAAAAACACTTCATCGCCGTGAAGTTGGCAGAGGCCTGAGCAACGGGCCCGATGGGCGGCGGGCGCGCGAGTGCGTGCCAGCCGCCCATCTCTTCTCTCCCCCAGCCCCTGAGCGTTGCAACCGGGCCGCACCGCCAAGAGTCCGCTGCGGCACTGCGCAAGGCAGATCGTACCCTTCAGAGGATCGGTCCCATCATCCCGACGGCGTTGTTCCAGAGACGACGCGTGAGCGGCCACTTCCTGACTTCGTCCGCGGCCACCTCGATCGACCTGGCGATGTAGTCGTCTTGCAGTCGCCGGACGGACTCCGTCATGGTCGTGTCGACCAGCAGGATGTTGTTCTCGTAGTTCAGGTCGAAGCTGCGACGGTCCATGTTGGCCGAACCGATCAGTGTCACATCGTCATCGACGGTGAACGTCTTGGCATGCAGCAACCCGCCTACGAACTCGTGAACGCGCACGCCGGCCTCGAGCAGATCTTCGTAGTAGCTACGGCTTGCCGCGGCGACCACCCGGGAATCGTTCCGCGCCGGGAAGACGATCGTGGTATCCACCCCGCGGCGCGCTGCGGCACACAGTCCGCCCTGCATCGACTCGTTCGGAACGAAATAGGGTGTCGTGATCGTCATGCGCCGACGGGCGGAGTACATCAGGGTCTCGAACATCTCGGGCATCGCCGAGTTCCGGACGGTCGGACCCGTGCCGAACGCCTGTGCGACGAAACCGCCTGGAACAGCCTCGACGGGGCGGCGCAGCAGGTCGGTCAGATCCTCATCGACCGCCGACATCCAGTCCGCGACGAACAGATGCTGGTTCTGGCGCGCGACGGGACCCTCGAACCGGATTACGGCGTCGACCCACGGTGCGAACTTGGGCTTGATTCGAAACTCCGGGTCCGCGCAGTTCTGACTGCCGCAGTAGGTGATCCGGTCGTCGATGACCAGGATCTTGCGGTGATTCCGCAGATCGATCCGCCCCTTGAATATCCGCAGCAACGGCGCACCGATCGGCAGCGCGACGGCAACCGCGACGCCCGCGTCCCGCATCTTCTTCCAGTGCTCGGAGGCGACCAGCGCCCGGGAACCCAGACCGTCGGCGATGGCCCGGCACCGCACGCCGCGTGACGCCGCACGCTTCAAAGCCTCTGCGATGCGCAGCCCGTTGCGATCGGCGAGCCAGATGTAGACCAGGAGGTGGACGTGCTCCCGCGCCGCATCGATGTCGGCGATCATCGAATCGACGTTCTGGTTGGAATCGGAGAACAAGGTTCCCCGGTTGCCGCCTACGGGTTCGAAGCCGCTGATCGACTGCCCCGCACGAAACAGGTGCGCATTCCGCAGCGGCACGACCGCCGGCGCGCCCGGGAGCACCTGCAGCGCCCGGTCCACATCGCGGCGGCGCCCCGATCGACGGCGCCCGATGTCGACCTCGCCGAACAGGAGATAGCCGAGGATGCCAACCGCGGGCAGCGTTGCGATCACCAGCACCCAGGCCAACCGCGAGGCCGGTTCGCGGTGTGGCCTGAGGATCGCCCGAGCGATGAACACCGCGTGAATGGCGATCAGCGTCGTGGCGCTCAGCAACGCGAACAAGCTGGATTCGATCATTACAGCTCCCTGCGATCCGATCCCCGCAGAGGGCGACTTCTCCCTCGATCGCGGACCGATTCGATAGGATAGAGACATCATCGGACGTTCCGAAGACCCGGCTCGAAATTCCCGCTCTTCCCCGCTCTTCCCGATTGGACCGCGAGCGAGGGATTCATGCGCATCGGCGCGAAATTCGCGTCGGCGCCGTGCGGTCCGTGGGTGCGTTGGATAACTTCCCTCGGATCGACGAAGCGGCGAGAATCGTTCACCCCATCTTCGCCTTGGATCGCCGCGCATGCGGATCATCGAGCTCCGATCATCGCCGAAACCCGATTCGACCGACTCCAACGCCGCGCCGGTGGAGAACTGGATCGACATCGACGAAGCGGACGCGGAAGGCCACCGCTGGCTGGCTTGCGAGAGCGGGCTCAGCGAAGAGGTCGTCGAGAGGTTGCTCCAGCCGCCATTGACGAGCTACTGGCGCCGATTCGGCCAGGGGCTTTATCTCCATGCACGCGCCCCGGTGCCCGCTGGAGACAGCTCGGCGATCGGGATCGTCGATTTCGGACTCTGGCTGGAGCCCGGCCGGATCATCACCGTTGGTCACGGCAAGGTGCCAGCGCTCGCTCGGGCCGCGGAGGCCTGCTCGAGGGGGGAGGGCCCGGCCAGCTCCTGGGAGCTGATCGCGTTCGTGTTGTCCGAGGGGCTGAGCCGGATGGAGCAGATTCTTCACGACCTGACCGCCACGATCGACC
>CAXMSF010000393.1:0-2650 GCA_964196055.1 uncultured Gammaproteobacteria bacterium | reverse complement strand
TTGTATCACTGGGATCTGCCGCAGGCGCTCGAGGATCGCGGGGGCTGGCCGAATCGCGACACCGCTGGGCGCTTTGCCGACTACGCCCATCTCGTCGCGCGCGCGATCGGTGACCGCGTCCACGACTGGATCCTCTTCAACGAGCCCCAGGTCTTCACCTCGCTCGGTTACGGCTTCGGCTTGCACGCCCCGGGTCACCGCGACCGCGACGCTCTCCTCCGGGCCGGCCACACCGTGAACCTCGCGCAAGGCGAGGGCTTTCGTGCGATCAAGTCCGAGTACCCCGAGAGTCGGGTCGGGACCGCGTTCAGCATGGCCCCGTGCGAACCCGCGGGCGACACCGAAGCCGATTCGGAGGCTGCCGAGCGCTGGCACCGCTTCACCAACTGCTGGTTCCTCGAGCCCGCACTGCTCGGCCAGTACCCCGAGGCGTTTCCGGGCGGCCTACCCGCAGAACTCATGGGCGTGCGGGACGACGATCTCGAACTCACGCGAGCTCCGCTCGACTTCCTCGGGATCAACCTCTACTCGCGCTCGCACGTTGCCGCCTGTGAGGGCGGGCCGCTCGGCCTCGACGCCCATCACGTCATGGCACAGGGCGGCGAGCAGGGGCCACGCACGGACTTCGGCTGGGAGGTCTGGCCCGACGCCCTCTACGACATGTTGATGCGAGTCACCGCGGACTACGACCGCCCCGTGCTCGAAGTCACCGAGAACGGCTGCTCATACGCGGATGGCCCCGACTCGAATGGCGTCATCAACGACCAACGCCGGATCGAGTTCTTCCACGGCTACCTGGCCGCTGTCGCTCGGGCGATCGAAGGGAATGCCGACGTGCGCGGTTATCACGCCTGGACTCTGCTCGACAACTTCGAGTGGTCCGAAGGGTACCGCCAGCGTTTCGGCCTGACCTTCGTCGACTTTCCCAGCGCCGACCGCACGCTGAAGGCATCGGGCCGCTGGTACGGCCAGGTCGCGGCCGACAACGGTTTCGAAAGCTGAGAGCGACCCGCTGAAATAGAAGCTGCTGTTCTTGATCGGCCCTCCGAGATCGGGGCCGAGCGCAGCCGCGATCGTGCTCGCGCGCATTCAACCGGGCGGGTCCAGCGGGCAGTTGCTATATCCCTGCCACTGATGGGCCGGCGCATTCTCCTACTCCTGCGCGAAGCGGTGCGGCGATACTTCGTTGCGGGCGTTCTCTTCTTCGCACCGATCGGCGTCACGATCTGGGCGATCGCGTCGATCGTCGTCTGGCTCGACAACCTGATCCTGCCCAGGTTCCTGCAACTCGTAGTCCCAGGGCTCGAAGACCCGCCGGCGCTGCCGGTCGTGGGCATGCTGTTCACGTTCTTCGTCATCATCGTGCTCGGCGTGATCGCGCGACATTTCTTCGGCACCGAATTCCAACGCGCCTGGGAACGGCTGCTCTCCCAGGTGCCGGTCGCGCGCAGCATCTACGCCGGCGTGAAACAGCTCCTCGAGGCGATCTTCAGCAACCAGCAGGGACAACGCTTCAATCGCGTCGTGATGATCGAATACCCGCGCAGGCGGGTCTACGCGCTCGCGTTCGTCACGGGTGAGGCGGGCGGCGAACTCCAGAGCAAGCTCGACTCGCGGATGATCAACTGCTTCCTTCCAACGACGCCGAATCCGACCTCCGGCTTCTATCTGTTGGTTCCCGAGGAAGACATCATCAATCTCGACCTGAGTGTCGAAGACGCATTCAAGATCGTGATGTCTGCAGGCCTCGTCACGCCGGAGTCCGTCCAATCTCAACACGCAACGCCCGAGGCGGCTGAAGTCGAAGCTCCGGCTCCCTGAACCGGCACCGCTACGGAACGTTTCAGCGACTGGCGACCTTCGAGACGAACGAGCGGAAACCGGAGTGGGTGAACAGCGATAGCGTGTCGCCCGACTCGACCATCGAAAGGACTTCCGGGTCGGCCATCAAACGCTTCAGCTCCGGGTCGTCTCGCAACCCACGAATCCGCGGGCCGATTTCGCGTAACGCACGCTCGGCGAGGTCTCGAAACGCGCTCGGATCGTCGATCGCATCGCGTTCGATCACGCCGAGCGACGCGAATCCTTGCTGCAGATCGAGATCGTGCATCACATCGATGAAGCTGCCGCGGTTGAGCGCCGCATCGACGGCCCCGGTCTCGACATAGGTCCAGAACAGCTGGTCCTGCTGGAGCCTCGCGACGTGGGGGTTCTCGAGCACCGCCTGCAGATCGGCAAGGGAAGTCGTGGGGCGAGCCACCAAACGCGCCGCCACTCGCGCGCCGGGGCCGGTGTCCGAGAGCACCGCGGTGACACCCGCCTCGACCACGTCACCTGTCACGATCGCGGCGTGCGAATCGCCGACTGACGGTAGAAATTCGGCCCGTCCGCTCGAGCGAAGCGCATCCAGCCAGATTGCGAGTACGCACAGCAACAACACCCCCAGACCGCCGCGAACAAGACCCAGGCAAGCCCCGATGAAGCGGTCACGTGTGCTTCGGGTACCCGTTCGGCGACATTGCTCACGTCGTTTCAGCAGTGCCGAAAGCGAAGCCATCGCGATGTAGGCCAGGCAGAACGACCCGGCACCCATCAGCGGGGGACCGAGCAAATCGGGGAGCTCGAAGCGCGCCGCAACCTGCACGCCGAA
>CAXMSF010000392.1:0-4839 GCA_964196055.1 uncultured Gammaproteobacteria bacterium | reverse complement strand
CCAAAGAAGCCCTCGCGCGCGGCGCGGCGCGCAAGCGCGACCGCCGCATTGCGCAGGTCCTCGTCGCGCTCGCTACCGGACGTCACGCGCCCTTTCGAATCGACGGTCCCGCGCTGGCCGCGGTAGAGACCCGACGGCGCCAGCACCTGTTCGCTGGTCCCGAGCAGCTGCAACTCGCCGGCTTCGTCGAGCCACAACGACGCGGACAGATCTTCGCTGCGGTCGAGCCACGGCTCGAGCATCGCTCCGCCACGTTCGGCCAGACGCGGTAGCGACCGCCGCAGCGCGGGCTCATCGACGCGACCGTCCCGGCCCGCCGTGCGACCACGCCCGCTGCATCCGAAGCGAGGCTTGAGCGTGAAACGCTCGCGCGCCCAGGCCGGCCAGTCATCGAGTGTGCGCGCGATCGCGGCGACTCCCGCATCGGGGTCACGGAGCAGTTCAGGGTCGAACACCGCGATCGTCGCGGCCAGATCCGGCGGCAGCAACCCTTCGTCGCGGGCTGCCGCGAACGCGAACGCCTTGTCGTGAACGCGTCGCACCACCGCCGGGGGAGCGCCCGTGAGGCGCCGCCCGGCCGCACCGGCACGTTCGAGCGCGGACTCGGTGTTGAGCCATGCAGTCAGCGCTCCTTCGGCTTCCAGGCACGCGAAGGCTGCGGGTTCTTCCGCCGCGGCAGCGACCGCAACCGGCACCCCGGCAGCTTCGAGCCAGCCGGTTCCCGCAGCGAACAGTCGCCGCCACAGGCCCGCCACCGCAAACACCCACGGCTCGGCGCGGCGGTCATCGCCCGCGCCGCCCTCTTCTGCGGCGACATTCGGCCACAGCAACAGCGGTGCGGTCACGAGTCGCGCCTGCCCCGCGGCTGCATTTCCTGCGTCGAGCGTGCGGAACGCACGAATTCGATGAACTCGTCCCCGAGACCCGCGCGCCGTCTCGCGGCGACGTCGAAGCGCCGCGCCTTTGCACGCGCGGCCGAAAGCGGGAACGGCACCGTCTCGCTGTAACGCTCGGTCTCACTTCGACCTGGCTCGGACAGCCGTTCGAGCCAGCGCGCAGCCAACGCGACATGACCCACCTCGTCGTCGTGGACGATCTGGCAGGCGCGCGCGCTCGCTTCGTCACCGGCTTCGCGAAATGCATCGCGATAGAGCAACGAGAAATCCAGATTCGCCTGTTCGAACGTGAGCCCCATTGCAGACAGGAACGCGCGCGGGCCGTGGGGCGAGGCTGCAATCGCGGGAGCCTGGTTCCAGAAATAGGGCGAGAGCACGTGGTCGTCGAGCTTCGAACCGTGTGCGTACAGCCGCTCGAGGTACAGGCCGCAATGCTTCTGCTCGTCACGAAGCGCAACGATCCAACCGCGTCGCAGCTCGGCCGGCAGCTCGGGCCAACGCAGCAGTGCCCACGCAAACAGTTCCGCGGCCATCAGTTCATGATGCGCGAAGCGCGCCAGGCAGATCGCG
The DNA here is from genome assembly GCA_964196055.1 of uncultured Gammaproteobacteria bacterium. Taxonomy (GTDB): domain Bacteria; phylum Myxococcota_A; class UBA9160; order UBA9160; family SMWR01; genus JAFDEI01. The sequence goes on along the minus strand of CAXMSF010000392.1, from coordinate 3,373 downwards.
CGGGCCGCGGGCGATGCCAGCTCGCCGGGCCGAGGCAACGGCGGCGCAGCCTCCGCGAGTTCGAGCCCGACGGCACGCACCGGACGGTCGATCAGGAGTGGCGGCCCCGGGGCTGCATCCGCCAGTAGCGAACCATCGGGGCCCGTCGGGGGCACGAGCTTGCTTTCCAGGTCGCCGTTCGCGAGCAAGCGAATGCAGAAGGCGCGCACGTCCGTCACCACGCCTTGCGACTGTGCAATGTGCACTGCGACTGTGTCCCCGCTCACCGCGAGAGGAAAGGCCGTCTCGCGGGCCGCGTCAATTCCGGGGAACTGCGCGTCGGCCACGCAACAACAGCCCCAGCGCAACCGCGCTGCAACTCCACGGCAGCCAGTCACCCACGCGGGCGTAGAAGGTCGGAAGCTGCAGCTTCGGAACATCGGCCACCAGTACCTCGCGCGTGAAGACGCCCGTCTTCGCGGTGATGAGCCCGCGCGGGTCGACGATTGCACTGATTCCGGTGGTCGTGCTCCGCAAGAGCGGCAGGCCGAACTGGGCAGCCTGCACGGCCGCGAGCATGAGGTGCGTGTGGGGCTCGGAGGTATCGCCATACCAGGCATCGAAGGTGAGGTTCACGAGCAGCTCGGGGGCCTGCAACACCGCCCGGCGCACGTAGCCGGCCTGGATCGCCTCGTAGCAGATCAAGAACGCGAAGCGCGCACTTTCGCCGTCGTAGATCGGCAGCGCGTCGCCGCGCGCGAAGTCGCCGGGCCCGCGAATTCCGCGCAGCACGGGGAAGCGTTCTGCGAACGGCATGGTTTCGCCGAAGGGCACCAGGATGTTCTTGTCGTAACGCGTGTCGATTTCGCCGTTCCGGTCGATTCGAAAAGCGGAGTTGTAGCTGCGGCGGCGGCCGTCGGAATCGTCCATGCGAACGTTCGCACCCGTCCAGACTTCGACTCCCGTTTCGCGAACGAAGTCGAGTACCGCGCGATTGCGCTCGGCATCGGGTTGCTGCGTCAGTGCTCCCTCGGGCCAGACGAAGACCTCGATGTCCGGGTGCTCCCGCAGCGCCTCCCGCGACATTGCGACCAGGTCGTTCGCGAAGGCTTCGGGTCCCTGCAGGCGCATTTCGCGCCGACGCGGGACGTCGTGGTTGGGTTGGACGAGCGCGACGCGCAACGAATCGGCCGAGGCCTCGAGAGCATCGATGCGATCCAGCCGCAACGTCGACACCGTCATCGCGAAGATCAGCAACACCGTCAGCAACGCGGCATTGGCAACCCCGGCCACGCAAGTGCTCCGGTCCCGCCTCGTCGACGCCTCGATCAGCTGGAGTACGACTGCGTTGCAGAGGATCACCAGGAACGTGACACCCGAAGACCCGGTGATCGCCGTGACGAGGAATAGCCACGGCTCCTGGTACCAGACCGAGCCCTGAAAGTGCGGAAAGAGCTGTGGATTCAGGAACTCGAGCGCGGTGAACCAGGCCGCAATGCCGAACGGCCACCAACGCCCCGAAGCTCGCCGGACCGGGCCAAAGCCCCAGGCAAAGATCGCGATGTACGTGCCACTCGCCAGCGCGAAGCCGAGACACACGAGCCACGCACCTGCGGACGGAATGCTGCTGAACTGCTCGACTGTCTCCGCGATCCAGTAATAACCCGCGAAGATGAAGGCTGCGCCGACGAACCAGCCCGCCAGGAACGCACGCCGTCGCGAAAGCCGTGTGATGACGAGGAAGGCCGGAACCCACGCGACCGGATGCAACCAGACCCAGCTGTGCGGCGGCGCGTACAAGACGGCCGTCGCCCCGGAGACGAGCAGCGCCACCACGGCGAGCAGCGCCTTCATCGACCGCGTACCGCGCTGTAGACCACGTGGCGCAGACCGCCGCGGCCCGGACGCGACCGGTCGAACGCGAAACCCGCGGCCCGCAGCCGCTTCTCGAAGCCCGGATCGGGGCGCTCGGCCCAGACGCCGAACACGCCGCCCGGCACCAGCGCAGCGTGCGTCTCCGCGAGCGCGCGCCGACCGTAGAACGGCTCGTCGCTGTCGCGACCGCCGCTCGGGCCTTCGTAGAGATCGATCGCGATCGCGTCGCAGCGCTGCGCACGCGCGCTGCGAATCAGCTCGGCCACATCGGCGACCACGACCTCGACGCGCGAGTCTTCGACCGCCCGCGCGTTGAGTGCGGCCAGCGGCCCACGGCACCAGTCGACCACGACCGAATTCAGCTCGGCGACGACAACCCGGGCATCGCCGGGCAAGGTATCGAGCGCCGCGCGCAACGTGAGCCCCATGCCGAGCCCGCCAACGAGCACGCGCGGCGCCTGCTGCCGTGGCAGCCGCGCGCAGAGCTCGCACGCGAGCGCCTCCTCCGAACGCCGAGCGGCGCTGTTCATGAGCACGCGGCCCGCGAGCGTGATCAGGAAATCATTCTCACCGCGGCGGCGCAACTCGAGGCGGCCTTCGGCTGAATCCGCCGCGTCGAGCGTCTCCCAGGAACGCACCAGGCGAGCCTCCTAGCCCGACGTTCGTAGCGGGCAACGGTCCAGCGGACTACCGACCCTTCCAGTTCGGCGCGCGCTTTTCCGCGAACGCGCGCGGCCCCTCGATGAAGTCCTCGCCCTTGAGCATCGCGTAGAGCTGGTCGTAGCGGCGACTCATCTGCTCCGCGATGGAGCCACCATCGAGGCTCGCCATTGCGCACTGCTTGCTCGCGCGCACGCTGAGTGGTGCGCACTCGGCGATCTGGCCGGCCCAGCGCCGTGCGGCCGCCATCAGTTCATCCGGCGGCACCACTTCGTTCACGAAACCGAGTTCGAATCCCTCGCGCGCCGACACCCGGCGGCCCGTGAGCAGCATTCCCATCGCGTGCTTGAGCCCGATTTGCTGCGGCAAGCGCTGCATCCCGCCCGCGAGCGCCGCGAGGCCGACGCGCGGCTCGGGCAACGCAAACACCGCGTTCTCGGAAGCGACGATCAGGTCGCTCGCGAGCGCAATCTCGAAGCCGCCGCCCATCGCGACGCCGTTCACCGCGGCGATCACGGGCTTGAAATTGTCGTAGCGCCCGGTGAGGCCCCCGAAGCCCTTGGGCGCGGCGCCGAGTTCGCCGTCGCCTGCAGCCTGGTACTTGAGGTCGTTGCCGGCCGAGAACGCTCGCTCGCCCGCGCCGGTGATGATCGCGACCCACTGATCGTCGTCGGCACAGAATTCGTCGAACACCTCGGCGAGCTCCGTGTTCGCCATCGGGTGCAAGGCGTTCATCACTTCGGGTCGATCGATCGTGACCGTCGAAATGTGCCCTTCCCGTTCGACCCGGCAGTATTTCCGCATGGCGCTTCCTCCTGGCTCGATCCTGCGCGCGTGTATGCCGTTCGTGTAGCACGCA
>CAXMSF010000391.1:0-3834 GCA_964196055.1 uncultured Gammaproteobacteria bacterium | reverse complement strand
ACCTCGACGGTGTGCATGCCCTTCGGCAGCACGGCTTCGGCGACGAAATTGCCGTGCTCGTCGGTGGGTACGGGTGCGCCCGCCAACCAGACGGTGTGGCCGGGCGGCACACCGCTGCCGTGCACCTGGACGGCGCCGGCGCCGGAGAGCGGGATGCCGCGGTGCAGCGCGCCCGTCTCACCGTAGCCCGCGAGCAGCGGATCGGGGGCGGTCGGGATGGCGACCTGCCCCTGCGCGGCTGTCATTCCGGGAAGCTTCGCAGCGGCCCCGGCCGGGACCAACCACAGCAGCTGCGGCGCGGTCTCGTCGAAGCGACCCTCCGCGTCATACGCGCGCAACACGAATGTCAGTTCTCGCATGGGCGTCGAGACGAGTTCGACGGCAGGCTGCCAACGCGCGGTGCCGTTCTCGTCGACCTCAACCACCGCGAGCGGATCGGCCTGCGTCGACTGACCCCGCTCGAAGATCCGAACCTCGGAGCGCTCGATGAAGTGCCCGTAGTTCGTATACATGAGGAACTCGACACCCGATCCGCTCGAAGCCCCGTCGGCAAGCGGCGACGCCGCGAGCGGCACGTTTTCAGTCGCGTCCGACTCCGGCTCCGCCGCGGGCGCAACCACCACGGCAACCGCTGAACTCGGACCCGCCGGCACTGCCACCGCGCCCGTCTGCGAAGTCACGCTGAGCCTCGGCCGGGCCTCGAGATCGTCGAACTTGAATTGGATGTCGGCGTCGTCGAGAGCCACGTCCGTGCAGCGCTGGATGTCGGCCGAGCTGCGGCCTGGATCGTCGAGCGGCTTGCCGTCGGCGGTGATGTGCATCAGATTGAGCGCCAGCGGATTCTGGGCGCGCAGCTCGCGGGTGAGGGGCGTGATGTCGATACCGTCGCGGTCATCGAACACGCTCGGCTCGTCGTAGACCACCTGCACGGCCACGTGGTCCGTGTCGCCCTGCAGGAAGCCCCCGTTCACGACGTCGTTCGAGTGAACGTAGCCACGGCCCTCATGCTCGGTTTGCGCCTCGGGGAGTGCGAGGACACCGCGCACCTGCTCCATCGTGCGGCGCGCGCGCGCGGCCGAGAGGCCGACATCGTCGCCGTAGACGACAGCGGTGCGCCGATCGAGCCTTTCATTGCGCGTGTAGCCGAGGAAGCGCAGGCGCACGTTGCTCGCGTCGGGGATCTCGCGCGCGACATCGTCGAGCGCGCGCACGAGTGCGTCCGTGTAGCCCGCGGGAATGCGCGGCTCGCCGTCTTCGATCGGAATCGGCTCGATACGGCCCCAGGGCGGGTCGTAGACCTTCGTCACGAGCTCGGCATCGCCCGGATCGGGACACGGCTGCGGCTCGTCGGGCAGCTCCTGCAGCGGATCGTCGTACCAGAACTCGACCTCGATGCGTCGGTTGAGAGCGCGGCCGCGCTCCGTTGCGTTCGAAGCGACCGGGAACGCCGCGCCGTGGCCGTCGCTCGCTACGGCGGCCGTAGCCAGCTGCAGTCGGTCCTGGATCGCGCGCGCCACGCGGTGCGCGCGGGCCTTCGACACCGCGAGATGCGTGCCGTAGATGCGCGCCGCACGTCCCTCGAGCGGCGTGTCGTCGGTGTAACCGACGAACTTCACCGTCACGTTCTGCCGATCCCGCAGGTTGTCGAGCGCCTGCCGCACCTGACGAACGAAGTCGTCGGGGAACCTCGCGGTATCCTCGGCGATGTTGAGCGGCGCAATCAGGTTTCGAATGCGCGCACGGCGGTCGTGACCCTCGCGATAGCGCAGCTTGCACACCGTCTCGGTGCGGCAGATCTTCACGCGCTTGGTCTCGTCGCTGACGACGACCTCCTCCATCGCCAGCGCGTCGCGCATTTCATCGTACCAGACCTCCACTTCGACCCGGCGGTTCTGTTCGCGACCGGCCTCGGTCGCGTTGCTCGCGACGGGCTCGCTGTCACCCGCGTAGGCGAAGGAGATGCCTTCGGGCGGAAGCGCCAGCGCCGCCTGCAGATACTCGGCCACCTCGCCCGCGCGCTCGCGCGAGAGACCCTCGTTGTCGCCGTAGATGGCCGCCAGCGAGGCCCGGAGCGGCTGATCGTCAGCGTGACCCACCAGGTGCACGCGGACGTTTTCGAGGCCACGCATGTCGTCGAGCACGCCGCGCAACTCCTCGACCGACCCCGCCGGGATGTCTGCAACGCCCGAAGGGAAGTGGATCGGCGGCACGACACCCTTGAGTTTGACCGTCTCGGCGCGCTCGCTGATGACCTCACGCTCCTCGAGTCGGTCACCGCGATCGGTCGCGAGTTGCTCGGGGTCCTGTGCCCAGGTCGTGAGCGCGTCGGGCGACAGGTGTCGCTCGGCTGCATCCCCCGTGTCGACGTCACGAGTCGTGCTGCGGCGGAAGGGGGCCTTGAGTGCAGCGACGAAGCTGCCATTTCGGAATGGGGCCGCAATGGCATCCGCCACCGAGCCGAACAGCCCCGAAGCGAAGGAAGCGCCGGCCGGCGCGCCATGGCGCCAATAGACCTCGGACTCGACCAGGAGTTCCTCGTCGCTTCGCTCGCGCCAGCGTCGCACCACCTCGGCCTTGACGGCGGCGAGGCGGCGGTCGACGAGAACGGACTCCTCGAGGTCGCCCACGTAGGCGAGTCGCAGCGTCGAGGGGGACTTCGTCAGTTCTTCGAGCAATCGGTCGAGGCGGGGCGTCCACTGCTCGCGCATGACGGTCGTACCGGGCTCGAACACGGCATCCGCGAGGTCGAGGCCCACGATGCGGTGAATCGAGGCGCCGTACACGAAGCGCAACGCCTTGCCCGCGGTGGCGCGTTTGACCTGTGCCACGCGCGTCGACATGCGGTAGCCGGTCGGGAGCGAGCGCTCGTCGAGCTTGAGGATGAAGTTGCTGCCGCGGTCCTCGTTCGGCACGACGGCACACGTGATATGGAAGCGACCGTGCGGGTCGGTCGTCGCCACCAGGCCGCGAGCCGTCACGAGGCGCACGCCCGCAAGCCCTCGCTCGCCCGGCTCTTGTGAGCCGTCGCGATTGCGGTCGTCGAACACCTTGCCGATCACGTCGGTGCATGCAAAATCGGGATCGGGCACGACGCGCACCGTGGCGGAAGCTTCGCCCGAGAGCGCCCGGTCGGTCAGGCTACTCCAGGCCTGGGCTCGGTTGGTGAACTTGCCATCGCCGACACCCGCACCCACTGCGAGCAACAACACGGCGCGGGTCGTGCCCGCGCCCGGGACACCGACATCGGTGAAGACGAGTTCGCGTGCGTCGGGATCGTGGATCGGATCGAAGGACTCGCCGTCGACGCGAGCCGAGCCTTCGATGTAGCGGAAGCCTGCCGGGAAGCGGTCGACGAGCGTGAGATCCGGGATCGGGGTCGCGAGATCGTTGCGCACCGTGATTTCGTAGGGCACGAGGTCGCCGCGGCTCACCTCGCGTGACGGCGTCGTCTTGGTGATCGCGATGTTTCCGAAGATCACCGGGTCGACCGGCAGGTGGTTGTTGAAGAGTTGGCTGGTGCCGGGCGGCGCGCTCGCGTCGAGCAGAAGGTGCGTGTGATAGTCGGTACCCGGCGACTGGGCCGGGACGGACGGCGGCGGCGCGAACTCCGAAGTCTGCACCTCGCAATTCAGCGCGGTCGCCGTCACTGCGTCGGTCGCCGCTCCCGGACAGGCCGGTACGTCGAAAGGCTGCGTCGAGCCGTCGGTCTGGGGCGGGATGATCAACGAGAAGCCACTCTCGAAAGTCCCGGCGGCCGGCATCGAGAGAGCGATCTCGTAGCTGACGTCGCTCCGGCAGGCGGTCGAATCCGAAAAATTGAGATCGAACTTGTAG
>CAXMSF010000390.1:0-3312 GCA_964196055.1 uncultured Gammaproteobacteria bacterium | reverse complement strand
GCCGCGGATCACCGCCTCGAAGGCACCGTCGAGCTGGACTTCGAAGTCGCCGCGCGCGAGTACCTTGCGCATCGAACGCGAGACGACGAGTTCCGACGGCAGCAGCACCAGTCGTGGGTCGGGCGAGTGCCACAGGATCGGCTGCGAATCGTCGTACCACGGGAAGATTCCCATCGCGTAGGCGAGCAGCAGTCGCTCGGGTTCGAGGTCGCCCCCGGCCGCGAGCAAGCCGTTCGGATCGGCCTCTTCCGGCGGCGGAAAGGCGATCTCCTCGCTGAGTCGATAGACCGTCAAGCGGCGCTCCCCCTACTTGCCCGTTTCGGCGAGCAGGCCCCGCCCGGGCACGTGATTCGCTTCGAGGCGGATGCCGTCGGGATCCTCGAACAGCACCGAGTAGTAACCCGGCGCCCATGATCCCTCTTCGGGTGGGTGCACGATGGTTGCGCCGAGCTCCTGCAGGAATTCGTGAAGCGTGTCGATGTCCTCACGCTCGCGCGCGCGGAAGCACAGGTGGTGCAGGCCGACGCGGAACTGCTGGAAGCGTTCGTTCGCGAACTCCGCTTCGGCACGCATGATACCGACCGCGGTACGTCCGCCGACGCAGTAGAGCATGCCGTCTCCGTCGATTACTGGTTTGAGCCCGAGGAAGCCGAGCAGCTTGCGGTAGAAGGTCGCGCAGGCCTCGAAGTCGCTGACCGTGAGCATGCAGTGGGCGATTCCGTTGATTTCCATCAGGGGTCTCCGTCGTGCTCGAAACGTCGGGCTGAGGATCGCGCGTTTGCCGATGGACGGCCTCCCATCGGCGCGATTTCAGGGGCCGCAATGGGCCTGCTTTAGTGAAGTCCCTACGCGAGTCGGTGGCCGACCGGCAGGGCGAGGCAATCGAATCGGGGGACCCGATGCTTCTCGATCGCTTCAGACTCGACGGAAAGGTCGCCATCGTGAACGGTGCCGGGCGGAGGGGGCGGGGTCAGCGGGCGACGGAGAGAGCGATCAGCCATTGGGCCAGGTAGTAGCTGGTGAGGATCGTGGCCTGGGCGGAGGCGAAGGGGGCGCGGAAGCGGTTGAGAGCGAGGGCGGCGTCGGAGAGGGTGAAGAGGATGGCCCCGAGGAGCGCGAGCAGGGCCCAGGTTTCGCCGACGCTCGACCACTGTGCGGCGGCCTGCCAACCCATCGTTACGATCACGATGACGTAGAACAGCACCGGAACCCGCATTCCCGCGAGGTGTGGCCACAGCAATCGCAGCAGCGCGGCCGACGCGAGCGCGAACGGTGCGAGGGCCAACACCGACAGCTGGAAGCCCTCTACTTGGCTGAAGGCCGCTATGTAGAGCAGGTGGGCGACCAGGAAGCTCGTCAGCCCGGGCAGGAAGCGGTCGGAGGGCAGCATCAGGAAGACGTCGCCTGCGAGCGAGAAGATCAGACCCAGCACGATGAGTTCGCGATAGGGCTCGGGTGGCGAGCCGGGCGCGAGCCAGGCGAGCGCGATCAGCGCGATGGTGGTGAGGGGCTTGCAGGCATAGCCGAGCACGCGCGGGCCGTGGTACTCGCTGCGAATGTGGAGTGCACCCGATACGGCGGCCAGCAGCGACAGAGCGATGATTGCGTTCATGCCGTCACGCCGTTTCGTGGCAGAGTCGCTCGGCCAGCGCTGCGTGCTCGGAGTACGGCGGGCCCGCGCCGCTCGCGTGACGGCCGCCCGAGTAGTCTCGCTTGAACGTGCGCATGCGCCGAAGGCCCGGCTCGAGCGCGGCGTCGGGCAGGGATTCGAGCGCTGCGAGGACCTCGTCGCGCAGGTCCGCGCGCGAGCACACCAGCAGACTGTCGACGCCCGCCGCGAGGGCTTGTTCGACCAGCAGGGTGGGCGCGAAGTGATCGGCCACCGCTTTCATCTCGAGGTCGTCACCGAAGACCAGCCCGTCGTACGCCATCTCGTCGCGCAGCAAGGCCATGGCGTCCGGCGAGAGCGTGCACGGCCGGACCGGGTCGATCGCGGGGAGCAGGATGTGGGCGGTCATCACGCTCGCCACGCCCGCGCGAGCAGCGGCCGCGAACGGGACCAGGTCGACCGCCCGCAGCCGCTCGAGGTCGCGGTCGAGGCGCGGGAGTTCGTGGTGGCTGTCTGCGACTGTGCCGCCGTGGCCCGGAAAGTGCTTCGCGCAGCCCGCGACGCCGGCGGCCTGGAGGGAGTCGACGAAGGCTTCGGCGTGGCGGGCGACCGTCTCGGCTGCGGCTGCGAAGCTGCGATCGCCGATGATGGCGTCGGCGGGGCTGTCGTCGACGTCGACGCACGGCGCGAAGTCGAGATCGATGCGCAGGTCCGCGAGCTCGCGCGCGAGCCCGCGAGCGACCGCACGCGTGTCTTCGAGTCGCCCGCTGTCGCCGAGGTGGCGCATCGGGGGCCACTCGGTCCACGGGGCGCGGCATCGTTGTACGCGCCCACCCTCCTGATCGATCGCGACCGTGAGCGCCGCATCAGCCGGAGCCGCCGCATGCAACGAGTCCACGAGCTTCCGCAACTGTGCGGGCGACTCGATGTTGCGCGCGAACAACACCACCCCGCCCACACGCCCCTCCGACACCAGGGCTGCAAGGTCATCCGGCAACCGGACCCCCTCGAAGCCCGCGAACAAGAGTTGCCCGGGTTGATCCGCAGAATGCATCACGACACCGTACCCGAGCCCGTGCACACGTCGAGCCCGCCCCGCCCGCTCGGCTCCTGATCGTTGGTGTGAGTTTCGCAACCTTGGTTGCGAGGCCGCTTGGACCTCTTTCGCGCGGAGGGGCTGTGGCCTCTGTGGCGGCGCCGACCGGTAGGGCCTCGGAATGCGAGGCGGTTTGGAGCCCCGAGGTCTGAGGTTCACCAGCCCCTCCGCGCGAAAGAGGTCCAAGCGGCACGGGGGCGGTGGCGGCGCGGGCGAGACCGTCGGGACCGGTGGGTCGCGCTCGGCGGGGTCGCGCTCAGACGTCGGCGGCGTAGGGGGGCGCGGGGTCGTACTCGATCAGGTGCTGAATGCTGCGGGCATAATCGGGCCCGTGGAGCTGGCCCACGAGCCACAGCGCCATGTCGATGCCCGCCGAAACGCCCGCTGCGGTGACCAGGTTGCCGTCGCGCACGTAGCGCACGCGCTCCTGCACGCTGATGTCGCCTCGGGCGCGCAGGGTCTCGATGAAGGCCCAGTGGGTCGTGACTCGGCGCCCGCGCGCCGCGCCGGCTTCGTGGAGCAGCAGTGCGCCGGTGCAGACGCTCGTTACCCAGCTGCAGCCGGGAACGACGGCGCGGATCCAGTCGATCAGCACGGGGTTGTCGAC
>CAXMSF010000389.1:0-4656 GCA_964196055.1 uncultured Gammaproteobacteria bacterium | reverse complement strand
GGGCAGTGCGGGGTCCGACTCGTCGTCGAAGACGAAGATCGTCTGCACCGGGCCCGGATAACCGTGCCGGAGTGCGGCACACGTATTCTCGTAGGCCTCGGGATCCAGGCCCTTGACCGGGCGAATCACGCTGATCGAGGGGTAGTCTTCCATGCGAGGCGGGGCTGGGCGCGGGAGCAAGGCGCTTCGGAGGTGGCGGTGATTGAACACGCCGACCGTGGCGAGCGCGATGCCCGCGAGAGCCCACAACCAGTCGAGAAGCATCAGCGCCGCCTGCTCGGATCGATATCGGAATCGAGTCTAGATCGGACCGTCAATTCGAATTCCCATCATTCTTATTCGGCTGTCATCTGGAGAATGTCGCGTCCGAATCGGGGGGCTGTAGCGAATTCGGCACGCTGGGGACGGCGCGGATTGTAGGCTGAATGGGTATTTGCATCAAATCTGTCGTGTCGCGAAGATTGCGCCTGGCAGTGATCGCCCCCATCGCCACACCCGGGGACGGCGTTTCCGAGGGGTCTAGCTACCGCGACCTGCTCGGGAGACTCCGCTGGAGCAGCTGAGAGGTCAGCCTACTCGACGTAGCCGAGGGCCCGGAGCGTTTCCTCGGTGTCCGGATCGGGGTCGTAGAGCGGCGACGCATCGGACTCGGCGTCGGACAGCGTGCGGCGCCTCTCGGCCGATTCGTTCACGTAACGCGCCAAGCGCTTGCGAAGCCGCAGCTGCCTGGGGTCATCCGACGAGTAGATGTCGTTCGTTTCGTCCGGGTCGGCGGCGAGGTCGTAGAACTCGAAGTGTTCCGCGTCGTCCTTCTGATAGCGGATGAGCTTGTAATTGCCTTGTCGGACGGAAAGCGCCGGTGCCGTCATGTCTTTCGGGAGCACCCAGCTGGCGCTGAAGACTGGGGTGGGAGGTAGTTCTTCGCGGAGAGGTGTCACGCTCCCCGATAGAGCGGCCGCGAAACTCGTTCCGGTGGATTGGGGCGAGGCCGGCATGTCCAGGAGATCGAGAACCGTCGGCATGAGATCGACGTGCCGCACGGTCGATGAAAGGCGAGCGCCGGATCGAATGCCGGGGCCCTGGAAGATCAATGGAACGCGCAACACGGTTTCGTAGGGAAGGGTCGCGTGTCCTCGCGTGCCGTGCTCGAAGAACTCCTCTCCGTGGTCGGAGAGGACGATCCAGAGCGTCCGCTCGTTGATGCCGCGAGCTTCCATCCATTCATGCAGCCTTCGGAGTTCGTCGTCCGTGTAACGAATCTCGCGATCGTATGCGTCGATGATCGGCTCCGCTTCGGCCGAGGCTCCGCGGCTGGGGGAAGCTGCAAAGGTGCTCTCGTACGCCGCCGGTGGCTCGTAGGGCGCGTGGACCTGGAAGGTGTGAAGAAACAAGAAGAACGGGCCCTCGGAACGTTCCTCGAGCCACGATCGCGCCTGACCGAAGGTGCGCGCCACGTGCCCGGTGGGCCGGATCCGCCCGGGAGTCTTGTTTTCGATGTAGCGGTCGAATCCGATCGAGAAACCGCGCTCGTGGGCTAGCGGGCCGTTCTCGGTGAAGGCGGCTGTTCGATAACCCCGGCCGCGCAGTATCTCCGCCAGCGTGACGGCGGGCACCGCCAACCGCTCCCTGCAGCAAGTGACCCCGTGCACCAATGCCGGGAGCGAGGTGAACATGGTCATGTGTGACGGATCGGTGGTCGCGGCCTCGGCAATCAGGTTTTCGAGTGCGGTGCCGCGGGCCGCCAGGTGCTTGCGCAAGTACGGCGCTGTCTCGCGGTCATAGCCGTAGAGGTCGAGGTGATCGCGTCGAAGGGTGTCGATCGAGAGCAAGACGACATTGAGGCGCGTGTCGGGCTCCGCCGTGGCTGCCACGACGGTCGGAGCGCCCCACACGGGCAATGAAAAGGCACCATCGCCGGTGTGCTCCGTCGCGAAGCGGAGGGTGTGTGGCGATCCGGCGAGCGGAGTGAGGTCGACGCGGCGATCTTGCCAGCCTTGCGCCTCCTCGGAGGCCGGGTCGAATTCTTCGTCGAAGATTACGGCGCAGCTCGCATCACGGCAGGCCTCGATGAAGAAGCGGACCGGCCCCTGCTTGCGCGCCGCTTCGAGCACCCCCAACGAGAATTCGAGCGCGGCGCTGCTGGGAATGTCGACGGCACGGTTGCGGTAAGAGGTGGTCCGGCCCGGTGGGTGGTGTGCTTCGACCTGCAGCTGGATGTTCCCCGACCGGGGAATCACCACTGGAAGATCCAGGTCGATGAAGCGACCACGCGCAGTGCGATTCACCGGCACGAGCATCGCACCGAGAGTTTGCCATTTTTTCCCCGGGAGTTTGACGAGCGGCACGGCGACGATTTCTGTTGCGCTTTGCAGTTCCGAGCCGAGCGCCACGGAAACCGCCCACTCGGAACCCGAACCATCGAGGCGAGGGTGGTGCTTCTTCAATCGGGCGCTCGGGTGACCGGCAAGGACGTAACGCGTGTCGTCCTCGATCGTTGCATTGGCGACCTCCGCAAGGCCACCGGGTCGTTCCTCGACACCCGGGCCAGTGCCAAGCATCAACGTTTCGGGCGTGACCTGCGCTTCCAGGCGGTGGGCCGGGTCGGCGAGACGATGAACGATGGACTCCGCGGCATCGCCGCCAGCGGGAAGATCGTCTTCGTGCGTCTCCGCACAACCGAGAGCGCATGTCAGAATGGAAAGCCAAAGTGCGGCACGCACAGCGACGAGCTTCTGCGAGAGCCGCGTTCTCGACTCGACTGGCTTCTCTCTCGAGACGGAATCTGCACACCGCGACCCCGTCGGCGCGCCGTCATCGGTGATGGCTGCGGTCGTATCGGCCATGAGATTACGCGGGCGTCCGATTCCTTTTCTTCAGGATGCGTCGTCGCCATTTCGACGGGGGGCGTTCAAGGCTCCGATGTGGAGTCGAGGCGTCAACTGATCTGCGCGGTGAGCTGGCCCATGTCGAAGTAGTCGCGCCAGGCGTCGAGCTTGCCGTCTTTCGAAACCTCGAACGTTCCCATCACCCGCAGCGAGACCTGCTTGCCGCCGATGGTCAGGTGATCGATGCGTTCGGTCAGTACCGCAGAGCCATTCGAAGCGAGTTGCACGATTTCGAATTTCGCTTCGTTCCCGGGCACGACGAACTGTTGCAGCGTGGTGCGGATCGCCTCCTTGCCCGTGGCTGCACCGATCGGAACGTTTTCGTAGACAGCCTCCTCGGCGAAGTAGTCGAGCAGTTCCTCGATGTCCTGCCGCGCAAAGGCCTCACAGAAATTTCGGACGACGTTTTCGGGATCCATTGCGACAGGCTACCGCATCTCCAAGTCGCGGTGTTCGGGTCACCCGCTCAGTCTTCCCGCAGAGCTTCGAGTTCTTCCCAGCGCGCCGTGAGCGTGTCGACCTGCTCGTGGGCCGATTCGACCTCGCGCTGGAGCGCGCCGATGTCTGCATCTGCCCGCTTGTAGGTCGCCGGGTCGGCGAGTTTCTGCTCGAGTGATGCGACCCGGTTCTCGGCTTCATCGACCCGTTCGAGCAGGCCTTCGAGTTCGATCTTCTCGGCCCAGCTGAGCTTTCTCGCTCGCTCGCTCTTCGCCTTCTCGCGTCTTTCGATCTTCGCGCGCGGCGCCTCGGATTTCTGCCCGGAAGTGGCTGTTGCCTCTGCGACGCGATCGACATAGTTCGAATAGCCGCCCGAGTGCAACACCACCCGGCCGTCGCCCTCGAATGCCAGGATCGAGGTCGCGACCCGGTCGAGGAACCAGCGATCATGGCTCACGATGAACGCGCTGCCTCCGTAGTCGCAGAGCATCGCTTCGAGCGCGCCGAGCGTGGCGACGTCGAGATCGTTGCTCGGCTCGTCGAGCAGCAGCAGATTGCTGCGTTGGCTGAGCAGCCTTGCCAGGCAGACGCGCGCCCGTTCGCCGCCGGAGAGTTCGCCCACGCGCAGCCGCTGTGCGCTGCGATCGAACAGGAATCGCTCGAGGTACGACTCCACCTGCAGCGTCTGGCCCGCAAACTCGATTGCGCCGCGGTCCCCTGCGATGCACTCCCGCAGGCTCGCGTCGTCGTCGAGCCCGCTGCGGACCTGGTCGAGATGGCCGATCCGGGTATTCCGTCCCAGGGTGAGCGAGCCGCTGGTAGGCTCGAGTTCGCCGAGCAGGCATAGCAGCAGGCTGGTCTTGCCGGTTCCGTTCGGGCCGACGACTCCGACTCGTTGCCCGGGTGCGAGTGCGAGGCTGAGCCCGTCGATCAGTACCCGGCCATCGCGCTCGAGACGCAGGTCGCTGAGTTCGAGCACGGTCTTCCCCTGGCGCTCGCTCTCGAGGCGGAGGTCCGCGGTCTCCTCGCGGCCCGGAGCCCGTTGTGCGAGCGCCTGGTCGGCCCGGCCGATACGCGCCTTCTGTTTGGTGCCTCGCGCCTTGGGCTGGCGTCGCAACCACTCGAGTTCGCGCCGCAGGAAATTCTGTCGGTTCTTCTCCACGCGCTCGGCGTGCGCGTGGCGCTCGGCGCGGCCCGCCAGGTAGGTCGCATAACCGCCCTCGTAGCTCGTGAGCTGCCCGGCTTCGAGTTCCAGCGTGCGACTCGTGACCCGGTCGAGCACGTAACGGTCGTGCGTGATCAGCAGCAGTGCGCCCGCGAAGCGATGGCGCAG
>CAXMSF010000388.1:0-8627 GCA_964196055.1 uncultured Gammaproteobacteria bacterium | reverse complement strand
GAGGGAGACCCCGGATGTCGGCTCGAACACGTGGGATGGGACTGCTCGCCGCATGCCTGACCTTCCTGCCGCTTTCCGCAGCGGCCGATCAGGTCACTCCGGCGGAGCGCGTGAAGAGCCGCCTCAACGTTCGCGCCGAGCCCGCAGCCGGAAGCCGCGTGCTGGGCGCGATGCGGCCCGGCGAGCAGCTGGAACTCGTCGACACGCTCGACGGCTGGCATCGCGTGAAACTGGACGACGACGCGGAGGGCTTCGTGGCGGCGGACTACTGCGAGATCATCGAGGAAATCGAGGAAGTCGAGCCGGTCGAGATTCCCTACGAGCCCATCGGAGTGGAGCACCTGGCTCCGAAGCCCGGGCCCTTCGCGGGTGTCGGGCGCTTCTTCCGCCGGCTCTTCGGCATCCGCGGCTCCGTCGATCTCATGATCGCCGAGCCGGCCGTCGAGCGCGTCACCTTCCGCCACACGGACCCCGACATTCCGGTGTCGGGCTATGCCCGGGCGAACGGCGCGAGTCGCCGCTTCGACGTCATTCTGGTGCTCGACGCCTCGACGTCCACCAACGAGTTCGCCGAAACCGATGTCGACCTCGACGGTGAATCCGAAGATGCGTGGAAGGGCGACGATTCGATCTACAAGGCGCAGCTGTCGGCGGCCGCGAGCTTCATCGGAGTCCTCGCGGAATTGCCCTACAACCGCAGCGGGCAACGGATCCGGGTCGGCATCGTGACTTGCTCAGGCGAGGACCGACATCGACGTTCCGAAGCCGACGAAGCGCTGAAGGTCACCCTCGAGACGATTCGCTGGCTCTCGCATCGGGACGCGATGCTCGAAATACCGCTCACGAGCGACTACGTGGCCCTCGACACCCGTTTGCGCGAACTCTGGACCGAGACCCCGGTCGGAATGACCGACGTGGCGGCCGGCATCGGACGCGCCGTGATCGAACTCAGCGGGGACGCGCTGCGCGGCGCGGAGAGTACGGCGCGTGAAGACGCCGACAAGATCATCCTCTACCTCGGCGACGGAAAGCCCAGGCTCCCCTACGACAAGCGCAAGGCCGAGCGCGCGGCCGCATATGCGGGCGAACTCGCGGCGCGCTACGACATTCGCATCAACGTATTCGAACTCGGCGAGAACGTCGTGAGCCGCTCGAAGAGCCATTGGCTGAGGCGAATGGCGCGACACACCGGTGGCCGGCACGTAGGGCTCGCTCGACCGGGAGAAATCGTTGCGGCCCTGAAGACCACCCCGCTGTCTTTCGTCGACCGCGTCGAGGTCCGGAACCGCACGACCGAGGCTCCGCCGCCGCGCGTCGTCACTGCAATCGACGGTTCGTTCTACACCGAGGTCCCCCTCGTGGAGGGCGCGAACCGGATCCAGGTGGAGGCAACACTCGAGGACGGCGGCACGAAGCAAGAGAACCTGGTGGTCGCCTATCGGCCCGGCACCCCGACCAGCGAACTCGAGCGGCAGCTAAAGGAGCTGCGCATCGAGAATGCGGCCTTGATCGAGCGAGTTCGGGCCGACCTCGCCGACGAGATGAAGGCGACGGGCCGGATCCAACATCGCGAGGTCGACCTGTCGATCGAGAATCCGTCGGACTGATCGGAGGCCCGAAGGCGCTGCTTCGCTGCTCGCGAGCCGCGTGCCGGCTGCATTCCGTGGTACCGTTCGGCACGGATTCTGGAAACTCCAGCTACCGGCAACGGGGCCACACGGCGCCCCACTCGATTCATTCGCCGGACGAGGATCGTTCAGTCGATGGTTTCGGCGCAGGAAGCACTCGAACGACTCCGGGCGGGCAACCGGCGATTCGCAGCGGGCACGCGGAGCCACGACGCGCAGCTGAGTCATGCTCGACGAGTCGAGATCGAGCAGCAGCAGCAGCCCTTCGCGATCATTCTTGGCTGCTCGGACTCGCGGGTGCCGGCGGAACTGGTGTTCGACCAGGGGCTCGGCGACCTCTTCGTGATCCGGGTCGCGGGAAATATCGTTGCACCCTCTCAGGTGGGCAGTATCGAATTCGCAGCGGAGCGCTTCGGCTCCCGACTCGTGGTGGTACTCGGCCATACCCAGTGCGGAGCCATTCAGGCCACCTTGGAACACCTCCGCGACCCAAGCGATATCAGTTCGAAGAATCTGCGTTCGATCGTCGACCGCGTCCGGCCCTCGGTCGAGAAGTTGCTGAGCAGCGAAACCGGGAATGACCCGGATGCGCTCGTGCGTCAGGCGGTCCGAGCCAACGTCGAGGGCTCGGTGAATCATCTGCGGCATGGCTCCGAAATCCTGGAGCGGTTGATCCGGGACGAGGGCCTGCGAGTCATTGGGTCCGAGTATTCGCTGGAAACCGGCGTGGTCGAATTCTTCGATGACGCGGGGGCCGCCTGAACGCGGGGCACGCAGCTGCAATGGGACGATGGGAGATCGGGTGACAGCCGAGCCGCCGCCCCGGACCGCCTACCACTGGACCGGCGAGTCCGAATGGTGCCGCCTGGGCGCGATCGACAAGGCTGCGAACGTCGTTCGCCTGTGCAGCAGCCTGCCTCACACCGGCATCCTCGATGTCGGAGCGGGCGAGGGCTCCGTCCTGAGCCGACTCGCGGAACTCGACTTCGGAGAAGGCTACACCGCCATCGATGTCTCACAAAGCGGAATCGATGCCATCCGCAGTCGGGAGCTCCCGTCTCTCGTCGACTGCCGCAGCTTCGACGGCGAGCGCATTCCGTACCCGGATGCCCAGTTCGACCTCGCGATCCTGAGCCACGTCGTCGAGCACGTCGAGCATCCGCGGAAGCTGCTCGACGAAGCCGCGCGGGTGGCCCGGCACGTCTTCGTCGAGGTTCCCCTCGAGCACAATCTACGCCTGGCGCGCGACTTCGTCGCCGACGACCTCGGCCACATCAACGCCTACACGGCGACCAGCGTGCGCCGCCTGCTGCAGAGCTGCGGCCTCGAAGTTCTCGACCAGATCGTCGCCAACCGCTCGCGCGCCACTTACGCATACCATGGCGACCGCTTGAGCGGACTCCGATACTGGACCAAGGAACTCGCACTGCGCGCCGCCCCCAGCCTCGCGACCGCGATCTGGACCTACCACAGCGCCCTGGTCTGCCGATCGTCGCCGCAGTAGTCACGGGCGGGAGGAGCTTCCGCGAACAGCCGCATGCGCGAGGAGCCCGACTCCAACCCCCCTATACTCGCTGCCGTGACGGACGAAGAGGCCCCCCAGGATCTCGGCGAACGGATTCGGCGAATCGCTTCCATGATCGCCGGTGAAGTCGACAAGCGTCGGATCGCCGCCGATGAGTCGCACTCGATGCTCGATGCGGCCGCGCGTTCCTTCGGCGCGACGATCGAGCGTTGGGGGCGGAACCCGAGCCTTCGACGCCTCATCGGCGGAGTCGAACGCGACGTGTTGACGAGCCCGGGAGAACGCGTCGAGCTCTCGGCGAGCCTGGGGATGTCCGCGACACTCGGAACGACCGCGCGCTTCTTCGTCGACGACGACGCAGTAGCCGAAGCACCGATCGCCGACAACGCAGAAGTGCGCGCACTGATCGACGCGCCGGGGCCGGGCATCCATCGAGTCGGGGTCAAGCTGTGCAACGACAAGGGCGAGGTCGTGTCGGGTCTGATCGGACACCGCCTGCTGCAGGTCGCCGGCGGTCGGCCCGTCGCGCTGGTGCGCGCGGCACTGTTTCTCCGACAGGCCCCCTACGACTCGACCCCGGCAGCGTCGCCCGCCGAAGCGCTGCGGGTCATGCTCGCAGCGGGTTTCGAACTCGTCTACTTCGACATTCACGAGAAGAATCGCGACGCCCTCATCCATGCAGAGATCCTCGAACAAGGGCTCCCGCCCGGGGCGATCCTCGTCTACTCGGCCGAGGAAGAGGAACTCAGGAGCCTGGGCGTCGATTTCGTCGACATGTTCGCATCGACGGCGATCCGCCGGCTGCGCGCGAAGGGCGTGCCCGTCACGACGATCCTGGCCGAGCGCGACGAAGACTCGAAGGTGAGTCGTGCTGAAGAGGTGAGCATCATGGCGCCGTCGACGGTGCTCCGTCGGGCCCGCGAGGGCGACTTCGCTGCCGAGGTCGAGCAGGCAGACCAGCTGCTGCGCGACCGGGCGAACAGCAGTCGGCTCGATTGGCGTCTCGACCATACGACCGATTCACGTCTCGTAGCGGGCAACTCGTTTCACGCCGAACTCGACAACAAGAACGCTCGCCGGCAGCTCTTTGCCGCGTTCGAAGCGGCCAGCGCGACGATTCACATTCAGTTCTACCTGATCCAGCCCGGACATTTCACCGAGCACCTGATCGTCGAACTCATCCAGCGCGCCCGCGCCGGGGTGAAGGTACGATTCATGGTCGACGCGCTCTATTCGGATGAAGAAGTCCTGGGCCGTCTCAATCCGCTGATCCGCTCGCTGAAGAACGAAGACAACATCGAGGTGATCGCGGTCAATCCGATCGAAAGCTACAAGCAGGTCGACGTCTCCCGCTTGAAGAAGCGAGACCATCGCAAGCTCGTGATCATCGACGGCCGGCGGGCCTTCGTGTCCGGGCGCAATGCCGGAGACGAGTACTTCTCGAGCTTCGACGAGATCCCCGTGCACGACAACACGCGTCACGAAAACATCCCCTGGCTCGACGCGCACATCGAAGTGTCGGGGCCGCTCGTACGGGAAGTCCAGGAGACCTTCACGCGCACCTGGCATCGGCACGGAGGCTCGACGATCCCCCCCGATCGGGCTGTTCTTCCGGAGTTGAAACCTTCCGGAGGTGCGGCCGGCCGCCTGGTGGTGCATCGTGGCCTGGCCGAAACGAACGGCCTCGCAATGTACGAGGCGATGTTCGACGTCGCCGAAGACCACGTCTATATCGTCAACGACTATCCGATCGTCCCTGCCCTCGAGCGTGCGATCCATCGGATCCTGGCCAGAGGCGTCAGCGTCAAACTTCTCACCGGGAGCGCGGCCGCCCGGCGCAACGACGGCACCTTCTTCCCAGCGCCGCTGCAACGCACGCTCTTCGAATACATGGTAAAGGCGAAACTGGAACCCCTGCTTCGCGCCGGTGTCGAGGGCTACGAGTTCGTCCCGCCGCCTTCGCGCCGAATCGTCGCGCGCGGCGGGCGCATTCGACCGTACGTTCACGCCAAGCTCGTGTCGGTCGACGGCCTGGTGACCAGCATCGGCTCGGCCAACCTCGACGCAACCGCGAGTTTCTGGGAGAGCGAGGCCAACATCGTCGTACAAGACGCCGAGTTCGCCGGTGGCGTCGAAGCGACGCTCCAGAAATTGATCGACGGCAGCGATCGACTCGATCCGGAATCCGGGTACTGGAAGCGGGAACGGGCCCAGCGTGCCGTCGTGGCGACGCTCTGGCCCGAAACTCTCTATTCCTGAGTGTCGCCGGCTCGCTCGACAGCCCGGCTGAAGATCTCGCGCTTGTTGCCGATACAGAGTGGGTGGACGCGCTCTTCTTTCTGACCCGATCCGAGGACGCTCTGGGCGTGGCTTCGAGCGACGACCTGCCGACCGAACCGGTCGCCGACGCACTTCGCCTCGAGGATCCATCACCGCTGCTGGGGCTCGCACACGTTCTCGGAGTCGAAGCAAGGGTTCGCCCGCTGCGCGATGCCACCTGTCGTTCCTTCCCGGTATGGCAGATGGGGAGCGAACTCAGCCACCGCATCGCAGGACTGGACGACGCCGAAATCGACGCTGCAGCCGAACGCTGGCAGGTGCACTCCGAAACGAGTCTCGACGCCGACCTTTATGAGCTCGCCGGTTGCCTGGCCGACCTCCGAAATGCGCTTCGGGGTGGCGACACCGGGGAGAGGTTGTTCGTCCTGCTCGAAGAGCGCGCCTGGTAGTTCGCCCCCACCGCCCTTTGGCTCAGGCGATCGCCACCAGCTCCTCGAAGGCGCGTTCCAACATCCCGCAGAATTCATCCAGCTCGGGCATCGCCGTGCCGTCTGCATCCAGCCCGATGAAGAGTTGATCGCGGTAGCCGTAGAGGGCGACGCTCACGGGACAATGGGGAACGGTGGGAGCGATCGGATAGGCGGCGATGATCTCGGACCCGCCGACGAAACGCGGCACAGGGATGCCCGGAATGTTCGTCACGATGAGATCCATCACGCTTCCCGAAGCCAGGGCCGCGGCACGGTGGATCCGCCGCGGCAGCGCAGCGAGCACGTGCGAGAAGATCGGGAAGACATCGACTGCGGGATTATTCGTCTGCGCTTCGACGAGCTGGTGGATCAGCTCGAAGCGTTTGCGTGGGTCGCGCTCGGCGATGGGCAGCCGCAGCATGATCGCCGTCATCTGGTTGCCCACGTTGGTTCCGATTCCCTGGTCGTTGCGGGCTCGCAGATTGATCGGCACGGACGTGAGCAGCGTGTCGGCGTCGGCCCGGCCGACGCTCCGATGCCACTCACCCATGGCTCCCGCAACCCCCGTCAGCAGCAGCTCCACGGTTCGGCCACCGAGGCGCTTCCTGGCTTCGCGCAGGGGCCCGAACGGGATGGACACGCCGGCCAGTCGTCGCGATCGGCCGTAGTGAGGCAGATGGGCGCGACTCGTCTTCACGAAGACGCTCGTGAGTTCGAGCCCCCCGCGTGCGAAGTCGATCACGCGCCGCGGGCTGCGTAGCAGTTTCGACAGCGCGCCCCCCAGGCCACGTGCGCGCCCGATTTCGTCGCTCGTCCGGTCGAGCAGGGCCCGGCTCACCAGGCCGGTGAAACTTGCCTCGGGCCACGTTCCGGGCTGCTCGTTCTTGGGAAGCGGGGCGGGGTTGCCCGCGCGCTTCGCGTCGGTGAGGGCGCCGACAACCGCGTTGGCGCCGACCCCGTCGGCGATAGAGTGATGCAGGCGGAAGAACAGGGCCGAACGCCCTTCGGGTCGGTCGATCTCGATCAGTTCCCACAGCGGTCGGGCGCGATCGAACGGTCGCTCGTAGATCGGACCGAGCGAGTGGAAGAGTTCGGCCAACTCGTTCTCGGGCGTGACCCCGGCGTGGAGCGAGTAGCGGCGCAAGTGAAACTCGAGGTCGAAAGTCGGATCGGTCTGCCAGCGCGGAAGCGCGAGATCGAAGGGCGCGTCCACCACGCGCTGGCCCAGGCGCGGCACCATTTCGACGGCCCGCAACGCACTCGCCCGCAAGTGCTCCGGGTCCGGAGGTCGGTCGAGCAGCATGAGCATCGCCATGGTATTTCGCTGCCGCGGTTGGTCGCCGTACCACCAGTTGAGATCTTCGGGGGTGAGCGCTTCGCGAACGACTTCCGGGGACGGCTGGGACAAGCGAGTGCCTCATACTCGGGGGATTGCGGGCTTGCCGATTCAGTCCGCGACTCGGCAGCTGAATGGGCCGGCTACCCAGAATACCCCAGCCGCCGCGCTTCGAAGCGATCGTTCTCATATCCGAATCCGCCGCCGGCAGCCCCCGGGCCGGGTATCATGCGACGATTCGTCGAAGCGAAAACGGGAATGCCGATGCCATGCAAGAGCGACAACACACCTTCTGCCGGATCTGCGAAGCCTCCTGTGGCCTCGTCGCGACCGTCGAAGCCGGTCGGGTCGTGCACCTCGAACCCAACAACGAACACGTCGGCACTCAGGGCTTCGCGTGCGTCAAGGGCCTGAACCAGCACCACATGTACGACTCGCCGGATCGCCTCCGCCACCCGCTGAAGCGAATCGGCCGCGAGTGGCACCGCATCTCGTGGAAACAGGCGCTCTCCGAAATCGGCGAGAAGGTCGCCGAACTCCGTGGCGAGAGCCCCCACTCCCTCGCCATGTACGTCGGAACCGCCGCGGGCTTCGGGGTGCTGCACCCGATCTTCGCCCAGGGCTTCATGCAGGGGATCGGATCGCGGAATATCTTTTCGTCCGCGACTCAGGACTGCGCCAATCGTTTCGCGATGGCGAGTGAGGTCTATGGCTTCCCGTTCACGCAGCCCTTCCCCGACCTCGAGCACACCCGCTGCCTGATCGTCGTCGGGACCAACCCGGTGGTGTCGAAGTGGACCTTCCTGCAAGTCGCGAGCCCGGTCAAACGCCTGAAGGAGCTGGCTGCGCGCGGCGCCCGCATCGTCTTCATCGACCCGCGACGCACGGAATCCGCCAAGACCGCGGGCGAACACCACTTCATCCGGCCGAATAGCGATGTCTGGTTCTTTCTCGCGTTCCTGCGCGAGTTGTTCGAGATCGGCGCGGTCGACCGCGCGCGAGTGCGGCGTTTCATGACGGGCCTCGAAGAGCTCGAGGCCTTCGTCGCGCCGTGGACACCGGAACGCTGCGAGCAGGTGACGACGATCTCCGCAGACGTGTTGCGCGAACTCGTGCGCGGCTACGCGAAAGCGGACGGTGCGGCGCTCGTGAGTGGAACCGGCGTCGGCATGGGCACGAACGGCACCCTCGCCGTCTGGCTGCTGGAGTGCATCAACGCCGTCAGCGGAAACCTCGATCGGCGCGGAGGAACGCTCGTCGGCAAGGGCGTGTTCGATTTCGCGGCATTCGGCGTGAAACACGGCCTGCTCACGAGCACCGCGCGATCGCGGATCGGCAACTTCAAGGCGGTGAACGACGGCTTTCCGGGCGGCATTCTCGCGGACGAA
>CAXMSF010000387.1:0-6710 GCA_964196055.1 uncultured Gammaproteobacteria bacterium | reverse complement strand
CACGGTGCCGCCGGTCGCGATCAGGTCGTCGACGATCAACACGCGCTCCCCGGCTTTGATCGCGTTCGAGTGGACTTCGACACGATCCGAGCCGTACTCGAGCTCGTACTCGCGGCCGATGGTCGTTCCCGGCAGCTTGCCGGCTTTTCGGATCGGAACGAAGCCCGCATCGAGGTCGATCTCAGTCGAAACACCGAAAAGGAAGCCGCGGGCTTCGATCCCCGCCACCTTGTCGATACGGTCGCCGCGAAACGGCTCGGCCAGGCCCTCGACCGCCAGACGCAGGCCCTTGGCGTTCTCGAGCAGACTCGTGATGTCACGAAACTGGACACCCGGCTTGGGGTAGTCGGGGATCGTTCGGATCAGCGATTTGAGAGACATGCACCAGCCTTTCAGCGTTCTGGGTCGACGCGCAGCGCCCGTCCCGCCACGGCATCGAGCCGGCGCAGGAGTTCGGGGTCGCGCGACTCCGGGGGAGTGATGATCGCGGTGTCGAGGGCCCGATCGCAACCTTCGGAGCAGGAAAGCGGTCGACCGACCCCTCCGCGAGCGAGTTCGGCCACGAGGGCACGGCCCCGATTCGCGTTGTCGCTGATCACCGCGACGATATCGGCGACCTCGACGTCGTCGTGGTCGTCGTGCCAACAGTCGAAGTCGGTCACCATCGACAGGCTCGCATAACAGATCTCGGCCTCCCGGGCGAGCTTCGCCTCGGGCATGTTCGTCATCCCGATCACGTCGCAGCCCAAGCCGCGATACAGCTCGGATTCGGCTCGGCTCGAGAATTGCGGCCCTTCCATCGCCAGATAGCTTCCGCCGCGCACGAGGGCGCTCCCAGTCGCCGCAGCCGCCGCTTCGACGGCCGCCCCAAGGCGTGCGCACACGGGCCGCGACAGCGAGACATGGGCCACGCAGCCGGTCGTGAAGAAGCTCTTCGCACGCGCGACGGTCCGGTCGACGAACTGGTCGACGAGCACGAATGTGC
The DNA here is from genome assembly GCA_964196055.1 of uncultured Gammaproteobacteria bacterium. Taxonomy (GTDB): domain Bacteria; phylum Myxococcota_A; class UBA9160; order UBA9160; family SMWR01; genus JAFDEI01. The sequence continues at coordinate 5,725 of CAXMSF010000387.1, read as the reverse complement.
CCGGCACGAGATCCTCGCGCAGCGAGCCACAGGCGGAGAGCGAGAGCAGGTCGGTCACACCCGCGCGCTTCAAGGCGTCGATGTTCGCGCGATAGTTGATCTCGGAGGGCGGGATGCGATGCCCGCGACCGTGCCGCGGCAGGAACACGAGCGTCCGGCCGTCGATCTCGCCGAAGAGCAACTCATCCGACGGGTCACCGAACGGTGAATCGACGCGCTCCCAGCGAGTGTGAGTGAGCTCGGCGAGGTCGTAAACGCCGCTGCCGCCCAGGACTCCCAGCACCCGCTCCGTACCCGCCATCGCTGTCGCGACCTCCAGAACGGCTATGTTGTCGAGCGCCCCGGTCCCGGGGAAAATCCATGACCGCGGAACATCTGTCGCTCGGAGCCGAAGGTGAGGCTCGCGCCGCTGCCTATCTGCGGCGCCGAGGGTATCGCATCGTCGCGCGTAACGTCCGGGCCGGAGGCGTCGAAATCGACCTGATCGTTCGACGCGGAGCGCTGATCGCATTCGTCGAAGTCAAGACCCGACGCTCCCTCACGCAGGGCCCCCCGGAACTCGCCGTGGACGCGCACAAGACGGCACGACTGCTGCGCGGCGCGGCCGCCTGGCTGCAGGGCCGGCCAGGGCGGGCCTGTGAAGTGCGCTTCGACGTGGTTGCGTGCGTATACGACCGCAGCGGTCACTGGCACGTGCGGCACCTCGAAGCGGCGTTCGACGCGGGCCCCTGACACGAACGGAAGCCCGGGCAGCGGCGAAGATCGGCCTATTCGCCGTCCTTCTTCGCTGCTTCCTCGGCTTCGTCGGCCGCGGCGGACTCGACCACCGGCTCGGCGGATGCCTCGGCTACAGCTTCCGGCGCGGCTTCGACCGCCTCTGCGACGACCTCAGCGGCTTCCTCCGCGACGGCGGCATCCCCTTCGGCTTCGGCAAGCGAAATCAGGCCGGAGAGGTCACGTACCTTCGAGCGCAGCCGGGCCTTCTTGCCCGTGAGGCCGCGCAGGTAGTACAGGCGTGACCGCCGGACGTGGCCGCGGGACTTGATCTCGACCTTGGTCACGGCCGGCGACTCGATCGGGAAAACCCGCTCGACGCCGATGCCGTACGACAGCTTGCGCACGCTGAAGGTCGCAGAACGCCCGGCTCCACGGCGACGAATCACGACGCCCTCGAAGACCTGGATGCGCTGCTTGTCACCCTCGGTGATGTTCACATGAACGCGAACCGTGTCGCCGGAACGAAACGGCGGCAGGTCGCGGCGAAGATTCCCCTCGTGGACGGCTTCGATCTGAATCATGACTCTTCCTCTCCCGACGGGACCCGGATCAGGTCCGGTCTGCGTCGCCGTGTGAATTCCTTTGCGCGCTCCGCCCGCCAGCGATCAACTGCCGCGTGGTCACCGGAACGTAATACCTCGGGCACCGTTTCGCCCCGGAATACCTGCGGCCGGGTGTACTGCGGCCCCTCCAGCTCGTCGCGCTGAAAGGAGTCTCGCTCCGCGGATTCCGGATTCCCCAATACGCCGGGGATCAGCCTGGATATTCCTTCGATCAGCACCATCGCGGGGATTTCGCCACCGGAGAGAACATAGTCTCCGATCGAGATCTCCTCATCGACAGCCAGATCGATTGCTCGTTGATCAATCCCCTCGTAGCGCCCACAAACGAGCACCAGTTGTTCGTTGCCTGCCAATTCCGCGATTCGCGCCTGATCGAGCCGGTCACCCTGGGGCGAGAGCAGGACCACCCGCCCCTTGCGCCCGGGGCCCTTCGGCCCCGCTACCGCCTCGATCGCCGCAACCAACGGTTCCGGCTTCATGACCATTCCGGGGCCGCCCCCGTAGGGCGCGTCATCCACCTTCCGGTGCCGATCCGACGTGTACTCACGCAGATCGTGCGGTTCGACCCCGATCAACTCCTCCCGAATCGCATTGCCGACGAGCGATTCGCTCAAGAATGCCTCGAACAGCCCCGGAAAGATCGTGATCACGTCGACCCGGAGCATTTCTGCCTCCTGTTTACCCGCCCTGCCGCGTCCCGTTCCCGGCTCGCTAGGAACGATCGAGAAGGCCTGAAACGATCTCGATGACGATTCGCTGCTGCTCGAGGTCGACCTCTCGCAGGAAACCACCGCTGGTAGGGATCAACTGCTGGCGCCCCTCCTCGTCCACGACCATCAATACCTTCGATGCGCCCGTCGACCAGACCTCGCGTACCGTTCCGACCTTCTCTCCGTCCTCTCCCTCGACTCGACAGCCGATGAGTTGAAATTCGTAGAACTCTCCGTCGGCCAGGGGTTCGAGCTGACCGGAATCCACCATCACGAAGCGGCCGCGCAATTGCCGTGCCGCTTCCCGCCCTTCTACTCCCGCAAGCACCATCCGGACTTCGCCCGTCCGGCCGGGTGTTGCGCTCTCCACTTCCATCGAAATCGCCTGCGGGTCGTCGACACTGCTTCCGATCATCAGCTTCGATGCCCGGAGCAGGTTTTCGGGACCGTCACCGGAGAAGCGAACCTGCACCGTCCCGCGCAAGCCGTGCTCGCCGGTAATTCGCCCGATCACGACTCGTCGCGGATCGAACACCGGCCGGCTCCCGACCGTCAGTCCACGATGTCGAGCCGACAGTCGCCACCGTCGCGCGACGCACCGAGAACTGCGCGCATCGCCTTCGCAACGCGACCCTGCCGACCGATCACGCGGCCTCGATCACTCTCCGAGGTCTCGAGTTCGAGCAAGCGACCGCCGTCGGATTCGGACACCTTCACGACCTCCGGCTCGTCGACGATGGCCTTCACGATGAACTCGATCAGCTCGATGTTGCCGGAGGGGGCTGCCATCTCAGGCGGCTCCCGCGGCCGCGCGCTTGCGCTGTCGCTTGATCAGAGATGCCACCGAAGGGCTCAGTTGGGCACCCTTGGCCAACCAGGCCTCGATGCGCTCCGACTTCAGCTCGACCTTTTCGGGCTCGTGCCTCGGGTCGTAGGTCCCCAGATACTCGAGGGGACGCCCTTCGCGCCTGTCGTGATGGTCGATTGCGATGATGCGGTAGTGCGGTCGCTTCTTCGCGCCGCCGCGAGTCAGACGGATCTTCACCATTCCGTTCGACGTCCTCCTGGAAAATTTTAAGTGAAATCAAGTAGTTACAAGACTCCCCGAGATGCTGCTCCGGCCGCGGCCGAGCACGGGAAGTCCCTGAAATAGCGCCGGAAGTTAGGCGAGGCCCGCGGGGGGGTCAACCGTCGACGGGATCGAGCCGCCGACGCTCCTTCTCCTCGGAACATCGATCGCAGCCGAACTGAACCGGATGGGGCTGCTGGAGCCGATCGTAGTCGCGGTCGAGTGCGATCCGCCGCACCCGCGGCACCGTCTCACCGCAGAAATCACACTCGAAGTGTTCCGGGCCGCCCTCGAGTTCCTCTTCGATCGCGTCGGCTCCGCTCATAGTGCTCATCCTAGCCTTCCTTGCTCACGCGCAACCATACCCGCGCGGGTGCATCATCGCCGACGCTGCGCCGCAGCCCCGCGAGAATCTCCGGGGTGCGGAGCTGTAGTTGCTGGCACCAGACACTGGTCTCGACGGAGACCTCGAGAACGTCGCCGCGGATTCCCACCGGTCGACTGTGATCCGCGATCTCCGGGCCGACCGCATCGAGCCAGTGATCGGCGATTCGAACCGCGCGTGCCGTCGCACCGGCGCCGAGGTCCGCGAGCACGCGATCGATGAGTGCGCCGACTGCCTCCGGGCGACTCTTCGGTTGTCGCGGGCGGCTCACCCGGGTCCCTCGTGCAGCCGGAAGACCAGGCCGGTCGGCAGTTTCGGGTAGAAGAACGTCGATTTCTGCGGCAGCACGTCGCCCGCCTCGGTCACACGAAACACGTCGTCGGGTGCAAGTGGGTTGAGGTACAACGCCACCGCACCACGGCCGCGGCGAAGATCGACCGCGGTCTGGACTGCACTCTTCGGATAGTCGATCGCCCCCTTCGCCACGGCGGCTTCATCGAGGCCGAACACGCCGGCGATGACCTCGCGATGAAGCACGCGGATCGTCAGCTCGCCGTCTTGCTCCAACGGCTTCGAGAAGATCCGCAGCGAGCCCGACGCATCGTCGACCGCGAACGCGCGGCGATTCGCGAGCGGCGCGAGGTGTTGCGCGAGCAAGGCGGGCAGCTCCTCGGGGCTCGCAATCGGCACCACCCGCTGGCTCCAATCCGGCAGCCGATCCGACCACGCGGCCTTGGACGGAACCGCACCCTTCACGATCAGCCGGTGAATCGGCAGCAGCAGGCTGCCGGGCGCATAGGCATTCGCGAGGTAGACCAGGATGAATTCCCAGGGCGCTTCCGGCCCCGCCTCGGGGTGCTCTCTGCGCTTCTCGTTGCGATAATTGAGCGCGGTCTCGTAGCGGTGGTGCCCGTCGGCGATCACGAGCGGGCGATCGGCCATGAAGTCGCGAATCGCTGCGATGTCGGCCGGGTCGGTCAACTGGGCGAGCTCGTGCAGCATGCCGGTCTCGTCGGTCGCGTTCGCAATCTGCGAGCCATCGAAGGCCTTGCCGACCACGTGTGCGAGTTCGTCGTGGCGGTCTTCGTAGAGAGCGAACACGCTCGACAGATTCGCCTCCGCGGCGCGCAGTACCTTCAAGCGGTCGGCCTTCGGGCCCTCGAGGGTGCGTTCGTGCGGGCGAACGATGCGGCGTTCGTAGTCTTCGAGGCGTAACAATGCGAAGAATCCCTGCCGGACCTGCTCGCAGCCGTCGGGATCGGTGAAGCGCTGACGCAGCGGGTAGAGACCCGGCTGCGGATCGTGGAGCAGCACCCCGGCGGAGCGCCATTCTGCGAGTGTCTCGGGAATCTGCGCGTAGTCGGTCGTCGACTGGTCCTTCACCTCGCGCGTCAACTCCAGGCGGATCGCGTTGTGCGGGTCGCGGTCGAAGAAGGCTTCGCGATCTTCCGCAGCAATCACATCGTAGGGCGGCACGATCACTCGGCCGAGGTCGACCCGGCGCGTGTCGTAACGCAATGCGCGGAACGGTCGGACTTCACTCATCCTCAGCTGATCTCCTGCAGTACGGGGTCGATTTCGGCGGCCCGAATCGACCCCCAGCGCAGCACCTCGGGTCGCGCGGTACTCACGTCTACGACGGTGCTCTCGAGATCGCCGCCGGCTTCGCTGCCTTCGATGTCGACGAGACGCGGAGCGTCGGGCCCGTCGCCGGCGTTCGCGACCGCCTCGCTGCGAGTCTCCGCGGCCGGCGACCCGGTCCGGTTCAGGCTCGTCGCGGTCAACGGCCCCATGCCCTCGGCCTCGCAACGCCGCGCGAGCGCAGCCGCGAGCGGATGGGACGAACAACGCACGCCGACGGCTCCGTCCGCGCGTCCGACGCCGTTCGCGAAGCTGCCGCGACACGGAATCACGAGCGTCAGCGGGCCGGGCCAGAACGCCCCAGCGAGCTTCTGCACAGCCTCTTCGACGATGAAACCGCATGCTTCGAGGTCGGGCATGTCCGCGATCAGGATCGAGAACGGCGTGTCATCGCCGCGCCCCTTCCAACTCCGGAGTCGATCGATGGCGGCCTGCGAAGTGGCGTCCGCGCCGAGTCCCCAGACCGTCTCGGTCGGGTAGCCGACCAGGCCGCCCACGGCGGCGTGCTTCACCGCTTCGCCGATCGGATCCGGCCTCACGACGAGAGTGCGCGCGCGGCGATGTCTCGCCGCAGATGCCG
>CAXMSF010000386.1:0-4852 GCA_964196055.1 uncultured Gammaproteobacteria bacterium | reverse complement strand
GCTCGTTCTGCGCGTTCACGACGACGAGGAGCATCGAGTGAGCCCCCTCGTAGCCGGCTTCGCTCAGGACCTCGTCGAGGCTTCCCTTGCGGACGACCCGGTCGATGGAGCTCCGGACGGCGAGGTTGTCGGTCACTCCACCATCGGCGAGAAAGATCGACGGGTTCGCGCGCGGGTCGAGGTACGACGCCGTAACACGGGCGGAGTTGTAGCGTCGACTGGAAGGCCTTTTCTGCGCCAAGGCTTCGTCCACCCAAGGCGGCGGCTCGTAGCCGCAGCTGCCCGCATAGCTTCGAAGTCGAATGGGGCTCAGCAGGCCGGGAACGGCCGACGAGGCTGCGACGGCGCGAGCCACCGAGTAGTTCGCGAGGTCGTTGCAGATCGGATCGAACTGCTCGCGGATGAAGGAGAATCGGCTTCCCCGTGCCAGGTCGGTGGCGTTGATCAGGATCGAAGGCCCTGGAATGCGGGCAAAGTCACCGATCGTCCCGCCTGAAAAAATGTGCTCGTCGTAGTATTCCGCTGCGAGGTCGCTGCGGCTGAACCGTGCAGATCCCAAGCGAAGCCAGTTGAGGGGATTGAAGAGCACGCGTCCTACCAGCGCACCCTGGACGTCGCGACGCAAGAAACGCTCTTCGAAATCTTCGAAGAGCCGATCTCCGAAGAGCCCGTAGTAGGCCGCCGTGAAGCTTCCGCCCGATACGCCGGAAACGAGGTCGATTTCGTCGAGCAATCGGCGCGCTTCGCCGTGGAGCTCAACTTCGGTATCGCGCATCTCTTCGAGCACGCCGTAGGCGAGCGCTGCAGCGCGCGTTACGCCTCCGGAGAAGGCGACCATCACGACGACATCGCGAGACGACTCCGATCCGCTGGTCGCGAGGGTGGATCGTCTCGGCTCCACCCTTGTGATCGGTCGATTCTCGGGGAAGCTGGCGCAGCCAAGCAGAAGCGAGATGCCGATCATTATCAGCAGTCGCACGGCTGCTTCTGCAGCGCCTGGCTGCATCTCAAGAATAAAAGACGACGTGACTGTTCTCATAATTCATCCGGGCTGCGTCTCGTGACATTCTGGAACGCCCTGAAACCAGGCGGCATTCTCGGAACTCCCAGTCCGTCGCAAGCGGTGTTGGTAAAGCAACATTGAAGACTGTGGCCCCAAAATAAATCCGCGGCCACCCACGCGTGAGCTCGATTCTCGCCGCGAGAATCCGTGTTCATTGCCGCGGATTTCCCTGTTACGACGCTTTAGGGAATTCGCGACGTAGGGCCCCAAGAAGAGGCCACATCGGGGAGACGGACCCCGCCCGATAGCCGGATTTCGGGATATTTCCCTGCATTTTCCCTGGTCATCAGGGATCTAGCTGGAGAGACGAGTTCGCTACAGACTGGTTCCACCGCCATTCAGTCTGCGGTTCCAGAGACTTCGCGGCCGGAACGCGCGTCGAGCCCCGAAACCCCGTGGTTTCCGCGGGGTTTCGGGCGACCGGCCTGGCGAACCCGAACCGGAGACTGCGGGATTCGGGCTTGGAAGGCGCCGCAATCGGTGTTTGTCTCTGTCGCCAGGTTGGGCGGTTCGGATTCGCCTCAGCGAAGGCTGAGGTTCAGCTGGCGAGAAACAGGTGCGGTGAATCCCGGCCGCACTCCGATCGGGCTACAGCGGGCTGCGGCAAGGTGTCAAGCAGGTCGAGAGGGCAACGCCCCCAGGTCCCTCCGCCTGAAGTCGAGTGTGTCGGAGTTGCGTGTGATCAAGTCGGCGGGTCGAGGCGAAAGAACCAAGTGTCGGAAGTCGGGTCGGGTCCGCCGCCGTACTTCGACCGCGCCTGCTCCTTGAGTCGCGCTCTAATCGCAGGGTCGTCGATCTTTCGGAGACGACGGGGATATCGCTTCCCGTCAATACGAAGGACGGCATCCGGATTCTCGAGCGCCTTTTCGTGCCACGTCTTGAAGGGGGGGAAGCCCAGGCTGGCGCCCACGTAGGCTTCGCCGTCCAGAGTGAAGATATAAGACTTGCGGGAGCGACCATCCGATTCGAATTCGACGAACATGACGTCGGAAAGAAAACTCCAATCGGTCGGCCCGTCCAACACGATCTCCCCCGTCGTAAAGGGACCCCCCGGAAGCATCTCAACCAGCGGGCCATCCGAGAATCGACTCGCAACGACGAGCACGACGATCAGTCCGACGACTGCGCCCAGCCCAATTCCAAGGATCTTCGCAAACCTCTTCATATCGTTCTCGGTTCTCCGTCAGGTGACTTGCAGGTCGCCTGGTGCTGGTCGGCTGTGGGTCGTCTGTTCTCAATATTATCCGAGATCAGGCCGTCAGGCGTCGCGGATGAATATTGAGAACAGACAGGGGTGCGGTCACCATCAATCTCGCGATTGCACGGCAGGCAGCTCGCGAGGAACGGATGAAGGTCAATCGTGCGGCGTGGTGTTGCGTATGTATCGGGGAGGGCGATCCAAGGGCGTTGCAGTCGCAACGGCCACGGTCCAGAATGTCATGAGACGCAGCTGGGTTTCGAATACTCCGTTCGTCTGACCGACTAACCGGCGACGCAGCGCCGACTCCCCGGCGTGGGTTTGCCCGAGGTGCGCGCTTGGCCAGCTTGCATTGGGTCGATGGCCTGATCGTCCTCGCCTTCGTCGTCTACGCGATGGCGGCGGGGCTGCGGTCGCGCGAGGTGGCGTCCCGGAACCTCGAGGAGTACTTCCTCGCCGGCCGCGGGCTGTCGGGCTGGACGGCCGGGCTGAGCATGGCGGCGACCCAGTTCGCAGCAGACACGCCGCTGCTCGTCACGGGCCTGGTGGCCACCGCGGGCATCTTCGCGCTGTGGCAGCTCTGGATTTACGCGCTGGCCTTCCTGTTCCTGGGCTTCGTGCTGGCGCCCAGCTGGCGCCGTGCGAAGGTCCTCACCGACGCGGAGCTCGCTGAACTCCGTTACGGGGGACGCGCCGCGACGGTGCTGCGCGCGGTCAAGGCGATCTACTTCGGTACGATCTTCAATTGCGTCGTACTCGCATGGGTGCTGTTCGCGACCCGCGCCATCACGCAGCCCTTCCTGCTCTGGGACCAATGGCTTCCGACGGTGATCTATCGACCCTTGCTCGCCGGGGTGACCTGGGTGGGCGTCCCGCTCGCCGTCGATCCGTCGGCTGCGGAACTCTGGGTGCACTCCGCCAACAACCTGATCTCGATCGGGGCGATCGTACTCGTGACGCTCTTCTACTCAGCCACCGGCGGGCTGCGCAGCGTCGTCGCGACGGACGTGCTCCAGCTCGTGCTCGCTCTGTCGGGCACCGCGATCTACATGGCCTACGCGGTTCACCACGCGGGCGGGATGGAGACGATCGTCGAGCGAATTCGCGAGCAGTTCGCCGATGGTGGACCGGGCGGCATCCTGCCGGACCAGATTCTCGCCTTCACTCCGTCCCGCGCCAAGGACGCCTCCTTCGCGGTATTGGCCGTCTTCGGCCTGCAATGGTTCATTCAAATGAACGCCGACGGCACGGGTTACCTGGCGCAGCGCACGATGGCTTGCCGCTCGGACCGCGACGCGAAGCTCGCGAGCGTGGTGTTCACCGTCGCGCAGGTACTGCTGCGGAGCCTGCTCTGGCTTCCGATCGCACTCGGCCTGCTGGTCGTCTTTCCGCCCGACCCCGCGCTGCCGAGCGCGCTCCTGCAGCACGATCGCGAGTTCACCTTCGTGCGCGGAATCGCAGAGCTGCTGCCGTGGGGAGTCCGGGGACTGATGCTCACCGCGATGCTCGCGGCCCTGGCGTCGACGCTCGACACCCATCTCAACTGGGGCGCCTCGTACTGGACGAACGACCTCTATGGGCGCATCTACTGCCAGGCCTGGCGGCGGCGCGACCCCGACCCGCGCGCTTCGGTCTGGGTTGCGCGCATTTCGAACGCCGTGATCCTGCTGCTCGCGCTCGGGGTGATGACGCAGCTCACGTCGATCGAGCGGGCCTGGCGAATCGCGCTGCTGCTCGGTGCGGGCATGGGGCCGATGCTGGTGCTGCGCTGGCTGTGGTGGCGGGTCACGGCGTGGGGCGAAATCGCGTGCATCGCCGTCTCGCTGATCGCGGCGGGGCCCCTCGTTGCCTTCGTGCCGAGCGACGCGTGGCGGTTGCTCGCAATGGCGGCGCTGGCGACCGGGGCGGGCGTAACGGCCTCGCTCGCGACCCGCGAAGACCTCGGGCGCCTGAGCGATTTCTACCGGCGCGTCCGCCCGCCCGGCTGGTGGGGCCCGGTCGCAGCCGCCGCGGGGGGCGACGTGCGGGCCGACGTCCGTCGGCTCGGGCGCGGCCTGGCGGGCATGGGGACGGCGGCGCTCTGCGTCTTCAGCTTCCTCGTCGGGATCGGTTCGTGGATCTGCGACAGTCCCGCTCCGACTTGGTGGCCGGCCGGTCGCGGCGTCTGGATCGCGGCCCAACTCGTGGTCGGGAGCTTTCTCGTACCCGTCTGGTGGAAGCTGGGATTCGCGGCTGCGGAGGACACCCTGTAGTGTGGCAAAACTCAGACGAACACTACGCCGCTCTCCGGTGGAACCGAAGCACCCCGCCCAGCGGCTCCCGGCATTCGACGAGGCGGTTGCTGACGCAGTCCTGAGACGATCTCTCGATTAGCTCATTGCCAAAGCCCTGGTGGTTTCGCTCGCAACGGTAGTGCTCGGTGTACTCTGCCACGTCCCGGCGAAGATGGTTGTCTGTTCTCAATATTCGTCCGCATTGATATTGCTCAGCTATTCCGCCCTGCCCTTCACATCCATCCACTTTCGTACCTCGCCCGGAAAGGTGGCCGGGTGGCTGAAGGCGCACGCTTGGAAGACGCCGCGGTCGGTGTT
>CAXMSF010000385.1:0-2038 GCA_964196055.1 uncultured Gammaproteobacteria bacterium | reverse complement strand
CCTGGTTCTCTTCGTGGAAGATCACCCGCTGCACGCGCGGCTCGAGCTTCTGCCGGATCAGCTCCTGGGTGCCGTCCGTCGAGGCGTCATCGACGACGATGATCTCCTTCTCGGGCCATGGCGAATTCAGCACCGCATCGATCAACGATTCGATGGTGTGGACTTCGTTGTAGCAGGGGATCACGATCGACAGCGATTGCACCCCGTCAATCATACCCCCCGAAGCGCAAAATTTCGCACGAAAAATGCGCATCGAGTGTCGACGCGCCCCTGGCGCGCGGTTCGCACAACGGCTGCGGCTCCGGTGCGCTACCGTTTCCGCCCGCAGGAGCACCGCGGACGGCGACCGCAGGAAGCTCATCCATCGGAGGCCCGGACATGGATTACGAAGCTCTCGAATTCGAAATTCGCAGCGGGGTCGCACACCTCACACTGAACCGCCCCAAGGCCGCCAACGCTCTCGACCTCACGATGGTTAGGGAACTCGTCGACGTCGCGGATGGCGAATTGATGGCCGAAGCGGAAGCACTCGCGAAACAGCTCGCATCGGGCCCGACTCGCGCCTACGGCGGTGTCAAGAAGCTCATGGTCGCGAGCGCGACCAACGACCTCGAAACCCAGATGGACCTCGAAACCGACTTCATCTCCGGAATGACGGAGACGAAGGACGGCATCGAGGGCATGAACGCATTCCTCGAGAAGCGCGCCGCAAATTTCACCGGCGAGTAGCCGAGCCGCGACGAACTCGCTGCGCGTTCACTCGTCGGTGACGCAGCCCTCCGACGCGCTCTTCACGTTCTTGATGTACTTGTAGAGCGTTCCGCGCGTTGCCTTGAGGGGCGGCGACGTCCACATCGCGCGCCTTGCCGCGAGTTCTTCCGTCGACACCTCGAGATCGAGGACTCGCTTCTTTGCGTCGATGGTGATCGTGTCGCCGTTTTCGACCAGCGCGATCGGCCCACCCTCCTGGGCTTCGGGCACCACGTGCCCAATGATGAAACCGTGAGAGCCGCCCGAGAAACGCCCATCCGTGATCAGCGCGACGTCCTCTCCGAGACCCGCACCCATGATGACCGACGTCGGCGTCAGCATTTCCGGCATGCCCGGGCCGCCCTTCGGGCCCTCGTAGCGGATGATCACGACGTGCCCCTTCTTGATTTCACCGCGCTCCACGGCAGCGAGCATGTCCTCCTCGCAGTCGAATGCGATCGCGGTGCCGGTGAACTCGAGGCCTTCCTTGCCGGTGATCTTCGCGACCGACCCGTCGGGCGCAAGACTGCCGCTGAGGATCTGGATGTGGCCGCTCGCCTTGATCGGATCGTCCCACGGAACGATCACCTTCTGGTCCTCCGACAAGCCCGGCAGGTCCTCGAGGTTCTCGGCGAGAGTACGGCCCGTGACCGTGAGGCAATCACCGTGAAGTACGCCGCGCTCGAGCAACAACTTCAGCACCGCGGGCGTTCCACCCGCCTCGTGCAGGTCTTCCATCACGAAGGTCCCGCTCGGCTTCAAGTCTGCGATGAACGGAATGCGATCGCTGACGTTCTGGAAATCTTCGATGCCGAGGTCGACATCCACGGTGCGCGCCATCGCGATCAGGTGCAGCACTGCATTCGTCGAACCACCCAGCGCCATCACGATCACCATTGCGTTCTCGAACGCTTCACGCGTCATGATGTCGCTCGGCTTGATGTCCTTCTCGAGCAGGTTGTAGATCGCAGCTCCCGCTTCGTAACACTCGGCGATCTTCGCCGGATCTTCTGCGGGAGTCGACGAGCTGTAGGGCAGCGACATCCCGAGCGCCTCGATCGCGCACGCCATCGTGTTCGCGGTATACATCCCACCGCAGGCACCCGCGCCCGGGCAGGCGCGCCGTACGATCTCCTGCCGCGTATCCTCGTCGATGCGCTCCGCCAGGAACTCGCCGTAACACTGGAATGCCGAGACGATGTCGAGCGGGTCCCCAGCCTTGTTGTACCCGGGCTTGATCGTTCCGCCGTAGATCATCAACGACGGGCGATTCATCCGGCCCATCGCC
>CAXMSF010000384.1:0-4713 GCA_964196055.1 uncultured Gammaproteobacteria bacterium | reverse complement strand
TGCTGGGACGGGCCTGGAAACACTACATTGCGGGGCCCAGATAGCCGATGAATCGCGGATATGCCTGAACCGCTTCGTCGCTTTCGAGTGTTGGCTTCCATCCTGGCGATCGCGGTCTTCGGCCATGTATTCCCAGGCACGAGCGAGGCGCGGACCGAAGCGACCGGACTCGTCCTGATCGCGCCTCCGAGCGTCGACCCACGGCTCGATTCGGTCGCGCTGGGCTTCTCGGCATGGCTGGAACTGCGGCTCGCCGGCAGCGGCATCCAGGCGGTCCCACGCGCGACGATCCGCGACCTCTCTCCGTCCGGGAGCACGGATGCGATCCCACAGCGAAAGCTGGTCGAACTGGCCCGCGAGCTCGGTGCACAGAGCGTCTTCTTCTCAAGCCTTCGCGTTTCGAGCGGGATGGCCGAGATCCGCCTGCGCGTGCTCGACACCACGGCCGAGCAGCTCATCAGCGCGACGCAGGCCGAGGCACCACTCGACTCCATAGGCGAAGCCTGCGAGCAAGCGGCATCTGGGGCATTGACCGCCTTGGGGATCGCCACGTCTCCGAGCCCTCCGCCGCTGCTCGGAGAACTCGCAGCCGCTGGGCGCGCGCGCCGAAGCCTCGACCGGCAGCACCTCTACCAGGCCTGGCGCGAGGTCGACGGGAAGATGTCGACGACGACGGTTGCCGTCCGCAAGGAGATCACACGCGCCGCTATCGATTCGACAGCGGCAAACAGCGAAAGAGCGCGCGTCCTGGCAGCGTCCGGCGAAGCCGGACGGGCGTGGGCGCTGATCGAGAACGATGTAAAGCGAGGCACCGGAAGCTCGAAGCCGGACCGGGCGCTGCTGCTGGCCGCGACGGAGGTCGAGCTGGAACGCTCCAACCTGCGTGCAGCCAGACGCTACATCGAACGCCTGATCGAAGGCGGAGCGGAGAGTGCTGAGATCCAGCACACCTATGCACGCGTGTTGCTCGAACAACATGACGAGAAGCGGGCCCGGAAGGCGCTGCTGCACGCGGCCCGCCTGGACCCGAGCGATGCCTGGCCCTACGAGCAGCTCGCCAATCTCGAATCGTCTGATCGCAAGCGCCGCGCCTCGCTGCTGTTGGAGGCCGGGCAACGCGAGGCCGTGCGGCTCAACGCTCACCGCGCGCGCTCGCTACTCGAACGTGCGGCCAGGACCGAACCTTCCGTTGTCGCGGAGTCGTGGCAAAGCCGCGGCGAGTTGGACGAAACTCTCGGTCGCCCTGCAGAGTCACTGGCCGCCTACCGAAAGGCGATCGAAATCGGCGGCGAGAACGCGGAGTCGCTCAGCGGCATGGGCGAAGCCCAGCGCGCGTTGGGTGGCATCAAGTCGGCTGAAACCGCTTACGAGAAGGCACTCGCACTACAACCGAACGACGCGAAGGCGCTGACGGGTCTCGGCATCGTCCATCTGAAGAACGGTCGCGCGAACCAGGCGGTTTCACTGCTCCGGCGTGCGGTAAAGCTGAAGCCGGGCGATTTCGAGAAGCGGCGAAATCTCGTGCAGGCGTTGCGTGCAACCGGCGATCTCGAGGGGGCCACTCGAATCTTGACTGACGCGCCGCGTAACGGCGCGAACAACTCGACCGAGAACCTGCGCCTCGCCGCGGAAATCCAGTCCGAGCTCGGCAGGCACGAGCAGGCACGTGACTTGCTCCTCCGCGCAACGCGACTCGAGCCCTTCTCTCCCGAAACCCAGGACCAGCTCGCGGCCGCCTACGGTGCCATCGGAGACGAAGAAAGTGCAACGCGCGCGCGTGAAATGACCGCGTTGCTGCACCGCGGAGACACCGAGCAGCAAGGATCGACGAGCGGAGCATTCGTAAAGGACGAGTCGATCGACGTGACCGGACCCGATTTCGACGAGTTGATTCGGAGCTTCGCGAACCAGACTTCGAAAGCCGCGGGGCGCCGGGTGATTCGGCTCGAGATCCGCGACGCGCCGAGCTGGCGGGGGAGGTTGTTCGCGTGGTTGAATCCGCGCGCGCCCGACGCCGTAGCCCTCAGCGAATCCCTCGACGAAGCCATCGCAGGATCCTTCACGCTGCTTCCAGCGCCCGAGGCAATCCATCCCCTCCTCGGCGAAGAACTCGACGGTCTCTTCGAATTCGAACAACCGACCTCGCTGGATGCCGACGTGATCGCACGGCTGACGCAGACCTTCGACGTAGACGCAATCTTCCTCGCGCGAATCGACTGGGCACCACAGGATGCCGAAGAAGCGACCGAGGACGGAAACTGCCAAAGCACGAACCGCTACGACGTCGAAGTGCGGATGCTGAGCGGTCAGCATCCCGACATCGTCAACATCCTCGCGAACACCCAGTGCGTTGCCGCAGGATTCACCAGCCACGCTGTCTGGAACGTTCGGGCGATGGGCGTCTACTCTGGGGCAATCCTGCTGCTGCTATTTCCCCTGATCCGCGGCTGGGGAAAGATCGAGGTCACGGTCAAGGTGCCGCCCAAGACGAAGGGCTTCTTCGCAATCAGGGTATCGAAGAACGCCAACGACGTGCCGACGACGAAGTCGAAGAAGACCGATTCCGGGCGCCTCAAGAAGTCGCTCAACTCGTTCAGTCGCTACCAACGCAACATGATCGGCGGCGACATCATCTTCCGCTGGATTCCCGCGAGGAAGCGTTCCTACCACGTCACCGTGAAAGGCCCGCTGATGGACATGGCCGGCAACGAAATCATCGGGCACTTCCTCGAAACTCAGAGAGCCCGGGTGTCGCGGGGCCGGCCTACGAAACTCGAATACGATTTTCGACCGAAAGAGACAGCCCTGGAAATCCAGGCCATGAACGGCGAAAAGCCCGTTACTGGAGCACGCATCGCTCTGCGAGGGCAGAATTCCCTGATCCGCTATGCACGAAACGGAAGCACCATCATTCCGATCGGGCAAGGCACTCACAGGTTGTTGGTCGCGTCGGCCGACTGCGTCGCCGAATACACGCTGAATATCGAAACGCTGGGTCGTTCCATCCAGCTGCTCGCACAGCTCGCAGACGAGAACGTTCTGGTCTTCAAGGATTGCGCAGCGGCCACGGAACCGTTTCTCGCGGGCGACTACTTCTCCGCCGCAGAAGCACTCGATGCGGCCGGGCAGCAACATGAGGCACACCTCATGCGCGCGACCTTCCACCAACAAGTCGGCGCATCCGATGCGGCCGCGCAGGAATTGGAAGCCGCCGGAAAGTTCGAAGAAGCGGCAGAGTTGCGCGCGGTCGGAGACGACGCTGCCGGATCGGCGGCGCTGTTCGAAAAAGCCGGAGATTCGGGCCGAGCAGCCGACGCATACCGTGCCGCAGGCGAGATCGCCGATGCAGCACGCTGCTACGAGGCAGCCTACGATTTCCAGAACGCACTCGAGTGCTATCGCGAGATCGGTGAAGACTCGAAAGCGCTCGAGATCCTCGAGAAGACCGGTGAGTTCTTCGAGGCAGGCTGTCTGGCCAAAGACCTCGGCGACCACGACCGCGCGATCGGAAATCTTCAGCAGGTCAAACGACGCGACGCGAATTACGGAAACGCGTGCGAGAGAATCGCGGATACTCTCGAAACGCGCGGCGACTTCGATGCAGCCGTCGACAAGATCGAGGAAGCAATCCAGGAAGCTGGGGGCAACGCGTCTGCGGCGCTGCACGAGCGGCACGCCCAGATGTTGTCCATGGCCGGCAGACCGGAACGCGCCATCGACGCATACCAGACCGTCCGCAGGATCGATCCACGGCGGCGAGATGTCAGCGAGCGCATCGCCGAATTGCAGCAGCAGGCCGTGCCCCGTCCCAATGAGGGAAATGTCGAAAGTCGCTACGAAATCCTCGGAGAGGTCGGGCGCGGCGCGATGGGCATCGTGTTCAAAGCGCGCGACAAGAACCTCGGACGCGTCGTCGCACTCAAACGGCTGCCGGATAGCCTCAAGAATCATCCCACGGCGGTCGCGCTCTTCAAACGCGAAGCCCAGGCGGCTGCCGCGCTGAATCATCGAAACATCGTGACGCTGTTCGATGCAGGTGAAGAGAATGGAAGCTACTTCATCACCATGGAGTTGCTCGAGGGCTTCCCGCTAAACCAGCTCCTGAGCAAACGTGGTCGGTTGAGCGTTTCCGACACGGCGCGAATCGGCATTCAGGTCGCGGCCGGCCTCCAGTACGCATACGAGCAGCGAATCGTCCATCGGGACATCAAGAGCGGGAACCTGTTCTTCACAACGGATCGCACCGTCAAGATCATGGACTTCGGCCTCGCCAAGACCATCGAGGAAGTGCGAAAATCTTCGACGATGATCGGGGGCACGCCGAACTTCATGGCACCCGAGCAGGCTGCCGGCGGCGAAGTCGACCACCGCGCCGACCTGTACGCGTTCGGCGTAACGCTCTATCAGCTCGTCACGGGAACCGTGCCGTTCGAAGATGGCGACCTCGCATACCACCACCGCCACACAGCGCCGCCCGACCCGTA
This sequence comes from uncultured Gammaproteobacteria bacterium, assembly GCA_964196055.1. Taxonomy (GTDB): domain Bacteria; phylum Myxococcota_A; class UBA9160; order UBA9160; family SMWR01; genus JAFDEI01. Next base: position 229 of record CAXMSF010000384.1, on the reverse strand, counting down.
CACCCGAGTCGACTCGATTCCCGCTTCGCTTTCGCGGCTGATTCTGCAGATGCTCGCCAAGTCACGGGACGATCGTCCCGTCGACCCCGCGGAGGTCGGCCGCAAACTACAGGCCATCCTCGATGGCTGTAAGGCAGCTTCAACGAAGTAGCGCAGAGGCGGATCCTTCGCCGATGCGTCGGAATCCGCACCAGTAATCGTCCAAGAGCCACCCGGCAGCGCAAAGCGT
>CAXMSF010000383.1:0-11274 GCA_964196055.1 uncultured Gammaproteobacteria bacterium | reverse complement strand
GCGCACGGTCGCCTGGACCCGCTCTATAGAGGTCATTCCGGGAGGTCACCACGGCCCGCGAGTCTATTGCCTCGGGTGGAGATCTGCCAAGAACGCCGCGTGATTGCACGTCTCTTCGTGGCCTGAAGCTCGACCATGCGCGACCTCTTCCAAGGCCTCTCATGGAGTAGCGCGCGCCAGTATTTTCGATCGCGCTACTATGATCGAGGCGACGCCCGCGCGCGAGGGGACGACGGAGTGCGTGGCGAGGGAGCGAGAAGGAAAAGCGCGTTGCAGAGCCGAGAGAGAGTCCTCGCGACCCTCGACCATCGCGAGCCCGACGCCGTGCCGATCGACTTCGGTGGAACCTCCGTCACGGGAATCCACGTGAGCTGCGTGGCCGCGCTCCGGAACCACTACGGGCTGGAGCCTTCGCCTGTGAAGGTCCACGAGCCCTACCAGATGCTGGGCCTCGTCGAGAACGATCTCAAGGGCGCGATGGGTATCGACGTCGAGGGCATCCCGGGCCGGGAAACACTCTTCGGCTTCCGCAACGACGACTGGAAGACGTGGCGGATGCCCGACGGCCTCGAGGTCCTGGTCTCGATTGATTTCAACACCACCAGCGACAGCAACGGCGATACCCTCATCCATCCCAGGGGCGACCTGTCCGCGCCGCCGAGCGGCCGGATGCCGGCGGGGGGCTATTTCTTCGACACGCTCATCCGCCAGGACGAGATCGACGAAGACCGGCTCGACCCGAACGACAACCTCGAGGAGTTCAGTCCCATCAGCGATCGGGATCTTGCGGAGCTCGCCGAGGACATCGAGGCCGCCCAAGAGAGCGGGCGGGCGGTGATCACGGCCCTCGGCGGCATGGCCTTCGGCGACATCGCGCTCGTGCCGGCCCCCAATCTCGTGCATCCGAAAGGTATTCGCGACATCGCCGAGTGGTATATGTCGCTGGCGGCGCGCCCGGACTACATCCACGCCGTCTTCTCCCGGCAGTGCGAGATCGCGCTGGGAAACCTCGTGCGCATTCGCGCGCGGATCGGCGACTCGCTCGACGTCGTCATGCTCTGCGGAACCGATTTCGGAACCCAGACAGGGTCGTTCTGCTCCGTCGACACCTTCCGCGACCTCTGGCTCCCCTACTACAAGCGCATCAACGGCTGGATCCACGAGCACACTGCGTGGAAGACCTTCAAGCACTCCTGCGGCTCGGTCGAGCGCTTCGTCCCCTCCTTCATCGAGTGCGGGTTCGACATCCTGAACCCCGTCCAGTGCTCGGCGGCCAACATGGATCCGGAGCAGCTGAAGGCAAAGTACGGCGACGACATCGTCTTCTGGGGCGGCGGCGTCGACACGCAGAAGACCCTTCCCTTCGGAACGCCCGAGGAGGTCCGCCGCCAGGTCCTCGAGCGCCTCGAGATCTTCTCGCGCGGCGGAGGCTTCGTCTTCAACGCCATCCACAACATTCAAGCGCGCACTCCCGTCGAGAACATCGTCGCGATGCTCGACGCCGTGCGCGAGTTCAACGGAGAAAGCTAGATGACGCCGATGAAAGAGCTCTACGAGGCCATACTCACCGGAAACAGGGACGCGGCGGCGGAGCTGACGCGCCAGGCCCTCGAAGGGTCCGTCGATCCGCAGTCGCTCATCGACGGCGCAATGATCCCCGCGATGGCCGAGGTGGGGAGGCGCTTCGAGGAAGAAGAATACTTCGTGCCGGAGCTCCTGCTCTCGGCCCGGGCGATGAAGACGGCGCTCGAGCTGATCAGCCCGCTGCTCAGCGAGACGGGCGCCCCGAGCAAGGGCTGCGTCGTGATGGGCACCGTACAGGGCGACCTTCACGACATCGGAAAGAACCTCGTATCCGCCATGCTCGAGGGCGCGGGCTTCGATGTCGTCGACCTGGGAGCCGATGTCTCGCCCGAGAAGTTCGTGGCGACCGTCGAGGAGAACGGCGCGAGCCTCGTGGGCCTCTCGGTCCTGCTCACGGTGACCATGCCCTCGATGACGTCGACGATCGAGGCGCTCGAAGCGGCCGGCCTGCGCGATCGGGTGAAGATCCTGGTGGGCGGCGCACCGCTCTCCGCCGAACACGCGGACGCGATCGGGGCCGACGCCTACGCGGACAACGCCACCGCGGCGGTTCGTGCCGCACACGAACTGGTCGGAGCCTGAATCCCGATGGCGCTGATAGCGCGCCTCGACGCCTGAGATCCTGTCTGCGATGAATGGCCGGACGCGAATCCTAAACCTGCTCGAGGGGCGAGCTGTCGATCGGCTTCCGCTCATGCCGATCACGATGATGTTCGCGGCCGACCAGATCGGGGTCCCCTACGGCGAGTACGCGACCGATCACCGGTTGCTCGCACGCGGCCAGATCGAGACGTCCAGGCGCTTCGATTTCGACTACGTCTCGGCGATCTCGGATCCATGCCGCGAGGCGGCAGACCTCGGGGCCGCGATCGAGTGCTACCCGGACCAGCCTCCCGCGATCGTGGAGAGCGAGGCGCTCCTCTCCGATCCCCGGCACCTCGCACGCCTCGACTGCCCCGATCCGACAAGCGGCCCGCGGATGGCGGATCGGATTGCGGCCATCGCGTTGCTCCGCCATGAGATCGGCGACGAGAAGCTGGTGGAAGGCTGGATCGAGGGCCCCTGTGCGGAAGCGGCGAACCTGCGCGGCATCAATACGCTGATGCTCGACTTCGTCGACGAGCCGGATTTCGTGCGTGATCTCTGCGCGTTCTGCGTCGACCTGGGCCTGCGCTTCGCTCGCGCCCAGGTGGCGGCCGGTGCCGACCTGATCGGGATCGGGGACGCCGCGGCGTCTCTGGTCGGGCCGGCGATTTACGAGGAGTTCGTATTCCCGGCCGAGCGACGGCTGGTCGACGGAATTCACGCCATGGGTGCTCGCACGCGCCTGCACATCTGCGGACGGACCCGCCGTCTCCTGCCCCTGCTCGCAGACCTCGGGGTCGACATCCTCGACCTGGACTGGATGGTTCCCATCGAAGAAGCTCGCGCCGCCTGCGGCCCCGAGCAGGTCCTGCTCGGGAACATCGATCCCGTCGGGGTGCTGCGCAACGCCGGTCCCGAGGACGTGCGCGACGGAATTCGCCGGTGTCACGCAGCCGCCGGAAGACGCTACGTCGTCGCTGCGGGCTGCGAAATCGTCCGTGACACGCCACTGAGAAACCTCCGCGAGATGGTCGAATACGCCCGCGGGCACGGCTGCGACGCCGAGCCGACCCCGTCACCACCACGGGCCCACTGACGGAAGAACACCGGGTGCAAGAAGGAGAGATGAATCGATGAGCCGCTATGGAGCGTGGTCCGAACGCGATGGACTCCCCCTCTTCGAGTACGACGCCGACCAGGAAGCCCTGCCCGAGGCAGAGTGGGATCCGATCCAGGGCCCGAAGACGCGCCGCCATTGGGTGCTCTTGGGAAATCGGGCGATCCAGATCCAGGCCGCAAACGACGGCCGGGTGGCGCTCTTCGACGAACGTTTCGGCCTGCGCTGGATCACCGCACCCGACCCGGCGGGCACCGGCATCTCGATCGTCGACGAGGGCGGTGAGAGCTGGGGCAGTGCGTGGGAGATGCGCCCGCCGGCGGACGTCCCGTTGCGGCGTTTCGGACCGACCTGGTTCGAGGTGGTCGCGAGTCGGCGCGGGCTATCGCTCGAGCGGCTGATCCTGTGTCCGGAGGGCGACGCAACCTGGGTGCTCGTCCGCGTGCGCATCCACAACACGAGGGGCTCGCGCTGCGAGCTTCGGCACCGCGAGGAGTGGGCCGTCGTGCCTCGCTTCTTGAACCTCCTCGGCACGAGCGAGAGCCGCCGGAATCACGCCCAGAGCGCCCTGGCCTACGACGTGGAGACCTCGCCGCGCGGGCTTCTCGCCGTCGAGCGCCGCCTCGCAGAGGGCGAGGGGGGCGGGCTCGCCATCGGACCCTTCGCGCAGGTCTTCGGCCCGTCGCTGGACGTCGGACTGGAGGCGCTCGGCGATACCCCGGCCGCGCCGTCTCACGACGGCGCACCCCACCCCACCCTCACGCTGGCGAGTGATCTCGCGCTCGAGCCCGGCGCGACGGCAGAGCTCTGGTTCCGCTTCGGCACACTCGACGGATCAGAGGACGGATCGGTGGTCGAGGACCCGAGTGCCCTGCTCAGCTCGAGCCTCGCGCAGCTGCGCGAACGGCTGCCGCAAGCCCACGCCGAGGGCTGCCCCGAAGCCGAGCGCGAAGTCCCCTGGCACGCGGCGCTGCTCTCGGGGGGAGTGTGCCGAGACGAGGTGATCGGCGGCTACACGCTCAACCAGTCGTCCGCCTATCTCTTCCCGATCGGATTCAACGGCGCTGCCCGCGATCCCCTGCAGCACGCGCTCCCCCTCGTCTACTGCGAGCCCGACCTCGCGCTCGGCGTCCTGCGAAACACCTCCGCCTGGTGTAATGCCGAGGGCGAGCTCCCCTACTCGTTGGACGGCGCGAAGAAGCCCGCGGCGCTCGGATTCAAGCCGTCGGACCAGAACCTCTGGGCCTTGGCGCTCGCGGCCGAGTACGCGGCTGCGACCGGCGACTGCGCGGCCTTCGAGGCCGAGCTCGACTACCACCCGGAGTACGCAGCTCCAGCGGTACCGCTGGCCGAGAATCTGCGCCGGCAGTTCGAGTACTTCGCCGAGGGCGTGGGCCGGGGCGAGCGCGGACACGTTCGCATCCTGAACGCGGACTGGAACGACACCGCGATCCCGCTCTCCGGCGTCGAGCCGGAGCTGATGAAGACCCGGGGAGAGTCGGTGCTGAATTCGGCCATGGCCGCCTGGGTGCTCCCGGTCTACGCCGGACTCTGCGATCGCCTGGGCGACGAGGAGACCGCCGGCGCAGCACGCGCCCTCGGCGAGGAGCTGCGCGCCGCGGTCGCGCGCGAGTGGAACGGACGCTGGTTCCGCCGCGCCTATGGGCCGGGAGCGCCGCCTGTCGGCGACGAGGACTGCTGGCTGGAAGTCCAGCCGTGGGCTCTGCTCAGCGGCGCCGCGAATGCCGAGCAGGCGAGCAGCCTGCTTGCGGTGATCGACGAGCACCTGCGCGGCGGCTCGCCCCTCGGCGCCCGTGTGCGATGGCCCATCTTCCCAGACCGCGATCTCATGGGCGGACCCGGTGAGGGCGCCGGCGGCGGCGGGATCTGGTTCTCGATCAACATGACCCTCATCTGGGCCGCCGCCGAGCTCGATCCGAAGCTGGCCTGGGACGAGTGGCGACGCATGACGCTGGCGAACCACCAGCGCCACTATCCGGGCGTCTGGACCGGTACGCTCTCGGGCCCCGACGCGTACAACGGCATCGAATCGACCCGCCCCGGTGAAACCTGGGGATCGAATCTCCTCTCGATGCAGACGAATGCCATGAACAACCAGCACAGCCACTCCCAGCCGCTGTTCTCCTACCTGCGATTGCTCGGCGTCGAGCCGCTTGCCGACGGCAGGCTGCGCGTGGGCGCGGGGGCGAGCTTTCGAAGCCGCAGCTTCCAGCTCGCGGCCGACGGTCACGGCAGCCTGGAAGCGCGCGGCCCGGTCGTGCTCGAGACGAAGTTCGGCGAGGTCCGCGGCGGACCGGGGCGCGTCGAGTGGTAGCTGCAATGGCGGGTTGAATCGGCAACTGGACGGGCGGTGTCGTCGTCGGATCGAGGGCCGGCCACCCCCCAGAGATTCGATTGACCGGATGCGCCTTTTCGGTCAACTTCTCGGAAATCTTCGTGATGGCCGCCTCTTCGCGAGCGGGGACCCGCCACCGGGGAGGCCTCTCCAGTGGCCGTTGGTGCGGCCTCGCTCGCCGCACCGGAAGGAGCGCAACGATGTCCTACGACATGACGATCGCCGGCAAGGCGGTGCGCGCCGAGCAGACCTTTGGCGTCGCGAACCCCGCCGACGAGTCGATCTTCGCCGAGGCCCCGGACTGCAGCCGCCAGCAGCTCGACGCAGCCGTCGAGGCCGCCGCTGCCGCCGGCCCGGCCTGGGCGGCGGACGAGGCCATGCGCCGCCAGCTCTTGAAGGAGTGCTGCGAGGCACTGAAGGTGCGCGTCGGCGAGATGGCGCCTGTGCTGATGCGGGAGCAGGGCAAGCCGACCCAGAAGGCGGCCGGCGAGCTGATCGGCGCGGCCTTCAGCTTTCTCTTCAACGCCGGTCTAGAGCTGCCCGACGAGCTGGTGCAGGATGACGACAACGTCCGCATCGAGGTGCGGGCGCGCCCGCTGGGCGTGGTGGCCACCATCACCCCGTGGAACTACCCGGTGCTGATCGCATGCGCCAAGATCGGCCCGGCCCTGCTCGCCGGCAATACGGTCGTCCTCAAACCCTCCCCGTACACGCCGCTCTCGACCTTGATGATGGGCGAGGTGCTGCGCGACGTGCTTCCCCCCGGCGTCCTCAACGTGGTCTCGGGCGGAGACGACCTGGGGGCCTGGCTGAGCGAGCACCCGCTGGTGCGCAAGATCTCGTTCACGGGCTCCGTCGCCACCGGCAAGCGCGTCGCCGCCGCGGCGGCCCCGGATCTCAAGCGCGTCACCCTCGAGCTCGGCGGCAACGACGCCGCCATCGTACTCCCCGACGCCGACCCTGGCCGCCTGGCCGAGAAGCTCTTCTGGGGCGCCTTCGACAACTCCGGCCAGACCTGCACCGCCATCAAGCGCATCTACGCCCACGAGAGCATCTACCCCGCGTTGCTCAAGGAGCTCAGCGACGTCGCCCGTGGCGTCGTGACCGGCGACGGGGCGGATCCCAGCAGCCAGCTCGGCCCCATCAACAACCGCCCGCAGTTCGAACGCGTGTGCGAGCTCGTGGAGGATGCGCGCAAGCATGGCGCCAAGCCGCTGGTTGGCGGCGAGCGCATGGGAGAGAAGGGCTACTTCTACAGTTCGACCATCCTGAGCGAGGTCTCCGACGGCGTCCGCGTGGTCGATGAAGAGCAGTTCGGCCCGGTGCTGCCGGTGCTTCCCTACAGCGACGTCGAAGATGCCGTCGCGCGCGCCAACGCCAGCCACTTCGGCCTGGGCGGGTCCGTCTGGGGCGCCGACGTAGAGCGCGCGAGCGAGGTGGCGAGCCAGCTCGATTGCGGCACGGCCTGGGTCAACAACCACCTCGCGCTCGTCCCCTACGCACCCTTTGGCGGGCACAAGTGGTCGGGCCTCGGTCTGGAGAACGGCAAGTGGGGTCTGCGCGGCTTGTGCGAGCTGCAGACGTTCCACACCACCAAGGTCTGATTTCGAGAGCAGTCCACGAGCAGAGTGCCGGAGGAGTAGACGGGAGCGCCATGGAGTACGAGACGATCGTCTTCGAAAAGAGAGCTTGCGTGGCCTACCTGACGCTCAACCGCCCCAAGCGCGCCAACACCATCACCGATCGCCTGGGGGCGGAGATCAACCACGCGCTCGACGAGGTCGCGGCGGACAAGGAGATCCACGCCATCATCCTCACGGGTGCCGGCAAGCACTTCTGTGCCGGCGCCGACCTGCGCGAGCCCACCACCGGGGGGCGCGTGAGCGTGCCCAACTTCATCAGCCACATCGAGGATGTCCGCGTGCCGGTCATCTGTGCCATCAACGGCTCGGCCATGGGCGGTGGCTGCGAGATCGCGCTGGCGTGCGACATTCGTATCGCGGCCGAGGGTATCAAGCTCGGGCTGCCGGAGATCAGCTTCGGCGCCCTGCCCGCCGGCGGCGGCACCCAGCGCCTGCCCCGCCTGGTGGGCAGCGCAAAGGCCAAGGAGCTGATCCTCACCGGGCTCCCGATCGAAGCCGACGAAGCCCTGCGCATCGGCCTGGTGAACCACGTGGTGCCCGCGGAGGAGCTGATGCCGAGGTGCGAGGAGATGGCCGCAGTCTTCGCACAGCGCGCCCGCTTTGCTCTCTCGGCCGCGAAATACCTGATCAACGAGGGCGTCAAGCTCGACTTGGAGGCCGGGCTCAAGCTCGAGCATCAGGTGATCGGCAAGATGGCCAGCAACCAGGAGCGTGCCGCGGCGGTGAAACAAGCCATCGAGACACAGGCCACCTACGCCAACATCTTCAGCAAGAGCAAGCGATGAGGAACCGGGGATGAGCACCGCGGAAGCGAACGAGAAGAAGCCGAAGGCCCTGCTCGACGACGTATTGCGGGTCGAGGGCGAGGACGGCCGCCCCCACCTTCTGGTCTCGTGCTGCGATGAGTGCGGCGCCCGGGCGTTCCCGGCCCGGGAGCGCTGCGCGCGCTGCTGCGGACAGAAGCAGAGCCTGCGGGAGGCGCCGGCAGACGGGACGCTCTACAGCTACACCGTGGTGCGCGAGCTGGGCAAGCTGCGCGAGGGCTTCGTCGCCTATGCGCTGGGGCAGGTCGACCTGGCCGACGACCTGCGCGTCATGGGCATCATTCTGGGAAGCCCCGAGAACGTCGAGATTGGAATGCGCCTGCGCACGAATCTCCTGCCCCAGGGCAACGACGAAGAGGGAAGCCCACTGGTCGGCTATGGCTTTGCCCCCGTGACGGATTGATCGGAGCCAGACATGACGCGAGTCGCAGTAGCGGGGGTGGGGATGGCCCCCTTCGGCCGCCTCCCGGAGCGATCGGCCACCAGCCTGGGGGTCGAGGCCGTCGATGCAGCCTTGAAAGACGCAGGGCTTGCGTGGACCGACGTCCAGAGCATGTACTGTGGTGCCCTGCTGCTGGGGCTGACGCCGGGCACGCGCATCTCCGAGAGACTCGGACTCACGGGGATTCCAGTGGTGAACATCGACAATGCCTCCGCCAGCGGATCCAGCGCCTTCCGCGAGGCCTGTCTGGCGGTGGAGTCGGGCCGCGTGGACGTTGCCCTGGCCGTCGGCGTCGGCAAGGCGGACGGGCTGCGAAACGCCGCCGGGCCGAAGCCCCAGCCCGGTAGCGATCAGAACAAGGAGGTTCAGTTCCTGCGCATGCAGGGCCTCTTTGCACCGATGGGCATCTTCGCCATGCGGACGCACCGCCGCATGCATGAGTACGGCTCGCGCATCGAGCAATTCGCCATGGTGGCGGTGAAGAATCGCGCGCACGCAGCCAAGAACCCCTACGCGCAGCTGCGCAAGCCACAGACCCTCGAAGATGTGATGAACGCCCGCATGGTCTGCGATCCGCTCACCGTCCCCCACTGCTGCCCGATCGGCGACGGCGCCTCGGCGGCCATCGTGGTCAGCGAGAAGAAGGCCCGCCAGCTGGGTCTGGCCCCCCTGATCAGCGTGGAGGCCTCGTGCTTCCGCTCGCCCAGCAGCTACGGCGGCACCACGGCTCAGGACAGCGACACCACCGCCCAGACCGCTCGCGACGCCTACGAGCAGGCCGGCATGGGGCCGGAGGACATCTCGCTGGTGCAGGTCCACGACGCCTTTACCGTCGAGGAAGTGGATTACTGCGAGGCCATGGGCTTCTGCCCCGAGGGCGAGGGCGAGCGCTGGGTGGAGGCGGGCGACCTCGGCATCGGGGGACGCATCCCCTTCAGCACCGACGGGGGACTGCTGTCACGGGGACACCCCAACGGCCCCACCGGGCTGGCGCAGATCTGGGAGACGACCCAGCAGCTGCGCGGGCAGTCCGGACCGCGACAGGTGGAGGGCGCCCGCGCGGGCCTGGTCCACATGGTGGGCGTCGGCGGCGTCTGCGTCGTCCACATCCTGAAGCGCAATTAGCCAGAGCCGGGCGCTCGCCCGTGCGGGTGCGGCGAGGCACGCGAGGATCAGCGAGCAGGAGGTTCTTCTCGCGGCTTCGTCCTGCGCCATTGCCTGTATGATCCGTCGGATGCGAATCTGGACGAAGTGGTTCGGAGCGATTCCGGGCGTCCCGAGCGCCCTGCTTCTGGTCATGCTGGCGGCGACCCTCGCCGCTTGCCCCTCGACCGACGAGCAGATCGCGGAGGCCCGGAAGGCCGTTCCCGAAGCGCTCGAGCGGGGCGACCGCGGCGCGGCCCGCGAGGCCGTGGCGTCGCTCGGGGCCGAGGTCCCGAGCGACCCCGCGAAGCTGATCGAGCTGGCCGAGGTCCTGGTTCAGGCCGGCGAGGCGCCGCGGGCGCTGTGGGTGCTCGAGGCCGGCGCGGAGAAGTTCTCGGAGCGCGCGGATGTGCAGCTGGCCCTCGCCTCCGTTGCGCTCCGCCTCTCGAACCCGGCCCTCGCGCGCAGCGTCGCCGTCCGGGTACCGGAGGACGCGCCCGAGCATGCCGACGCGCTCATCCTGCGGGCCCAGGCCGAGCTCGGCCTCGGCCATCTGGACGAGGCCCTCGCGCTGCTGAAGGACGCGGAGGGGCGCTACCCCGACCGGCCCGGGAGCCGGCTCGTCCGCATCGCCACGCTCACGGCCGAGCACCGGAACGAGGAGGCGACGTTGGCCGTGGAGGCGGCGATTGCCGCGGTCGAGGGGGACCCGGACCAGGCCGAGCTCGAGCGCACGTTCCGCCGCGTGCAGGTACAGATCCAGCTGCAGCAGCGCGAGTTCGAGCCGGCCCTCGCGACGCTGCGGCAGATGGTAGCGGCGGATCCGAAGGACGGAGCGTCGTGGCAGCTCCTCGCTCAGGGGCTCGCGGCCAACGGCCAGGCCGAGGAGGCCGTGGCGCTGATCGAGGCGAACCTCGAGGGCGACACCCCCTCGGAGAACCTCTACGGCCTACTCGCGCAGCTCTACGCCGCGACCGGCCGGGGAGAGGAAGCGGAGAAGGCGCTCCGGGCCCACGCCGCGCGCTCGGACTCGCCGGAGGCGGTCGCGCCGCTCATCCGCTACCTGGCCGATCGGGGAGAGACGGCCGCGGTCGAGGAGGCGATCCGGGAAGCGATTGTGCGCTTCCCGGATGAGGCGCAGTTCTATGTGATGCACGTCGAGGCCTACCTCGAGCTCGCTGATCTCGACGCAGCCGAAAGCGCAGCCGAGGCCTACGGCGACCTGCCGAACGCGCTCGACGCGAGCCGCGAGTACCTTCGGGCGCGCCTCGAGCTGGCGCGCGGCGACGCCGCGGCGGCCGCCGAGCGCCTCCGCAAGCTCGCCCCGAAGCTCGACCTGGCCAGCACACAATTCTGGCTCGGACGCGCGCTCGAGGCACAGGGGGACCTGGAAGGCGCGCAGCGGCGGTACGCGATGGCCCAGCAACGGGATCCGGCGTGGCCCGCGCCCGATTCAGCCCTGATCGGGCTCGCGGCTGGACGCGGTGACTGGCGCGCCGGTGTCGGCCTCGCCCAGCGACTGCTGGCGCGGCATCCCGGGAACGAGGGCGCATGGCTCCTGATCAGCCAGGGCCTCATCG
>CAXMSF010000382.1:0-12769 GCA_964196055.1 uncultured Gammaproteobacteria bacterium | reverse complement strand
CTTCCGGACTGCCCGCCGCTCGGAGCGATCGCCGACCCCTTCATCGACCAGCTGTACGCGAAGCGAACCTGGGTGCCGGCCGACGAACTGGAGATCGACCCGATCGAAGTCGGCAAGCATGCCGAAATCCCGATCCAGCACGCCGAGGCGAAGTTTCTCGGCAGCACGCAAGAAGACGCGTTGAATTCGCTCGCGGCGAAGATCTGGATGATCGACAACGCCAAACACACCCTTGACGCGACCTACTACATCTTCAAGCGGGACCTGGTCGGAGATTCGATGCTCGGCGCATTGTGCAACGCAGTCAAGCGCGGTGTCGATGTGCGTTTCATGGTCGATTCGATCGGCTCCATGGATTCGAACCATCGCGGGCTGAAGGCGCTGGAAACGTGCGCCGCGGACGCCGGATTCATGCGCAACGCAGACGGACAGGTGACGACCCGCAAGGCGCGCGTGCAGGTCGTGATCTTCAACGCAATCTCGAAGATCTTCGTCAACGCGAACCGGCGTTCCCACGACAAGTTGATGGTCGTAGACGGAAGCTTCCCCGATCGCGCCATGGCGATGACCGGTGGTCGGAACATCTCGTTGTCGTATTACGGCATCAAGGCGGACGGATCCCCGGACCCCGATACCTACATGGATGCGGAGATCCTGGTACGAACAAGCGGCTCGCGAACGAGCAACGAGGAAACGGTCGGCGAGGTGAGCGAAGCGTATTTCACGTTGCTGTTCTTCTTCGAGAACAACCACCGACTTCGCCCTGCGCGCTCGAGCCTCGCTCGGAAGATGTACAACGAGCTGCGCAAGACTGCCCAGGCGCGGCTCTCCGAGCTGAAGGCGATCCCGGTCGTGAAGGAGCGCCTCGATGCGATGCCGAAATACCTCGCCAGCGACTGGGTGGAAGCCAGGGTGCGACTCGCGCACGAATTCGGAAACCTCACCAACGAGAATGTCGTCACAGATCCAGCCGGAAACATCGAACGCAATCCGAATTCGATCCAACATCTCTTTAGCACCGTCGCCGACGAGGATTTCACGCACATTCGTCTTGTGTCGCCATACCTGTTTGCCAGCGAATTCTACGATGAGGACGGTAATGAGATCATCGACGGAGCGCGCAACACCCATCGCTGGCTCGAAGGAGACCCGCAACGCACCGTCGAGATCATCACCAACTCCGTGCTGACATCCGACAATTTCTCCGCTCAGTCGGTGATCGACATGAACATGGCGCCGCGCATGCTGTTGCCAAAGGACTGGCAGGAGGCGTGGCTGGAGCGGCGAGAAGATGGGGTGAAGAATGCCAGCCTCGTCGGGGGTGAGGAATGGCAGAATCTGATCAATCACCCGCGGCTCTTCATCTACGAGACGGGGCGCCTCGACGACCGCATAATCGGCGGCGACGTTGATTATGGCAAGCTGCACGCGAAGTACATCATCATGGACCACGGCGGTTTCGTGGGAACGACGAATTTCGATTACCGCTCACGCCTGTGGAACAACGAGATGGGATTCTTCCTCGAGAGCGACGGATTGACCCGCCGGATGAATGCCGACTTCGAGCTACTGAAGAGCCGTTCCTATCGATGGGGTTCACCCGAATGGCTCGAGATGCGCCAGCGACTCTTCCAGGCGCGCGGCATCAAGGCGAACACGGCGAAGAGCCAACGTGCCATCTACAAGTTTCTCCGCGGAACCGGACTCGACCGCCAATTCTGAAGCGCGAGGAATCGAAGCTGCTCGTAGCCGAGTACGAGCGGCACGACTCGTACTCGAAGCGCCGCTAATGTAGATTCGGAAGCAGCGGTTTCACCTGAACGCGAGAGGCAGCCCGGCTGCCTGGCTGCCGTCGCGAGCGAGGATTCCTGGAAGTGAAATTCCTAGAGGTTGGATCGGATCGACGATCGACGGCGACCGACGGTTCGCGCGGCCGCCATGCACGCATCGGGCGAGTGTGGGCGCTGCTCGTGGTCGGCTGTGCGTTGGTCGGGTGCGCGACCGGCGGCACCGCGCTGCCGCCCATCACGGAGACAGCGACCGGCGAGTACCAGGTGGGCAAATTCGTCTGGTTCGACCTCCTGACCGAAGACCCTGGAGCCGCTCGCGCGTTCTACCAGGGACTCTTCGAATGGACCGTCGACGACTCCGACGGGCCGGCCGGCTACTTCACCATTCGCCACGACGGCGTCGCGATCGGCGGCATCGCGAAGATCGAAGACGAGATCGACGCGTCCGAGGCCATCTGGCTCGGATCGCTATCGGTCGCGGACGTCGACGCGGCCGCGAAGATCGCGAAGGCGAACGGCGGCGAGGTGATCGACCCCCCGACGGACGTCGGCGGGCGCGGCCGCATGGCGATCATCCGCGACCCATCGGGCGCGGAGCTCGGCGTGCTCCGATCCGCCACCGGCGATCCCGCGGATTCAAAGCCGGCGGTGGGCCGCTGGCTCTGGACGGAACTCGTCACCGACGACTCGAAGACGGCCGAAGCCTTCTACGCCGAACTCGTCGGCTACGGCGTCCAGACGGTCGAGACCGGCGACGACCTCGTCTACCGAGTGGTGGGAAGAGACGGGCACGCACGTGCCGGGATCGTCGAAGTCGAGTGGAAGAACGTAGAACCGAACTGGCTGCCGTACGTCGGCGTCGCGGACCTGAACACCACCATTCGATCCGCATATGCGCTCGGCGGGAAACTGCTGTTGCGCAACGGCGACATCGCGATTCTCACCGACCCGACCGGTGGCGCGATCGGGGTCCAGCAGCTCGCGGGAGGGACGAAGTGATCCGCATCGGCTTCGCGCTACTCACATTCCTGCTCTGCTTCGACCTGCTCGGCTGTACGGGTACCTACTCCGGATACCCCGTCCGAACCAGCGTCCACTACCGGACCGGCTGGGGCGGCGGGCCCTACGGGGGTTGGGGCTACGGCCGACCGATCATCATCGGCCCCGGCCCGGGTCCCGACCTCCCCGATCTCGGCCGACCCGAAGCGGTGCCGCTCCCCGAGCCCCCGCCCGATTTCGGCGCACCCGACATGGGCATGCCGGACTTCGGTGACATGGACATGGGCGGCATGGACATGGGCGGTTTCGATCTCTGATCGCGTAGCGGCGACGCGTCTTCTTCCAGAAGTGCCGGTCGACCAGATAGCTTTACGTGCCGTAGAACAGGTGATGTCGGGTATCGGTAGGCCTGAAGAGAAGCCGGCGGAAGAATCACCCTTCCGCCGGCAATCAGAATATCAGCCGTTGCCCAGAACTCACACGGCGATGGCTACTGCGCACCGCCGGGTGCGCTCATCTTCTCGATCACCTGGTCGAGACTGAAGCTGGCGGCTTTCTGGCGCGGCGGGAATTCCTTGAAGGTCGCAAGGAACTCCGCGACGTAGGTCTGCGCCGGCACCATCAGGTAGACGCGATCGAGCAGCCAGTCGTAGTAAGTGTTGCTTGTGACTGTCGCTCGCTCGTAGGGATCTCGGCGCAGGTTGAAGAGGAGCGGCATGCGCAGCGGAACGAACGGCTCCATCCAGACACGGAACGTGCCGACGGTCTGCTGCTCCATGAATACCAGCTTCCAGTCCTGATAACGCAGTGCGGTCAGGTCGCCGTCGTCCGAAAAGTAGAAGATCTCCTTTCGGGGGCCCTTCTCTTCCTTGCCGGTCAGGTAGGGCAGGGCGTTATAGCCGTCGAGGTGCACTCTGTAGCTGCGGCCGATGGCCTCGACGCCGCCCTGCTCCAGCTTCTCCTTGATCTTGGGTTCGCCGGCTGCCGCCACGAAGGTCGGAAGCCAGTCCATGTGGTGCATGATCTCATTCGAGACACTGCCCGCCTCGATCCTACCCGGCCAGCGCACCATCGCGGGCACGCGCCAGCCGCCTTCCCAGTTGGTGTTCTTCTCGCCGCGGAACGGGGTTGATCCCGCATCGGGCCAGGTGTTGTAGTGCGGACCGTTGTCGGTCGAGTAGAAGAGGATGGTGTTGTCCGCAATGCCCAGTTCGTCGAGCAGTTCGACGAACTTCCCGACGTGCATGTCGTGCTCCACCATGCCGTCGGAGTACTCGTCCTGCCCGGAGATGCCGCGCAGCGATTCCTTGACGTGGGTACGGAAGTGCATGCGGGTGCCGTTCCACCACACGAACCAGGGCTTACCGGCCGCGTGCTGCTCGCGAATGAATTCGACGGCGCGGTCGGAGGTTTCGTCGTCGACCGTCTCCATGCGCTTCTTCGTCAGCGGGCCGGTGTCCTCGATCTTCTGGGTACCGTCGGGCTGTGCCCAGGAGTGGATCACGCCGCGCGGCCCGAACTCCTTGCGAAATGCGGGGTCCTTGGGGTAGTCCTCGTTTTCCGGCTCTTCCTCCGCATTCAAGTGATAGAGGTTGCCGAAGAACTCGTCGAAGCCGTGGTTCGTCGGCAAGAACTCGTCGCGGTCACCGAGGTGGTTCTTGCCGAACTGGCCGGTGGCGTAGCCCTGGGCCTTCAGCAAGCCGGCGATGGTGGGCTCTTCCTCGCGCATTCCGAGCTCGGCGCCCGGCAAGCCGACCTTCGACAGCCCGGTGCGGAAAACACTCTGCCCCATGATGAACGACGACCGCCCGGCGGTGCAGGATTGCTCGGCGTAGTAGTCGGTGAACAGCATGCCCTCTGCGGCGATGCGATCAATGTTGGGAGTCTGGTACCCCATCATGCCGCGGGTATAGGCGCTGATGTTGGACTGTCCGATGTCGTCGCCCCATACCACGAGGATATTGGGCTTCTGGGCCTGGTCCTGGGCGAAGGCGGGGGGCGTGAACCCCACTACAGCGATCGCGGCGAACAGCGTGAGGCATCGAGCGACAGACTTCATAGGCTCCTCTGAGCGCGCTTCCCTCAGGAACTCGCGCGTTGGTAGACGACGGAATAACCGCCTGGGAAATGCACGCGGATTCGGCCGTCTTCCAGCAGATCCACTTCGTGTACGAAATCGCGGTCGGTACGGATGAGGTGGACTCGGCTCGCTTCCACCTCGTAGCGGATCGGAAGTTCGTCTGAGCCGATCCGAACGAGATCCGGTTCGAAAACGATGAGCGCGTCGCCGGTACGACGCACGAGCGCGAGCACACCGGCCGTCGTCTCTCGCGCATCGACTTCCCACTCGCCGAGGAGGGGGCTCGCTTCACCGCATCCGAGCACGACCGCGAGAAGCGCCGCTGCGATCCAATGCATGGAGCGAGTCTTGTTCACCTGAAGCTTCATGGGGGAGGCAGAATCCGTAGTGCTTGTCGAAGCGCTCGGTCCACGGTGACTGCGTGGACGCACTGGACTGTAATTGGGAACCAGCCGGAAGTCCATTCGCGGGCCCCGCCTCCCCTGTGTCCGCGGCAGGGGGGGAGTGCGAAAACGAGGCCTACACCCTACACGGATGTGATGTCTCGGGGCAGCCGGACCCGGAAGGTCGTTCCCTGCTCTTTCGAGCTGGCGAAATCGACCGTGCCGTGCAGGTATCGCGTGACCAGCAGGCGGATGCTGTACGTACCGATTCCGCGGCCCTGGCCTTTCGTGGAGAAGGACCGCTGGAAGACCTGCAGCTGGACGTCTCGAGGCATGAAGCCGGGATTGCTCACCCAGAACTCCAGCTGATCCGCATCGCGCCGCGCTCCCATGGCCACGTTCTCGCCCGCCGACGTCGCTTCCAGAGCGTTCTTCAGCATGTTGCCCAGCACCCGCGAGAGCAGCGCGTGGTCCGAGAGGAAGGTCACAGCCTCGGATCCTTCAGCCAGCATGATCTTCTTGCCCTTGGCCACTTCGTGGCGCCGGTAGACCACCGCCAGCTCTTCCAGGATCTCGTTGCTCCGCAGCTCGACCAGGTTCACGGAAAGCTGGTCGGCTTCAGCAGCCAGCAGCGACCTTTGCGCCTCGATCTCTTCGATCAGACGTTGCGAAATCTCGCTGACTGATGTGGCAACCTCGGGCATCTCATCGGGCTCCGACTCCAAGAGCAGTTCGGTGTAGCCGCGAAGCCCGCCGGCGGTATTGAGCACGTCGTGAAAGAAGGTGCGTTCGAGCGCCCGCCGCCGCTTCTCGTCGCTGATGTCCTGCAGCGCGCAGATGGTGAACTGCTCGCCATCGAATTCGAACGGTACGGTCGAAATCTTCAGATCGAGGGCGTCCCAGGAGTCCTGGATCGCAATTCGGCACTCCTTGACGTCCGGGCTCCCGCGCTGGGCGGCGAGGATCGCTTGCACCGCACCGCAGGTCTGGCAGAACTCGGTCGTGCCGCAACCTCCTTCCGTCTCCTTGGCATGGACGCAGTGGAAGGCCTCGCCGGGACGATCCCCGAGCAAGTCGAGTGTCGGCTCCATGCCCAGGAAACAAAAGGCAGCGTCGTTGGCGAAGACGATCTGCCGATGCTCATTCAAGAACAGCAGCACATCCGGAACCGAACGGAGGATCTCGCCGAGTATCGGGATGCCCGAAAGCAGCCGGTGTAGATCCAACACCCGTGTTTCGGGCGCCCGCTCGGCGGGTGCAAACCGGGTCTCCATCATGACGTCCTCCTGGAACCTGCCTGTCGGTTCCCGCTCCCCCCACTTTCACCAACACGTCCGAGAGAGCGAAATGCCCGACACCCGACGAAGATAGCAGGTTGCCCGCCGCGCCATGGATCGAGGGGGGACGAAAAAGACAGCATGGAAGGGCTGCCGCTCATGGACTCAGCCCCGGAAAGGCGGACCCACCAAACACCGCACCCGGCCAGATGCGTCCACGATCCTTGCCAGCATCGTTGCACACTTCGGAGTACAATAAGCGACGCGAAAATCGCTTCGGATGCCGCCTTATCCTCGCCTCGGAGTACTCCATGAAGGTCGTCGCGCACACCCTCCTCGCGTCTTCACTCTGCCTGCTGTTGGCCGGCTGTGCCTCTTTTTCGCCCGATCTCTCGGCCGACGCATCGTTCCTCGAGCGGGCGCAGACACTCGAGCGTGCGGGTATGACGGTCAGCGTTGCGGTGCCGACGCGCAAGGAGGCCAAGCGCTATTTCGGCGCCGACGTCGGGGCGGACGCCGTGCAACCCGTCTGGCTGCGCGTGGTGAACAGCACTCCGCACGAGCAGCTATTCATGCCGATCAGCATGGACCCCGACTATCACTCCTCCGCCGAGGTTGCGTGGAAGGCCCATCACCTGATGCGCGCGGGCTCGAATCGCGCAATGGACGAGCACTTCAGTCGGCTGGAATTCCCGATCACCATCCAGGGCGGCGAGACCGCCTCGGGCTTCATCTACACCAATTCGACGCTGGGAGTGAAGTATCTGGGCGTCGATCTTCGCTCAGAGGTGGAGGCCCACCGCTTCGACTTCATGGTCGAGATACCCGGAAGCCAGCTCGATTACCAGCAGGTGGACTTCGACAGCCTGTACGCTGCAGACGAGATCCGCGACGTCGACGAAGCCGGGCTGCGTGCCGCGCTCGAGGCACTGCCGTGCTGCGTGCTCGGCGGCGACAAGGAAACCCCCGGCGATCCCGCGAACATCGTCGTGATCGCACCGCCGGAAGGGCTCGCCCAGCCCTTCCTGCGCCGGGGCTGGCACGTAACCGAGACGATCCGCACCGGCACGGTCTTCGGCACGGTTGCGTCTTCCCTGTTCGGCCGCACCTACAAGAACTCGCCCATCTCGTCGCTCTACATGTTCGGTCGCCCACAGGACATCGCGCTCCAGAAGGCCCGTGACACCGTGGACGAGCGCAACCACTTGCGGCTGTGGCTCGCTCCGCTTCGCTACAAGGGAATGGATGTCTTCGTCGGGCAGATCAGCCGCGACATCGGCGTGCGGATGTCTTCGAGAACCTTCGTCACGCACAAGATCGACCCGGACGTCGACGCAGCGCGCTTCTACCTCGTCCAGGATCTCGCGAACTCGGGCGGGATGTCGGGCCTCGCGTATGTGAAGGGAGTCGGCGTCGCTAGCCGCAAGAATCCGCGCTTCAACTACACCCGCGATGGCTACTTCACCGACGGACTGCGCGCGGTCCACATCCTCGGCTTCGACCACGTGAACATCGAGGAGATCGAGGTTCTCGACTGGGAGAACCCCGCGGACTTCGACGAGCTGATCGAGGCAGAGTAGGAACGGCCTCGCGCCCGCGAGCCTCTGAATCCAGCGAGCACGGGACGCCTTCCACCGCACCCACCGTCACCAACCGGATCGAGTTCACGAGTCGGAGTGGCTCGCCTCGAGGCTCTCGATGCGACCGACCAGCTGCAGGTGATGCGCGCGCAGCGCGAACAGGCTCGACGCATAGCGGGCGGGGACGAGCGTGCGTCGGATCTCCACGCCGATACGATCGAGATCCACGCGAACTTCCTGGAGTGTCGCGGCGTCGCGACTCGCGTCCATCCGCCGTTCGAGCTTCTTCAGCAAGCGGTACCAACGGTAGACGCGACGCTGCACCACCCAGCGGTAGGCCGGCGTCGCCGAGCGGTAGAGCGGATACAGCACGGTCAACAGCGGAACGAGTAGGACGGCGAAGCGGGTCGCGGCGAACGCCCAGCGAAACGGCAGCCAGCGATACAGGAACGAGGGACCGCGCTCGAAGTAGGCGCGTGCTTCGTCGGCGAGGGGCGCATCCACTCCGATCGCGGACGGGAACTCCCCCGGGCCCGCGAGCAGGCTCCCCTGCCGGAGCTGAGTGCGGGTGCCCTCGATCAGCAGCGGGATCAACGCCTCGTGGGTGTCGGCTCCGATCACCAGGCTCGCGGTCGTCGCAATCACCTCCACACTCTTCCGGGGAATCTCGCTATGCAGGTCGAGCAGTCCGGCGGGAATTTCGAGCCGTCGGAGATAGCGGTAATGCCGCGTGAAGGCCTCGGCGAGCGCGAAATCCGTCACCCGCAGGCCGGGGTCGGCGAAGAGCGTGCGCACCCAGGGAGCTTCGACCGGCACCACGAAGATCCCGGTGTCGATCTCGCCCGCGAGCAACGCAGCCAGAGCGGGTTCGTGTCCGATGTCGACGAGTCGTGTCCCGGGTGGAACCCCCTCGCGGACGCCCTGGTCGGCCAGAAACTGACGTGCGAGTTGATGTCCGCCGCTACCGGGCACGCCGATCGCGATCCGCCCGCCCTCGAGGTGGTCTCGGCCCCAGTCGGCGCGCTCCACCATGAGTATCAGCTCGTAGTCGACCGCCGCGACGGATCTGAGTTCGGAGGCTTCCGGATCACTCAGATTCCCGCTCTGAACCAGGCCCACGTCGATCTCGCCGGCCTCCAGCAGGCGGATGTTCTCCATCGAGCCGGCGGTCGTGACGAGCTCGATCTCGACCCCTTGCTCCGCCACCACGTCGCGCAGCTCCTCGCCGAAGCGGGCGTACTCACTGCCGGACGGCCCCGCCCCGAGGCGCACGAGCTTCGGCAGAGGCTCCGGCATGAACCGCCACGCCAGCGTGAACGCGACCGCCAGAACGATCACTGAGGCGCCCGTGATCTGGAATCGCATCTCTCGGAGCGAACGATCGCGGAAGCGAGGGCGCACTTTGGTCATGACACTCGATATTGTGCCGCGAAATCACGCACAGCGCCCAGGAAAGAATGCTCACAACGACCCGCTCCGCGGTTGCGCCCATGCCTCGGCAGCGCGACGATTCATCCGAGCCGGTCGACCGGGAGGTACGCAATGGACGTGAGCAGCTCTCTTCTCGTGGCCATGATGTTCGTCATGGTGCTGAGCATCGGT
This sequence comes from uncultured Gammaproteobacteria bacterium, assembly GCA_964196055.1. Classification (GTDB taxonomy): domain Bacteria; phylum Myxococcota_A; class UBA9160; order UBA9160; family SMWR01; genus JAFDEI01. The sequence continues at coordinate 3,058 of CAXMSF010000382.1, read as the reverse complement.
ATCGGCAACCTCCTGATGGGCTTGTCGTCACTGCTCAACGAGCGTTCGCCGCGCGAATTCGACTGGCTGCCGACCAGCTGGCTGCTGTTGATGCTCCTCCAGCATCTCAACCTGTTCTGGTACACCATCGATATCATCGAGGTCGACGACTGGGGGTTCGGCGGCTTCCTGTACATCGTCTCGGGACCGACGTTGCTGTTCCTGGCCGCGAGCCTGCTGCTGGCAGACCCGGCCCTCTCCGGACCCAGCGAGCCGCGAAGCCACTACTTCCGCGTGGCCGGGAAGTTCTTTTCGATCCTGGCCCTGCTGATGCTCTGGATGATCGGAGCGGACTTCGTGCTCGGCACGGGATTCACGCGAGCGAGCTTCTGGAACGCCGCCTTCCTGGTGCTCTTCGCGGTGTTGGCGCGATCGCAGGCGCCCGGCCTCCACAGCGCGTTGACCGTGACAACCTGGCTGCTGACCGTCTCGCTGCTGGCCTTTCGATCGTTCGCCTCTCAGTAGGCGTTGACGCCAATCCGAAGCTTGGCGTCAACGTAGAACCCGGCCGGCGCCACGCGAACCCGTGTTATGCTGCGGCGACACCTCCCTGTGAGATCACGTGGCCGAGGCAGCCAACCCACCCACCGATTCGACACCCCGGCGTCGCCGCTGGCCCTTCTTCTTCGTGGTCGGGCTGCTGGTCTTCGTGGTCGGGCTGCGTCTCGCCCTTCCCAGCATTCTCGAGTTCGCGCTCGAGCGGGTCTCTTCGAACTTGCTCACCGCTCGCCTCGACATCGAGGACGTCCACCTCAACCTCTACGAGGGTGTGATCGCGGTCGGTGCCGAGCTGCGCTCACACGAAACGGACGCGTTACTGGCGCGAGTCGATGCGATCGAGCTCGACATCGACTGGGAGGCGCTTGTGAGCGGCTCGCTGGTCGCGGAGCGCGTGGCCCTGCTCGGGCCGGAGCTCGTGCTCGCGTTCGACGAGGAGGATCGCTTCAACTGGGACCAGATCGGCGGCCCCCCCAAAGAGCCGGACACCGATCCGAAACCCGCCGGCAGCTTTCGGATCGGCATCGAGCTGTTCGAGATCGGGACCGGCGAGTTGCGATTCACGGACGAGACCACGGGGGGATTGCCCAACCTGCGACTCATCCTCGGAGCATCGACTTTCACGGGCATCGAGCTCTATCGCGAAACTCCGGGCGATGTACTCCGCTGGGCACTCGCTTCTGCTGATGCGAGTGAATGGACGCTCGGCATCGCGCCCAACAGCGGTTCCCAGGTCGACTTCGCACTGAAGGCCAATGCGGGGCCGATCACGGACGAGCAGATTCCGCTCGAGCTTTCACTGAACCGTGAGGACGGCCTCGAATTCCACGTCAACGCGACCATCCGCCCGACACCACTCGAAATCGATGCGAAATTCTCGTGGCGCAAGCTGCGCTCCCGCGACGCGCTCGGCTACCTGTCCGGCATCGGCATGAACGTGAAGAAGGGGACGTCGAAAGGCGACTTCGACATCGCGCTGTCGTTTGCTCCCGGCCCGGACCGGGGGCTTCTGATCCGCGGCAACGCGACCCACGAGGCGCTCGACCTCGACGTCGAGGGCGATTCTCCGACGAGCCTCGGCGTGAAGCGAATCCACGTCGAAGTCGCCGAGTTTCGCCTTCCGATTCCGGAGGAACCGGTCAAGACCGTCCCGCCGATCCTCGTGCACCTCGCGTCGATCGATGTCGACGACCCGCTGCTGAAGGTGACGCTCGCCGGCTCGGGAGCCGCGCCCAAGACACCGGAGGAATACCTCGAGGAGACGCCGCCCGAGCCCACCAGCGAGCCGACCCGACTCGACGTGCGCATCGATCGCGTCTCGCTCCAGGGCGGACGTGTGCACTGGAGCGACCCGGAAACCGGAACAGCCCAGCAGAACACCGTGACACTCGAGGGCGAGGATCTCCGCTGGCCCGTCCTCCACTGTGACGCGATGCGCCTGCAGATCGGCGGCCTGGCGCCCGAGCCGGTCCGGTTCAACGGGTCCGGTCGCGACGACACCGCGCAGGCCACATTTCAAGCCAAGCGGATCCCACTGCCGGAATGGAATGCGATCATCGCCCACTACACCGACTACTCGGTTTCCCGCGGAACGCTGTCGGTCGACGGCACTTTCAGCGTAAAGGGTGACGCCTACGACCTCCCGCTCTCGGTCACCTTTCACGGCCTCCAGGCCGAGAGTCAGCAGGGCCACTTTCAGAAGACCTTCGGCATGCCGATCTCGCTGGCGATCCCGCTGCTGTCGGACTCCTCGGGCGCGATTCGAATCGAGGTTCCGGTGAGCGGTAGTTTCTCGCAGGGAACGCACGTCGACCTCGCCAGCACGATCACTGCCGCGCTCCGAGAAGCGACCGGCAACGCGCTCTCGAACACCGTGAAGGCCCCGGTCGACCTGACTGGATCGGCTCTCCGTCGCGTTGGCGAGGTATTCATGCTCGGGCTCGGCGAAGCGGCCTTCGATATCGGCCAGCACACGCTCCCGATCGACGCCAAGGCCGTGCTGCAATCAGCCGCGACGCTCGTCGCCGGTACGAAGAAGAAGCGAATCGAGCTGATCCCCCAGCTCGTCACCGACGATCTGCGCGCCTTCGACATCGACCCAGGCGAAAGTAGTGCGCTCGACACGGTCAAGGCCGTCGGGCGCACCCTCTTCGGAGGAAAGAAGGCGAGCACGGACGACGCGCGCGCGCGTCTCATGCCGCTCGCAAACCGCCGGGCCGCGGCGGTCGAAAACTACCTGGTCGAGAACTGCAAATTCTCGCGCGACCGGATCATCAAGACCGCGTGGGACGGCAAGGTCGCAGACGGAACTCCGCGAGTTCTGCTCCGCCTGAAAGGCGCGAAGAAATAGCAGCTGCCGCGCCTGTTCCCCCAGACGCCATCTCACTGCGTGTCAGCGCACGTAATACTGCAGCGCGTTCGGGTTGAACTCCCGCGGGTCGCCGCCTTCCTTGAAGCGGGGCGGCTTGCGCGCATTGTCGAGTCCGGTGATCGCGTAGCGGCGTGCGATCAGGTCGTGGTA
>CAXMSF010000381.1:0-2511 GCA_964196055.1 uncultured Gammaproteobacteria bacterium | reverse complement strand
GCGGCTACAACAAACGTCCGGCCCGAACTCCAGCGCACCTGAAAGGATGGGATCATTGCCGACGACCCGCTACGAAGTGTTGCCGCAGTCGGGAAAGGCCGCCATGAACTCGACGATCCTGATCGTGGCGCACGAACCTTCCGTGCGGTCAGTAACTCGACGGATCCTCGAGCGACAGAGCTTCCGAACTCTCGAAGCCTGCGACGTCCGGGAGGCGATCGCCGTGTTCCACTCGCATTTCCGTGAGGTCCAGGGCGCCGTCCTGGATCTCGGGATGCCCGAAGCGGGGGCAGATCGAGTTGCCGGGGAGTTTCGGCGTGCCCAACCCGCCCTGCCAATCCTGTTTACGGGTAGCCAAGGCGAAGACGCCTCATCCAGATGGATGAAACCCGGGCCAACCACCGGCTTCCTGCCGACGCCCTTCGGCCTCGACGCACTGGCCGAGAAGGCCGACGACCTGTTCGGCGAACCGTCGACCCACGGCGAGCTGGCGGATCCCGCCCAGAGCTAGGAGCCTGACCCAAGCTTCCGCGTCGGCGCGCAAGATTTTCGCCTGCGTGCTTCCGATCGGGGCTCGTCCCCTGATGGAATCTAAGGTTCTTCCATCGGCCCTCCGAATAGACGATCTGAGCCGGCTTGAATCATTCTTCGCGCCGGATCGGATGGATCGATGCTGCCTCTGCACTCGGATGAAGAACTCGATACGATCGGAACGCGCTTCGCCGCAAGTGATGCGCTCGCGCTCTTGCTGGTCGAAATCGAGCCGCTGGGGCGGATCGAGCGGCGCTATGGATCCGAGGCCTACAAGAGCGCGCTCAAACGCCTGCTCGCGCTGATCGACGAAGTCGCACTCGCTGTGCTGCCCAAGCAGGACGTCTTCGTAACGACGGAGCGCGGCAGCGACACCATCCTGCTGTTCCTGTTCCGGCCACGCAGTGATCGCGAGTTCTACACCGGCGGCTTGCTCGAGCTGCGCAAGCAGCTCACGATCGAGCTGCTTCAGCAAGGCAAGCACGCCGTCTACCCGTATCACCGCGACCCGCTGTCACCCGGAATCGGCGGCGCGATCACCCTGTACAATCCGAACGTCCAGCCGGAACGACAGATCTTGAAGGCGTTCGAGGTGGCAAAGCGGGACGCCCAACTCGAACGCGGCCTCCAGGCCCGCGAGCGCGGCCAAGAAGTTCTCGACCTGATCTTGAAAGAGGATCTCGTCGTCCGCTACGAACCGATCGTCGAGATCGAGACCGGCAAGGCGATCGGCTTCGAAGCACTGACGCGCGGCCCCGAGGACGGAACACTTCAGTCGCCCGAGCGTCTATTCAGCCAGGCACAGGATGTCGGCCTGCTGTTCGAGCTCGATTGCCTGTGCCGACGCCTCGCCTTCGCGAATGCGAGCTGTCTTCCGAGAGCTTCGAAGCTCTTTCTGAACCTGTTGCCGGCCGCGATCGGCGACCCGAACCTCCGCGACGAGGGACTGCGGGCGAACCTCGAGAAATACGAGCTCGCCCCGGGCGACCTGGTACTCGAGATCTCCGAGCGCGAATCGATCGAGAACTTCGCGATCTTTCGCGAGCTGCGCGATACCTATCGCGAGTTCGGCGTACAGATCGCGATCGACGACGCAGGCGCCGGCTACTCCAGCCTCGAAGCCATCATGGAAATCGCTCCCGACTACATGAAGGCCGACATGGTGCTGGTACGCGGGATCGACACCGACCCGCCGCGCCGCGAAGTACTCAGCGGACTGCGCGGCGTCGCGGAGCGCATCGGCGCCGAGGTGATCGCCGAGGGCATCGAGACCGAAGAAGAGCTTCGGGTGGTGAAGGAACTCGGCATCCGCTTCGGACAGGGCTACATCTTCGGCGCGGCGCTACGCAACGGCTCCTGAAGAAATCACTCCGAAGCCGGCAGAGCGTGAAGCACTTCACAGCGATCCACCTGCGCATCGCCGATACTCCCCGTGTTACGAGGGGGAATGTCATGTTGATGAAGTGGAAGAAACGACGATCCGTATGTGTTTGCAGCTGGTGTCGAACCGTCATCTCCATCAATAACTACCTGGTGACAAGTGGCGAGAGCGCCACCACCCACGGACTGTGTGAATTCTGCATGAGCCGCATGGAAGCACGCAGCTTCGCGCCGCTCGCGAACCATTCGCAACCGCGCAGACACGCAAGCTGACTGGAACATCACGGCAAGTAGGCGCGTAACCGCCCGTCCGGGCAGCAGCTGTGCGCGGCACGCTGGTTCCGGCGCGGAATTCACGACAACTCTCGATAAAGACGTCACTCGAATGGGCGATGAGGTGTTATGACCGCACCTCGAAGTGGCCGCTTTGGCGCACTCGCCGCAGCCCTGCTCGGATCGGCCCTGACGCTCGCTTCCGCGGCGACCGCGCAGGCGGACCCGAGCCTCGACGCCGCTGAAGCGCTCGCACGCGACACCTTCTACGAGGGGGTGCCGTCTGAAGCCGCGCGAGAACTCGACGCCGCCGGCATCGAACGACTG
>CAXMSF010000380.1:0-19967 GCA_964196055.1 uncultured Gammaproteobacteria bacterium | reverse complement strand
GGTCCTCGACTTCACCTGGGTCGTGGCCGGGCCCTACGCGACGCGCGTGCTCGCCGACTACGGCGCCAGTGTCGTGAAGGTCGAATCGGCCGCGCGCGTCGATCTGGTGCGCGTGCTGCCGCCGTTCTATAGCGGCAAGCTGGATGCCGAGGGATCGGCCGCGTTCGGGAGCCTGGCGGCCGGCAAGCGAAGCCTCTCGCTCGACCTGCGCAAGCCCGAGGCGCGCGAGGTCGTGCTCGATCTGGTGCGCTGGGCCGACGTGGTCACGGAGACGTTCTCCCCCGGGACGCTCGAGCGGCTCGGGATCGACTTCGAAGCACTGCGGGCGGTCAAGCCGGACCTGATCATGTTGAGCTCGTGCCTGTTCGGGCAGACGGGCCCGCTTTCGAGCGTGGCGGGCTACGGCACGATGGGCTCCGCCGCGAGCGGGCTGGTCCAGCCCACCGGCTGGCCGGATCGCCCTCCGGTGGGTCCGTGGGGTCCCTACACCGACTGGCTGGCGCCGCGCTTCACGGTCCCAGCTCTGCTGGCGGCGCTCGAGCACCGGCGCCGGACCGGGGAGGGGCAGTACATCGACCAGTCCCAGACCGAGTCGGCGCTGCACTTCCTGGCGCCTGCGCTGCTCGACTTCGCGGTGAACGGACGCACGATCGATCGGGTCGCAAACACCGACGCGCAGATGGCCCCGCACGCTGCCTACCCGGGCGCCGGCGAGGACGAGTGGGTCGCGATCGCCGCGCGGGACGAGGCGGACTGGAGACAGCTCTGTGCCGTCCTGGAGCGCGCCGAGCTCGTCGATGATCCCCGCTTCGGCAGCGTCCTGCGGCGCCGCGAACACGCCGACGCCCTCGACGCGGAGATCTCGGCCTGGACCTGCCGGCGTCCCGCGGCCGAGGTCGAGCGTCTGCTTCAGGCGGCCGGCGTCCCCGCCCACGTCGTCATGCATACCGGGCTCGCTGCCGAGGATGTGCAGCTGCGCGACTCGGGCCTCTTCGTCGAGGTGCCCCACACGCGCCACGGGCCCGTCCTGATCGAGTCCACGCGCTACCGGTTGTCCCGAACGCCGGCGGTCGTGACACGCGCGGCGCCGACGATCGGGGAGCACACGAGCTGGGTGCTGGAGAACATTCTCGGCTACGACGGCGCTCGCATCGAGACGCTCCGCACCGCCGGCGCGCTCGGATAGGAGAGACATCATGCTCACGGAGTGGGACGACTTCCTCGTTCATCAGATCATCTCCACCATGGATCACGTCGAATCGAGCGATCCGCGCTGGCACGACCGCTACTGGTTCCATCTGGGCGATCTCCAGGGCGAGTTGCTGCTGGGCGTCGGCATGGGCGTGTACCCCAACCTGAACGTGATGGACGGCTTCTCGTTGGCCGGCGTCGAGGGGGCGCAGCACAATATCCTGGTCTCGCGCGAGCTGGGACGCGATCGCGACACGAAGGTCGGCCCCCTTCGCATTCACGTCGAGCGCGGTCTCCGCCGCATCCGGCTCCTCCTCGAGCCCAATGACTTCGACATCTCGTACGACCTGGTCTGGGACTCGACCATGCCCCCGTTCGAGGAGCAGACGCACTTCCAGCGCAGCAAGGGCCGCGTCACCCGGAACAACGCCCGCTACACCCAGTCGGGCCGTTTCAGCGGCACGCTCACGGTCGCGGGCCGCACCTGGCAGATCGACCCGGAGCGATTCTGGGGCGTGCGCGACCGATCCTGGGGCCTGCGACCCGGACAGGGGGAGCCCATCCCGCCGATGACGGCAGAGCAGCGGCAGCAGTTCCTCGGCGCCCTCGGCTTCGGCCTCTACCACTACAACCCCGTACAGTTCCCCGACTACTCGCTGTTCTACATGCATAACGAGAGCCCGGAGGGCCACGTCAACGTGATCGACGGCGGCCTTCGCTTTCCCTACGGCAGCGACCGGGAGGACGAGGTCCTGCGCGTGACGGGCATCGAGCACGAGATGGAGTTCGAGCCGGGAACGGCGCGCTTCAGGAGCGGACGCGTGGAGCTGACACTCGGCGACGGCAGCGTCAAGCGCTACTCGGTGAGGCCGATTCTTCCCGCCTTCCTGGGAGAGGGCGGCTACGCCGACCCCAAGCGCTGGCACGGCTCGTACCGGGGCAAGCTGGTCGTGGAGGGGCACACCAACGACCTGACCGACGAGAAGGAGCTCGATCGCCTCGGCTATGCGAGCGACTACTTCTCCGAGTGGCGCTGTGACGACGGCGAGGTGGGCTACGGCCAGTACGAGTACCTCATCGGGTCGTCGACGCGCCTGAACACCCCGACCGGATAGTTGGTCCCGGTGGACCGCGCGGCCCGAATCGAGAGCAAGGGAATGCGATGACGGACGAGACGCAACCTGCGGCCGATGAAGCGACGACCCTGGATCAGACGCGCCTGGTCGAGTTCATCCGTCGAGAGCTTCCCGAGGCCGAGGCGATCTCGCTGTCCGACGTGATCCCGGCCTCGGGCGGCCTGTCCCGGGATCACTTCTTCCTCGACCTGCAGTGGTCCGAGGGCGCCACGCGCCACGAACGACCGCTGGTCCTGATCCGCGACGGGGATCGACCCGGACAGACCGATCGGGGCGTGGAGTTCCGGCTGTTGCGGGCCCTGGAGCGGACGACCACCCCGGCTCCCAAGGCGTACTGGTGCGACACCAGCGGCCAGTGGCTGGAGCGCCCGTTCATCGTGATGGAGCGGGTGGGCGGCGCGGTCACACCCCCACTCCAGATCCCCTACGCGGAGAGCCCGGCGATGCGCCAGGAGCTGACCGAGCGCTTCGTCGACGTTCTCGGAGATCTGCACCTCCTGGACTGGAAGGCGCTCGGCATCGACTTCCTGGAGACCGCCGACTGCGCCACGGAGGACTTCGCGCAGACCGCGGCCGGCGCGTTCCAGGCCACGGTGAAGACACTCGGAATCCTGGAGCCGAACCCGACCATCGAGCGGGGCCTGGCCTGGTGTGTCGAGCACGCCCCGCGGACGCGCCGCTGGTCCATCTGTCACGGCGACTACAAGCCGGACAACATCCTGCACGAGGACGGAGAGCTACTGGCCGTGGTCGACTGGGAGCGCGCCCGCATCGGGGATCCGTTGGCAGACCTGGGCTATGTCTGCGCGCCCCATCTGCAGGTCGGGAGCCTGGCCTGCGGGCTCGCCGAGCCGGAGGACATCGTGCGGCGATACGCGGAGCGAACCGGCTTCGAGGTCGATCCCCGGGCCATCCGGTTCTGGCAGGTGCACTTCCTGCTGCTGACCTACCTCTACTTCCACCTCCGCACCTCGGACGCCGCCCAACGGGGCCGCGATGGGGATCCCCTCGTCAAGCCGCTGATGGACCACATGCTGAACCTGATCGAGCAGACACTGACCTGAGTCGGCGGCTGCTCGATCCGGGCGTTGGCAAGCGACGCTCAGAGCATCGGCTTGATCACCCGGCTCTCGAAGAGCTCTTGGAACTCCTGAGCGCGAACCTCGAGGGCGACCTGCGCGTTGACGTCACGCTTGACGAGGATCTTTCGGAGCGTCGGATCGAGATAGGTGACTGTGGCACCTTCGCAGTGACGGCCTTCGGTCTCCACCGCGACGAAGGCTTCTTGGGTCGTCACCAGTTCCGGCTTCGCTGCGACTGCCACGGCTAACGAATCGTAGAGGTGAAGGTCTGCGCTGCCGTTGGCCGCCGCGCGAAACTTGATCCAGGGCGTGACGGCCTGGACGACGAAGCGCGACAGCTCGGTCGGGTTCTCGGACAGCATCTGCACGCTGGACTCTTCCAGATGTGTCTCATGGCAGACATCGAGACCGACCATGGTGATCGGGACTCCCGCCTCGAAGACGATCGAGGCAGCGTCAGGATCCGACCAGATGTTGAATTCCGCCATGGGGGTGATGTTGCCCGGAACCACGGCGCTGCCTCCCATCATGATCACTCCCGCCAGTCGGCGAGCGAATTCGCGCTCGCGCAGGTGCGCCAGCGCAACGTTGGTGAGCGGCCCAATCGTGACCAGTGTGATTTCGCCCGGGTTCTCGAGCACCGTCTGGATCAGATAGTCCACCGCGTGCGGGTCGCCCGCAGCGGGCTGCCGGCGCGGCACCAGGCGCTCGAGCTTGCCTCGCAGCTCGAGCCAACTGCGCTGGCGTCTCCGAACCGGACTCATGGGAAGCTCGAGGCCCGCCATGACTGGGACTTCGCTTCGCCCGAGGAGCTCGAGCCAGTGCACGGCGTTGGCATAACCATGATCGACGGGAACGTTCCCCTGAACAATGGTGATGCCCTCGACCTGAAGCTCGGGCGAATTGAGGGCGAGCATGATTGCGAAGCAGTCTTCCGGGTCTCCTCCCAACGAGCCCATGGCCGGATCTGTGTCGATGACGATGCGCATGAGATCTTCCTTGCCGGAAGTCTATGGGATCCGTCGTCGACCCGCCGGGAGCCATGAGCCAGTCCTGCGGACGGGCTGACCGGTCCCGCCGACACTCGGAGTCATCCAGGGCGACCGAAGCGCCTCGTCAACCAGTCCAGCATCAAGGCGCTGAGCTCTTCTGGCTTCTCCTGCTGTGTCCAATGACCACAGCCCTCGATCATGTGCATCTCGAGGTCGCTGCAGATGTCGGGCATGCCGGCGGCGAGTGCCGGCGAGAGGGCGGGGTCCCATTCGGCGGTGACCATCAGGCTGGGGAGCTGGAGCTTCGTGGTGCCGACCTCGGGCAGGCGATCGATGTTGCGGTCGATGTTGCGATACCAGTTGATGCCGCCGCGAAAGCCGGTGTTCTCGTATGCGCGGGTGTAGTAGTCCAGATCGGCGGGGGTCAGCAGCTGCTCGCCGATCGAGGCGATCGCGTCGATTCCCAGGAAGGGGTTGAAGTCGACACCGTCGCTCTGGGCCCGGGCCAGCGCCTCCTGCGGTGGAACGCTGCGGCGCATCAGCTTCTCGAAGACGATTCGTGCTCGCCCTTCGAGAAAGCTCTCCGCGACACCCGGCTCCTGAAACCACACGACGTACATCTTGTGGTCGGCGTCGACCAGGCTGCGGTGGCGCGCCGTCGTGGGGAAGGGGAAGTTCGGCGTGTTGACGCCGATGGCTCCGAGGGTCCGCTCCGGGTAGAGCACCGGCATGGCCCACGCGACGAAGCCGCCCCAATCGTGGCCGGCGAAGACCGCCTTCTCGATGTCCAGCGCATCCAGCAGCGCGGCCATGTCCGCCGTCAGATGCTCGAGGTCGTAATCCTCGATTGCGTCTGGAACGTCGCTGGCGCCGTAGCCCCGCATGTCCGGAGCGATGGCGCGAAAGCCCCCCTCGGAGAGCGCCACCAGCTGGTGACGCCAGGAGTATGCGAGCTCCGGAAAGCCGTGACACATCACGACGGCCGGGCCGGTGCCCGCTTCGTGGACCGAAAGCTCGATGGCGGCGATGTCGCTGCCCCGGGCCCCCAGATGCTCGGGCAATCTGACGCGGTGGGCCGGGGGGAAGCTGTTCATACGGTCTCCTGTACTCGTAAGCCGCTATTGCGTTCGATCAAGCGCCACTCGTCAGCTGCCCGGCTCGACGAGAATCTTGGCGTGCCTGTTCGGTTGCGCGAGGTCTTCGAACGCCGCCGCCACGCCTTCCAGCCCGCTGCGGCCGGTGATGAGCGGCTCTGCCTCGATCTTGCCCTCCGCCAGCGCATGCAGCGTTTGCGCGAACTCCTGCGGCGAGTAACCAAAGGAGAAGCGAACGTCGAGCTCCTTGACGATCGCCACCATCGGCTTGATGCGGTCCTCCTCCATCGAAACCCCGACCACGACGACGCGCGATTGGCGCGGGGCCTCGCGAATGATCCCCTGCAGCACACCGGGCACACCCACACATTCGAAGATGGCCGGGGGGCGCAGCCGCCCCAGCCCGAGCCAGGCATCGAAGGCGGAGCTCTCCGCGGGGTCCACCACCACGTGGGCCCCCAGGCGCTCGGCCAGGGCACGCCGCATGGGCGAGAAGTCGGCGGCCACGATGGTCTCGACATCGGCCAGACGGAGCCCCGCGATCGCGGCGAGCCCGACGGGCCCGCAACCCACTACGACGGCCGAATCGCGGGCGTCCACGCCGGCACGGGCCACCGCGTGAATCCCCACCGACATCGGCTCGGTGAGGGCGGCCTGATCCGAGGGCAACCCGTTCGGCACGGGCACCAACATCGACTCGGAGAGGACCATCCGCTCGGCGAATCCCCCCGGCACATCGTTCGAGTAGCCGATGCCGTGGAACTCACTGCCGCGAATCAAGATCGCCGGGTGGACCACACGGGTTCCCTTCTCGTGCTGGCCACTCGTGTTGGGGCCGTAGTCCAGGATCTCCGCGCAGAACTCGTGCCCCATGATGACGTCCCGGCCCAGGTCCATCACGGTGGGCGCGCCGGCCTCGCGAGAGGCCTCGACCATCAGCTCGCCGTGCTGGAGTGCGTGGAGATCGGAGCCGCAGATCCCGCAGGCCAGGGTGCCCACGAGAATCTCGCCGGCGAGGGGCTCGGGCTCGGGCACCGTGTCGACGACGATCTTGGCATCGCGCATTACCGCTGCTCGCATCTTCTCACCTCCATCCATTCATCTCCCGATCTCTCGCGGCTGCGGCTCGCGGGACGGTTCGATCAGGGCAGGTAGCGCGCTTCCTCGCTCTCGGCCGTCAGGCCGGCCTTGCTGGCCCCGCCCACCAGTGCCAGGGTGACGAGTGAAATGACCGCGGGATCTGTCGCCACGTTCACGCAGGCGGGCTTGCCGCTCGCCAGTGCGCGCTCGAGCGCGGGGACCAGATCGCCGGGCTCGATCACGTGCTCGGCATGGCAACCGAAGCCGGCGGCCGCCAGGTCGTAGCGGGTGGCGCCGAGATCCGTCACGACCCGATGGCCCTCGCCGTAGATCAGGTCCTGGCCGTGTGCCGACATTCCCCATTGCTGATCGTTGTTGACGACGACGATCACGGGCAGCTGGTGCCGTACCATGCTGTCGAATTCCGCGAAGTTGAATCCCACCGCCCCATCGCCGACGACGCAGATCACGCGCTTGTCCGGGTGGGCCCGCTGGGCCGCGATGGCAAAGGGCATGCCGGTTCCGAGGTGCGCGAGGTAGCCGTGGGACAGCCAGTGCCCCCCCTCGTAGACCTGCGAGACCATCTCCATCCAGGAAGACGTCTCACCGCCGTCCGCGATCACGATGGCGTCTCGGCCCGCAGTGCGGACGATGGCATCGGCAAACAGGTAGGGATGAATCGGAGTCTTCGCCTCCGCGACCACCTGTCCGAACATCGCGCGGTGTGCCTCGCTGGCCCGCCGTGTGGCCGCGACCCAGCCGGCGCGCTCCGGCCAGCTTCGTTCCTTCGCGGCGTCGTCCAGCGCGTGAAGCGTCTCGCGGCAGTCTGCGCTGATGCCGAGGTCCACACTGCGATTGCGGCCGATCTCCTCGGGCTCGATGTCCACCTGAATCAGCCGGGTGTCCTTCGGCAGGATGAGCTCGCCGTGTCCGCCGGTGAAGAGCCCGAGCCGTGCGCCCAGGATGAGAACGACATCCGGCCCTCCCGGGTCTTTGCGATCGATCAGGGCGAGGTTGATGATGTTGCGGCCGCAGAGCGGATGGTCGGCCGGAATCAAGCCGTGCGCTCTGCTGTTCGAGAATACCGGGATGCGCGTGCGCTCGGCGAAGTCCACCAGGCGCGAGTCCACACCGGAGAACCACGCTCCTCCGCCGAGCAGGATTGCGGGGCGCTCCGCTGCATGGAGCCATTCGATGGCGGTCTGCACCGCCTCGGCCGCGGGGGCGGGCCGCGTCTCCGGCCGGATCTGCTTCGGCCAGACGACCTGTTCCTCGTCCATCTGCGCGAAGGCGACATCGATCGGGATCTCCAGATAGACGGGGCCGGGGCGGCCGCTGGTGGCGATGCGCAGGGCCTGCGCGACCATGTCCGGAATCCGCTCGATCTTGGGGATGCTGTGCGCCCACTTGGTGACCGGTGCCAGCAAGGCCACCTGGTCGTACCCGCCGGCCAACGTGAGCCTCTCGTCCTCGTCGGCCGGGCCCGCGCCGCCGATCAGCAGCAGCGGAATGGCGTCGACATGGGCGTTCACGACGCCGCTGACTGCGTCGGCCACGCCCGGCCCCGCGGTCACGACCGCGACTCCCGGCTCACCCGTCGTGCGCGCCCAGCCATCGGCGGCCTGCACGGCTGCCTGCTCGTGGCGCATGTCGGTCATGCAGAAGCCGCGTTCCTGCGCGGCCATAAAGATGGAGTCGAGATGCCCGCCGTGCAGCGTGAAGAACTGGCGAATTCCCGCACGCTCGAGCATCTCAACCAGCAGCTCGCCCCCGTTCCGTCGGCCCACGACATCCCTCCGCCCGCAATTCGAAATCCGCGCCCGGCGCGCGGACCGTCGGGCAATTGGATCAGATCGAGCGCTGCTTGTCGAGCGCCGGCCTGTGCCTGCTCGATACCGGCTCGAGAGGGAGATCCGAGGCGGCTTTGGGGTCGGCCCCCGAAGCGATAGGCTGAACGGATGACGGCGAACTTCGAGACGATCCTGTTCGATTTCGGTGGCACCCTGTATGCCTATTCCAGCGTCAATCGGCCGCTTCGGGAGGTCATCCAAGAGGCCGCCGAGCGCCTCGGCAGCGACAAGCCGAGACGTGAAGTCGGCAGAGCCTACGGCAGAGCCTTCGAGCGGGCCTGGAAGGCGGCCGCCGACCTTCCCTATTACCGACATCGCGACGTCATGGTCGAGGGATATCGCTTCTTTGCCGACGAGCTGGGCCGGCCCGCCAGCGACGACTTTCTCGACTGGATGTACGAGACGGCGAGGATCGTGGTATTGGAGTCCTTCGAGCTGCGCGACGATTGCCTCGCCACCCTGGAAAGCCTGCGCGACCGCGGGCTCGGGCTGGCGATCGTATCCAACATCGACGACGACTACTTCCTCCCCATGGTAGAGCGCTGCGGTATCGCGCCCTATGTCGACCGCTGGACGAGCTCCGAGGAAGCCGAGAGCTGCAAGCCCGACCCCGGCTTCTTCCTCCATTGCGCAAGGCTCTCCGGCTCGTCTCCCGAACGGGTCCTCTACGTCGGTGACTCTCCGTTCCACGACGTCAAGGGTGCAAAGGGCGTCGGGATGGCGACCGCCCTGATCTTGGAGGATGGGGTGGCGATTCCGGGCCAGGGATCGGGCGACGTTCCGGAAGCGAATTTCACGATTCGTCGATTGAGCGAGCTCCTGGAGATCGCGGGCTCCTGACAGCGGGCCCGCCCGGGACCGATCGCCTGCGATCTCCGACCCAAACCCGAGGCTATAATCGCTCGATCCGGAATCGAGGTGCGCGTGCCGCGGGAGAGATGGTGGCGTTCGTTCGGGACAACCGTGCTGGCAACGCTCGTAGCTGCTGTCGCGACGGCCGCTCCCGCCGCGATCGACGCTGCCGAGGACGACGCCGAAACCGATCCGATCGCACCGTCTCGCGTGACACGCACGCGCTTGGACGCCGCCGTCGTACCCCTCGGCGAGCGCGATCTGCGCGGCGAGTACCGCGTTCGCGTGCGTCTTCTGCGGAGCAAGGTAGGCGGTGACGTGCTCGAGGACCGCGTGGAGGTTTGGGCCGTCGAGCAGAACGGTCCGCTGCCCCCCGGGCCCGGGGCGAGGCGCTTGTTGAGTTCGACACTCGACGGAGAGGACGTGTCCGACGCCCGTCGGGCCGAGCTCGCAGCACTGGGCGAGTCTCCCGACGGACGAAGAGGCCTCGACCGCCGCATCGCTGACATCATCGACCTGCGCATTCCGGGAATTTCCAACGAGGACGCGTATGTCTTTGCGGCGCGCGAACGCCGCGGTGATACCTGCGCGGCTCGTTTCGATCCGGCCGATTCGGGTGAGGTCCCCGATCGCGTCGCGCGCGGAGTACTCAGTTGGAATTGCCACACGCTCGAGCCCGTCCGGCTCAAGGCGGAGCGAGTCGACAACCCGATGTTCGTCGACTCCGTCGCGGCCCAGTGGGAGTTCGAAAACGTCGACGGCGTCGCACTCACTCGCCGCTACCGGGTAGTCGTCGACGCAGGGATGCCGTTCCTGAAGCGCCGCTTCGATACGACCGTCGCGGTCGAGCACTTCTCCGCGCCCGAGGATCCCCCGATCGGTCCCTTGCGCGACACGAGCGGCGACTGAACGCGACCGCTCGCTGCGCTGGTATCCGTACCACGGGCCGGATATTATGCTCCTGTGACCGCTACCGCGACCTTCGATCCCACGCTGGAGAGCCTGCGAACCCACTCGATTCCGGCCTGGTACGACGACGCCAAGCTCGGAATCTTCATTCACTGGAGCCTCTCCTCGGTTCCCGGGTTTGCGACGCGGGACCGCGAGATCGGCGAGCTCATGCGGGAGTGCTACGACGACTTCCTTCCGCTCTCCCCATACACGGAGTGGTACGAGAACGCCATCAAGTTTCGCGACAGCCCGAGCGCCCGGCACCACCGGGAGACCTACGGCGACCGCCCGTATGCGGCGTTTCAGGCGGACTGGGAGGCGGGCCTCGAGCACTGGCGGCCCGAGGAGTGGGCGGCCCGCTTCGCCCGGGCCGGGGCCCGGTACGTGGTGCTCGTGACCAAACATCACGACGGCTACTGCCTGTGGCCCAGCAAGCTCGCTCACCCAACCCGCCCCAGCTGGCATTGCCCGCGCGATGTCGTGGGCGAGCTCGCCGCGGCGGTCCGCGCAGAGGGTATGCGATTCGGCATCTACTATTCCGGCGGCATCGACTGGAGCTTCAACCCGACCCCCGTTCGCAACCTGATCGATTTCATGGCGTCCATGCCGCGGGGCGCCTACACCGCCTACGCCGAGGCCCAGGTGAGGGAGCTGATCGAGCGGGTGGCGCCCGACATCCTCTGGAACGACATCTGCTGGCCCACCCGGCCCGCACCCCTCTACCGGCTCTTCGCCGACTACTACAACAGCGTGCCGGAGGGACTCGTCAACGACCGCTGGCTCGCGGATGGCCCGCTCTTCAGCGCGCTGCGCTTTCCGCCGCTCGCGGCGCTCGCCAACGTGCTGCTCCGACGGAGCGTACGGCGCGGCGAAACCTCGTCGACACCGCCCCGCGTACCACACTGCGACGTTCAGACGCCGGAGTACGAGGTCTTTCCCGACATCCGAAAGCGCAAGTGGGAGTGCGTCCGGGGCATGGACAAGAGCTTCGGCTTCAACCGCATGTCGCGAGACGAGGACTTCCTCACGCAGCGGGAGCTGATCGAGAGCCTGGTCGACATCGTCTCGAAGAACGGCAACCTGCTCCTCAACGTCGGTCCGCGCGGCGAGGACGCGACCATCCCCGACCCCCAGCTGCAACGCCTCGAATGGCTCGGCCAGTGGCTCGACTCGAACGGTGAGGCCATCTACGGGACGCGTCCCTGGACGCGCGCCGGCGGCGAGACGACGGACGGCCGCTCGCTGCGTTTCACCCGGAAGGCGGACCGGCTCTACGCCATCGTCTTTGGCAGCGCCGAGGCGAACGAGCTGACCCTGCGCGGCGTGTGCGCTCGCCCCTCCTCGGAGGTCACGCTGCTGGGCCGCGGGCCCGTTCGTTGGGAGCAGCGGGGCGAAGATCTCCGGGTCACCCTCGACGCGCCGCTGCCGGAGAGCCCCGCCCACGCGCTCCGGATCCCGCTGCCGGGCGGCTGACCCTTCGCTCCGCCGACCGATCTCCGCGGGCCGGGCTCAGCCGGCGTCTCGGCGCGGCAAGCGCGCCCAGCGGATGGGCGAGAGCAGCTGCCCCCAGTAGCCCATGGGGAAGTCGGGCATGTCCGCGATCCCGATGTCCTCGGGCGGCTCGCGGTCCTCCGGCAGAAAACGCGTTCCGAAGACGACGTCCCACACGATCAGGTTCTGGCCGAAGTTCGTATTCGACTCCTCGAGCAGGGTCGAATGATGCCAGCGGTGCAGCTCCGCCATGCTGAAGAACCAGTTGAGTGGACCCAGGCGCATGGGCAGGTTGGCGTGCTGGAAGAAGCCGTGAACGGCGGAGACCAGGCCGAACAGCGCCATCACGTCGGCGCCGGCGCCCAGCGCGATGAGCGGCACGAAGGGCGCGTAGTTGGAGATCGCCAGATCCACCGGATGGAATCGCACGGCGTTCAAGAAGTACAGACGCGGGGCACTGTGGTGGACCGCGTGGAATCGCCACAGGAACTCCCACTCGTGGCCCAGGCGGTGCGCCCAGTAGAGAAAGAACTCTCCCACCACCAGCGCCGGGACGAGCTGCGCCACCAGGGGCCAGCTGCGGGGCCAGAGGTCCGCGCCCAGGTGAAGAGAGAGCCAGCCTCCGGCGGTCACGGCGACGTAGAGCATCGCGGGCCGCAGGAGCTCGAGCGTGATGCCCCCCGAGACCACCATGTGGCCCAGATCGACGTGAATGTCGCCGCGCGACCGGGCCCAGCCGCGCCTGTAGGGAACGATCCGCTCGAGAATCGGCAGCAGCAGGTAGACCGCGAGGGTCGGCAGCAGGAACGCGGCTCCGGGCTCCGCGCCGGACCGCAACATGAGCGTCGCAGCGGCCAGGGCCCCGCCGAAGACCACCGGGAAGACGCTGACGCTGAAGAGCTTGCGCGCGAGATCCCCGGCTCGCGCCGCTTCGCTCACGGCATCTCCCTGGGCCGAGCTCATGTCCGCCGATCCATCATCGCGCCTCCGCCTTCACTCGAGGTCCGCCGCGATCGGCGTACCGGATTCCCGATCAGCGACGAAGCACCGGCAGGATGCTCGCCACGCGCGTCGAGCGCCGCGCGATCTGGCCCGGGCTCGCCCGCCAGACGTGCTCCACCACTCCCTGGCCTTCCCGGACGCCGCCGTCGGACTCGAGCGTGAAGGCCACGTGGGTCTCCTCGATCCAGATGTCGTTGCGCAGGATGGGAAATGCGGCGAGCACCTCCGCGCGGATGTCGTAGCGGCGCCCCGTCTCGTCGGTGATCTCCATCTGCGCGTCGCGCAGCAGGTGCTCCTGATGCGCCCAGCGGAGCTGGATCGAGACCGCGGCGATGGCGCAGTTCTCGCCGTCGCGAAACACGAAGCCGTTGTCCAGTGCCCGGCCGTTCTCGAAGGCCTGCATGATGTTGAAGCTGAGGTCGGCTCCGAACTGACCCGCGATCCAGTTCCAACCCTCGAGTCGATTCCAGGCCCGCACCCCCCACGACTTGTCGCGCTGTCCGAAGGCGCGAATCTCGTGCCGTTCGCGCCGAAAGTGGGTCCAACCGGTCACGCTTCCCGCCTGCTCGAAGTGGGATCCGGTCGTCACCGCCGCCATGGGGCCCAGCTTTCCGTCGGCCCGGGGGCTGTGATAGTCGAATGCCGGAGTGTTCGCCTCGAAGACCAGGTCCATCTGGCGGTGGCCTTCGATCTGGATCCGCCATCGGCGCAGCGGCTCTTCCATCGTGACCAGAAGATCTCGCGCCCGCATCCCGGCCGCGGGATCCTCCTCGCTGCAGGGCCCGTCGTGGTCGATGTCCGCCGGGGCGTAGAACAGCTCCAGCTTCCCGTTGTGCACGGAGGCCACCAGGCCATCGGTCTTCCCGACGTTGGGCCGATAGCCGATGCGCGCGAGGCCGAAGCTGCGCCGTTCGGGATCGGCCCAGTTGAAGTAGAAGCTCTCCTGCCAGGCGGGGTCCCCACTCGGCGGATGCAGCCATTCGTCGTCGGGCCGGATCATCGCCGGCTCTCGGCGTTGGTTCGATCGTCTCTCGGATCGAGGAAGGTCTGGCTCTCGTGGCTGCCCTTCGCGCCCATCTCGCGAATCGCGCAGTCCTCGACCTTCGCGAGTGGCGTGTAGCGCGGGTGGTGGGACGCTTCGAATGGATCGTTCTCCCGGGTGTTGTAGCAGCAGATCAGGGCCCAGCGCGCCCGCTCGCTCTCGTTGGGCGAGGAAGAGTGGAGCAGGTTGCAGTGAAAGAACAGGCCGTCACCGGGATCGAGCTCGACGGGAACGCGTTCGAAGCGCGCCAGAGCGGCCTCGACCCGGCTCGGGTCGGCACCCGTCTGATCGCCGCGGGTGCCGTGCTCGATCCGCCCCATCCGCTGCGAGCCGCGCAAGACCTCGAGGCAGCCGTTGTCCCGGTCGGCCCGGTCGAGGGCGATGACGACGCTGGCCATGTCGGGGGTCAGGCAGCCGTTCTGATACCAGTAGCCGTAGTCCTGGTGCCATTCCCAGGCTCCGCCGACCTTCGGCTCCTTGGCGCTGAGCTTCGAGTGGTAGTGGTAAACCTCTCCGCCGAGCAGCTGCTCCATGGCGTCGACCACCCGATGGGAGCGCGCCACCATTCCGTACACGTCGTCGCCGGGGTGATTCCACAAGGTCAGGTTCGTGCTGCGACCGGCGGCGTCGAGGGCCGTCATGGCGTTCTCGCGAAGCCGACGATCGGACAGCGCGGCGCGCTTCACGAACTCCACCTCGGCGGCGTCCAGCAGCGCGCGAACAATCACGTACCCGTCGCGATGAAACTCGTCGAGCTGGTGCGCCTCGAGCATCCGTCCGCTTCTTCTCCATGCGGCCGGGCCGGGCCCGGTGCCCCGGCCGCATGCGCCCACTTCCGGCTCGCCGCGATATCCCGGGAACATCCCGATCCAGATGGGCAATACTACTACACTCGCGGACCCGCGAGCGTTGCCTCACGCGTCGCCTCTGGACCGCGCGGGGCCGGAGATCCCGCTAACATCGCCTCGGGAGCGCAATGACCCGCCTCGACATTCCGAAGCGCAGTGAAAACATCACGCCGGAGTGGCTCACCGCTGCGCTCACGAGCACCGGCGTACTCGTGGGCGGACGAGTGACGGAGATCCGGCGCGAACTCCTCGGGGAGGACGAGGGCTTCATGGGCGAGATCAACCGGCTCCATCTCGAGCTGGCACCCGCCGAGGCCGTCGGACCGAAGACGGTGATCACGAAGCAGCCGATCGCCATCCGGGCCCATCGCGCCCAGGGCGAGCTGCTGGGGCTCTACGAACGCGAGATCCTCTTCTACCGCGAGCTCGCGGCCGAGCTTCCGGTGCGAACGCCGCGGCACTACTTCAGCGTCATGGATCCCGATCCCGCGTCTCCGGAATCTCGCGCGCGAATCGAGCGCTTCGTCGACTCGGCCCCGGCCTGGCTCCTGAACCTGTCGCTCGGGTTCTCGACCTGGCTGGCGGGCTTCAGCGGGCGGAGATATCTGCTGCTGCTCGAGGATCTCGCGCCCGCCCAAATCGGAGATCAGGTAAACGCCTGCTCCCTCGACCGGGTCGCAGCCTGCCTCGATGCGCTGGCGACGATGCACGCCTCGCAGTGGAACTCGCCGCGCCTCGACGCCCTGGAGTGGGCCCCGAAGCTCAATTCGGCCGGGCGGATCGTTCGCGCCCTGTACCTGCGCGCTCGGGCGCGATTCGAGGAGAAGTTCCAGGACCGACTGACGGACGAGATCCGTGGGCTGGCGGACTGGCTCGACGAAGGGGTGCTGGAGCTGGCGGACCGCGTCTGCGAGTCACCCTACACCCTGATCCACGGCGATTTTCGCATGGACAACCTCTTCTTTCCCACCGCGGATTCGGAGACCGACATCATCTTCGCCGACTGGCAGGTGGCGGCCCAGGGGCCGGGCGTCTACGACGTCGCCTACTTCCTCACGAGCAGCTTGTCGGCCGAGGTCGATCGCGATACGGAGCTCGAGCTGCTGCGGCGCTACCACCATCGGCTTCTGGCATGCGGCGTCAGCGACTACGGATTCGACCGCTGCCGGCTCGACTACCAGCGCTGCGTCTTGTGGATGCTCAGCCGGGAGATGACCGCCTTGATTTCCATCGAGTACGCGGACGAGCGCGGAATCGAGATGGTCGGCCTGTGGATCGACCGCCTGTTCGCGCGCCTGCGCGGGCTGGACCCCGTGGCCCTCATGAGCTCCTCCCCATGAGCGTTGGAGGCTCGGGAATCTCGACTTCGTGCTGAAGCGAATCGCCATCGCCATCGCGCTGACTCTGGTCGTGATCGCCGGACTTCTGGGGTCCCTGTGGATCAATCCCTACGGCCAGCACGAGGGCCCCGGAGAGGTGACGAAAGCACGCGCGCCGGCTGACGAAGTCGAAAGCCGCGCGCGGGCGCAGCGCGATCTCGGACCCGAACCTGCGATCCACCGCGAGAAGCAGATCCTCTTTGGCGATCTGCACGTTCATACCACCTTTTCCTCGGACGCCTTCTTCCTGAATCTGCCCCTGCTTCAGGGCGTCGGCGCCCATCCGCCGGCGGATGCGTGCGACTTCGCGCGCTTCTGCTCGGCCCTGGACTTCTGGTCCATCAACGATCACGCAGAGAGCCTGACACCGCGGCGCTGGCAAGAGACTATCGAGACGATTCGCCAATGCAACGCAGTGGGGGGTGAGGCCAAGAACCCGGACACGGTGGCGTTCCTCGGTTGGGAGTGGACCCAGGTGGGCTCGACCCCCGAAGAGCACTACGGCCACAAGAACGTGATCCTCCGCGGCACCGCCCCCTCCCAGGTCCCCACACGACCCATCGCGGCCAGAGGCGCCAACTACGCGACCTTCCGGACCACCGATCTCGGCCTCGGTCGAATCGTGCTTCCCCTGATCGACTTCCCGAATCGCCAGCGTTATCTGGATCTCGACGTGTACTTCAGGGAGACGCGAGCGGCGCCGGACTGCCCGCCGGCGGACGATGTCCGGTCGCTCCCCGCCGACTGCGTGGAGGCGGTGGCAACACCCGGGGAGCTCTTCGAGAAGCTCGACCAGTGGGGCTTCGAGTCGATCGTCATTCCACATGGAACCACCTGGGGCGCAACCGCGCCGCGCGGAGCTTCGTGGGCTCCGCAGCTTCGGGCGAGTCAGCACGATGCCCGCCTCCAGACCATGATCGAAGTCTACTCCGGACACGGCGGCTCCGAGGAGTACCGGGACTGGCGCCACGTCGAGTTCGACGACGAGGGCGCGGCGCGTTGTCCGCCGCCGAGGAAGGACTTCACGGCCGGGTGCTGGAGAGCGGGGGAAGTCATTCGACAACGTTGCCTGGACGCCGGCGAGACCGCCGATGAATGCGAATCGCGCGCCGCCGTGGCGAGACGCCACCACGTCGCAGCCGGAGGCAACGGATTCATGGTGGTCCCCGGCCAGCAACTCGAAGATTGGCTCGATTCCGGCCAGTGCAGAGACTGCTTCACCCCCGCCTACGGCTATCGGCCGGGCATGTCGGTTCAGGCGGCGCTTGCCGCCCGTGACTTCAGTGATTCCGCGCAGCCGACGAGGTTTCGCTTCGGGCTGATCGCCTCCAGCGACAACCACTCGGCCCGCCCGGGCACGGGCTACAAAGAGATGGGACGTGAAGGGATGTCGGACAACCGTGGCGTTCGGGATGCAGTGTGGGGCGAATGGCTTCCGGGCCCTGAGCCGGCGCCGGAGTCGATCGCCGTCGCGCCCACCGATCCCCAGGCGCCCGCCGGCGCCGAGCGGTCTGCCTCTTTCATGGTCACCGGAGGCTTGGTGGCGCTGCATGCAGAAGGCCGCGACCGCGACGCCATCTGGAAGGCGCTGGAGCGCAAAGAGGTCTATGGGACCAGCGGGCCACGGATCCTGCTGTGGTTCGATCTGCTCGATCCGCTCACAGAAGCTGGCGTCGCATCGCGTCTACCCATGGGCGGCTCCACCGTCATGCACACGAATCCGCGCTTTCGGGTTCGTGCGGTGGGCGCCCTGGAGCAGAGCCCCGGCTGCCCCGACTCCGTCGAGGCGGCTCTCGGAGCCGAGCGCCTGGCCGAGCTCTGCATGGAGGAGTGCTACTACCCTTCGGATCGCCGCCAGCTCATCGAGCGCATCGAAGTGGTGCGCATCCGACCCCAGACGGCCGCTCGGGAACCGCTGAGTCAGCGGATCGAGGACCCCTGGCTCACCTTTGCCTGCGAGCCCGATCCGTCGGGCTGCAGCGTGGAGTTCGCGGATTCCGAGTTCGCATCCGCCGAGACCGATACGGTCTACTACGTACGCGCCGTTCAGCGCGCGAGTGCCGCGGTGAACGGTGGCAACCTCCGCTGTCGCCGCGACTCCGGTGGGTCGTGCATCGAAGTGCAGCCGTGTCGCGGGGGATACCACCGGGACCCCGCCGACGGTTGCCTGTCGGAGATCGAAGAACGCGCGTGGTCGTCTCCCATCTTCGTCGACTACGGCGACGACCGCTGAAGGCACCCGTGATCGCCTCCTCCAGCTCGAAGTGGACGCGCAGCGGCAGGCCTCGTGAGGACGGGCCACCTCCGGTGCCGAAGATGCTCCTTCGGTCGCTCATGACTCGTCTGCGCTGTCCTCGAGCTGATCGAGGTATTCGCTGAGTCCGTAGCCCACGCGCTCGCCGTCGAGCACGTACTCCGTCATCCCCTCGCCGATCGCGGTGTTCATTCCCGACCGGCGGTTGCGCAGCGGGATGAAGCCCTTCACAGTTCCCTCGAGCGTGTGCGAGGTGCCGTCCGAGAGCTTCAGGTTGGCGCGCAGCGCCTTGTGGAAACGGGTGCCCTCTTCGTAGTCGGTCTCGAGCTCCAGGTCGGTGATGCGCATCAGCTCATCGCCCTTGTGGAAGATGCCGCCTTCGCGCTCGCCGATGCGCGAGATCACCATGCCGAGGTCGTCGCCGAAGTTCCCGGTGATCCAGCGGTAGGAGGGCGTCGACTGCCAGAAGCGCGGGCCCCAGGAGTGATCGCGCAGGCCGTGGCCGCGGATCGTGATCTCCGGCTCGCCCTCGATCCGCAACGTGCCAGAGACCTTCATGTGCTGCTCGGTGTGGGCGCGGGCGAACTCGTTGCCGTCGCCCGCTTTGCCAACGAGTCCGTAGAGCGGGCCCACCCCCTCGTGCACCAGGTCGATCTTCAGCTTCTTGAACGGATTCTCTTTGAAGGCAGTGCCCGGGTCGGCCATCGCCCGCGGGTCCTTCAGGAACACCGCCGAGCCGTCGTAGCGGGTGCGCAGCTTCTCGCCCGGAACGAGCACGTCGACCTTCACGCCGCCGGCGTCCCAGCCGTCGTTGCTCGAGATCTCGGGCTTCTTGTAGTTGAATAGCGCCGAGCCGTCGGGGTTGTAGACGATCACCGTCATCTCCGCGTAGCCCTCGTTCGCCCGGTTGCCGATGCGGATGAATCCTCCGCGGCTCTGTTCGCCGTCGAAGAAGTTGAAGTAGACCGACTCGTTGAAGTTCGACTCGGGCCCGAGCGGGTGGGTGTAGTCATCCTCGGGCATGATGTTTCCGATGATCTTGGGCATTGTGGGTACTCCGTTTGAAAACTTGGAATCGATCAATCAGTGCAAGGGGATCTGAGCTTCGACAGTGAATGACCCCCAAGGACCCCAAGCATGAGGAGTCATCGAAATGGGCATGTGTTCCTTTCCGATAGCTGGTTCGAAGAAGTCGAGCTGCTTCGCGCCGAGGTCAACCCCGAGGTTCCCGCCGCCATCAAAGACCTCGTCATCAACATGGTCGTCAAGGACGGTCCCGACGGCGACATCGAGGCGCGCATGGACAGCGGCCGATCCGAAGTCAGCCCCCGTACGGAGGCCGACCCTTCGGCCAGGTCGTCTCGACCTCTCGCGCGTAGACCTCCTGCACGACGTTGACGAGGTCCGCGTGACGGATGAGGACGCGCATGTCACCCGTGATCTTGATCGTGCCCTTGAGGCCCGCTTCCACGGGATCGGCGATTCCAGCAGCCGTTTCTTCGAAAATCGCCGCCGGAATTTCGAAGATGAAGTCGAACTCCTTGCGCGGCGGCGGCTCGTCGACCTCGTAGTAGTCCGTGCACTTCCCGTCGTTCAAGAGGACGACGAAGCAGTGCTGCACTCCTTCGTCCAGGTAGGGGGAGCAGCCATCACCGAGCAACCCGACGAGCACCTTCAGCTCTCCGCTTGGAGCGCTCTTGGCCAGATCTGGGTTGCTGTTGAG
>CAXMSF010000379.1:0-2636 GCA_964196055.1 uncultured Gammaproteobacteria bacterium | reverse complement strand
CAGAAGTTGTTGTCGTCACAATCCGCATCGACCGCACAAGTGGCCGTAATTTCAGCGAAATGTTGATTCGAAGCAGCGGACTCGAGCCCTTCCGAGTCGTAGGCGGTCATCACCAACCAGGCACTCTCCGTAATCAGATTGCTGAGCGGGTAGTGGGCGACGCCATCAATCAGCGTGAAATTCGCAGCAAGGTCGATCTGCGTGACGCTGGCTTGCTCGCTGAAGAAGCCGGGTTCATTGCCGACGTACACGATGTAGCCCACGGCCTCCGGACTGGGCGAGGGAATCCATCGGAGATCGGGCTCACCGGTTGCAGACGAAGCGGTCGCGGATGCGACGCAGATCATGAGCGCGAGAGCGAAACGAGAGAATAATTCCAAGATTGAGTGCGTTCGGATCGTATCGGTCACGATCACTTCATCGGCCGCAGCCGGTTGCTCTTTGTGACGTGAGTCACCCCTCGAAGCAGCTTCACGTTGCATCGCGCAGGGCGTATTCGAACTACAACGAGCGAATTGGAGCGAGGCATCCGTGCGAAACCGGGACAGCAGATCTTTCATGACACGATATTTGCGATCGAATCCAGTTCGCGATGTGTCGCGCCTCACACGCACGCGATATTCAGAGCGTTTTCGAAGCAAGTTCGTGTGTGCCAGCAGACACCACGGCAATTCAAGTGCAATTCGTGTGCATCACCTTTCGACCTCGCCCGCCGAAATGGAAACCGTGTTGCAACTCACTGCAAGTCGCGTGTCCCAGGTACTTAGCAGGCTGGACGAGTGCGGCTGAAGATTTGGAAGGTGTTGTAACGGCGATCACATCGCGATCGATTCCGACTGAGTAGAATCGCGCCGTTCCGGGAGCGAACTGCTCGTACCTTCGATCCCTATCCTCACTGTTGAATTCGCGTACAGGGAGGGTGCTTCGCAGCCTGAGGCGACAATTTTCGAGTTGGTGTGCAGCGCCATGCAAGCAGCCATCACCGGTCATTCACGCCACGCCGGCAGTGAGTGGGGCGGATCGAATCGAAATCGTGACCGGCGTCACTCTGTTCGCCCGGGCGGACTCCGAAGAGTCAAGTCGAGGCGTACAGGCGGGAGGTTCAATGGGTTGGTTCGGAGGAATGCGGCCATACGACCGCACGCGAATTCTCGGCGCGGCGGCCCGGGCGCGCGCGAAGAACAAGCGACGCAAGGCGATCGCCCTGTATCGCAGCGTACTCGCCGTCGAACGGAGCAACCCCGAGCTGCACGCACGTATCGCGCCACTCCTGGCCGAGACCGGCCAGCGCTTCGACGCCTGGGTCAGCTACCAGACTCTGGCCCAGTCGTGCTTGCGTGACGGGAGCACGGAAAGGGCTCTGGCAGTCTATCGCGAGGCGGCCGGCTACCTCCCACACGAAACCCAGGTCTGGCTCGCGCTGGCACGACTTCACCTGAAGCGGGGCAAGCGGAGTGAAGCCGTCGAGGCCCTGCTCGAAGGCGCTTGTCAGTTCCGTTCTCGCTGGCACTGGCCGGAGGCCGTTCATCTTCTGCGGCGGATCCACAGCATCGCACCCTGGGAATTCGACGCGGTATTCGAACTTGCGCGACTACTCGCGAAGTCCGATCAGGCCGCGGAAGCACGTCGCTTCCTCGAGGGTCTCGAGACCCGATTCAGCGGCGAACGGTTGCGCCGCGTCTACGCCGCGCAGTTCCGCCTGGATGGCGATCTCCGTTATGCCTGGCGCTGGCTCCGCAGCGCGATCCGGAAGCCGCAGGTTGAGACTTCATTCAGCTGAACGCCGCCGTCTCGAGCGTGGGCAAAGTCCAAGCCCGACCCCAAGCACTCTGCCACCCTCCCCTGTCCGCCATCATTGGCCTCAGGTCGCCGGATCGAGGAAGTCCTTGAAGCCGTAGCCGGCATGTGCGCCGATTGCGATCTGTTCGAGCACGCCAATTCCTTCTTCCCCGTTGCTCGAGGTGGCGCGTACCAACTGCTGGATGTGCTGGTTCTCGAGCGCCATCGGGTCGAGGTCGGCGCATTTCCACGATTCGCCGGCGATCGCGAGTTCGCCCTTCCAGTGGCCGTGCCCCCACTCCGGATGCATGTAACCGATTCCCTTCATCTGGAAACAGAGCAGCGTCTCGAGCGAAATCTCCTCGCGCTCGCCGGTCTTTCGGGTGAGTCCGATGGTCGCGCTCGCCGCGCGTCGCGTTCCCGGGATGTACCGGACGGCGTGATCGACCGAGCCCAGCAGTTCGATGGCGTCGTCGGTAGTCCCGGGGATATCGTCCGGACCACCGTCATAGACCGGTACCAGCGCGCCATCCCAATGGAACCTGCGCGCGTACTCGTCTTCGAACACGCCAAAATGGGTGCAGCGATTCTTCCAGTGGATCGGTGCCCACAGGAAGAAGACCTGCACCGCGCTCCGCGGTTGGGGCGCGACCCCCGGATCCGGGGGGCCGATGGGGCGCACTCCCCAGCTGCGATCCTTGACGCCAAACACGTGCTCCGGGTCGATCTTCAGCGTCTCGCCCGCGTAACGCAATTCACCCGACCAGCGCCCGAATTGCGCGAATCGCGTCGCGTCCATCATGAGACGCGCGCCGCGGCGAATCGTCTGGCGTCCCTCCTCGACGCAGGCCGTACGC
>CAXMSF010000378.1:0-3598 GCA_964196055.1 uncultured Gammaproteobacteria bacterium | reverse complement strand
CGCGTCGCCGTCGGCTTCCGCGAGGCCGCGACTCGCCGTGTAGGCGGGCAGCGCCTGCGCGAATTCACCGCGCGCAGCGAGCTGACTGCCGCGCTCGAACTCGAGCGTGGCGTCGTTGGTCGCGAGTGCGGGTGTCGCGGGTGTGCCCGGCGCTTCGCAGCTCTCGACAGCTGCGCTGGTGTCGAGAGCCACGCACAACAGTGCCGCCCACAGCACCGCGCCGACACGGATTTGCCACGGTCGTCCGCATCCTCTCTCGGACATTTGCTTGATTTGCACTCCTACTACGGCTCCCGGCACAGCCGATTCGACCCCGCGAGCCCACAAAGCCCGCTAGGCAATTGCACGAGTCGAGGAGGAGCCCGTCCGGAGGGGGCAATTTCATCACCACGAAATCGCCTGTATCCGGCCAGACTGCCACCCTATACCGGCGGTGGGCCTGAATGCAATGAAAAACCGCAGGCTTACGGAATTCTTCGAAATTCGGCCGGGTGCTTGCCGGCGACTTCGGGCGTTCGGCAGGCATGTGTAGCCGCCGCTCGAAAGCTGCCTGGGAGCATCGAGGATTCGTGATGACGGCCGATGTGAATCATTTCACAGCGCCTCGCGCCGGGCGGGATAGAATGCTCCTCAATCCTCTCCTCAAGTGTGAACCCCGTGAGGGCTCACCCGAGGGGGGTGCAGGCTGAACGGGAACGAGGGGGTCCAGATTGGACCGACGCAGCTTTTTTCAGAAGCACCCGGCGGTTACGGCGTTCGCAATTGCGTTCGGCGTGTCGTTGGCGGTGCTGGGCCTGCGGGCACAGGGTTGGCTGCAGCCGCTCGAACTCGTGGCATTCGACCATTACGTCGGGAGGATGCCGGGTCGACAGGACGTGCGATCGCGGGTCGCGCTGGTGGAGGTGTCCGAGCAGGATATCCAGAACCTCGGGACCTACCCGATTTCGGATCGGGATTTCGCACGGGTCATCACTCATTTGAGTGATGCCGGCGCGCGTGCGATCGGGATTGACATCTACCGCGACATTCCTGTGCCCCCGGGCTCGGCGCAACTCGATGAGGTGTTCAAGAGCCACCCGCACGTCGCCATGTTGGTGCAGTTCCCCGACGAGAATGAGAGCGGGGTCGGGCCGCCGAAGGTGCTCGCGGGCAGCGGTCGGTTGGGCTTCAACAACATGCTGCCCGATCACGACGGTACGATTCGCCGTGGGCTGCTGTTCATGGAAAATTCGGACGACCCGGAGGGCCCCCAAGGGACCTCCATGTCGATGCTGCTGGCGATGCTCTACCTGGGCGAGGAGGGAATCTACCCGGAGGCGGACCCGAACGACCCGATGGCGATGAAACTCGGCGCGAGCAGCTTCAAGCCACTGAAGGACGATTTCGGCGGTTATGCGGCAGCTGCCATGGGCGGGTTCCAGTTCCTGCTCGACTACAACGGCGCACCTGCTTCATACCCGACGGTCAACCTGACGGAGTTGCTTGCGGATGAGGTAGACCCTGAAGTCTTCCGGGATCGCATCGTGATGTTCGGCGTGGCAGCTGAGAGCCTCTCCGACCGGCTCCACATCGCCTTCCAGTCGAGAACTTTCGGCGAGGTCGGTATTCCGGGGGCGACCCTGCACGGCCGCATGGCCGACCAGCTGATTCGTCACGCACTGGGTGAGACACGACCGATGCGATCGACGACGGCGCTGCAGGAGACGCTGATGCTGCTGGTAGCCGGCGCGCTCGGCGCCGCACTGATGCTCTGGATGCGCACCGCCTGGGGGCTGCTGGCGCTCGGGCTCGGTGGCCTGTTCGGGCTCTATTGGAGTGGTTGGGAGGCCTTGTTGGGCGGCCTCTGGTTACCCGTGGTTCCGCCGGGGATCGCCTGGGTGTCGTCGCTCACCGTCGTCGCGGCCTACAGCCGAAGTCGCGAGAGAGCCGACCGCGCCGAACTGATGAACCTGTTCTCGCGCCACGTTACGAAGTCGGTTGCCGACGACGTCTGGCAGAATCGTGACGCATTCCTCGAAGGTGGTCGCCCGAAACCGGTCCGTTTGACGGCCACCATTCTGTTCATAGATATTCGAGGGTACACGGGGAATGCCGAGAAGCTGGATCCGGCCGAGTTGATGCAGTGGATCGACAGCTTTCTCGGTGCGATGGCGGAGCAGGTGCTCGAGCGTGGTGGCATGGTCGAAGACTACTTCGGAGACGGCATGATGGCGTGTTACGGCATCCCGATTCCGGCGACGGACGACGACGGCATCCGCCGGAACGCGGTTGCGGCGGTGCAGTCTGCGCTCGGCATGCAGCACGCGCTGCACGCGCTCAATGAAGAATGGGCTGACGAAGGCCGGCCGGCCGCGGGCATTCGGGTCGGCGTCGCCACGGGTGTGGTAGTTGCCGGAAGCATGGGAAGTGCAGACCGGTTAAAATACGGCGTCGTCGGTGATGCCGTCGTGACCGCTCAGCGTCTCGAATCGTTGGGCCTCGATCGCGTCGATCACGACTTCGAAGAGAATCCCGCGCGGATCCTGATCAACGCGGCGACCGATGCGCAGCTCGATTCGTCGTTTCGAACCGAATGCGTGGGCGAGTTCCTGGTCAAGGGGAAGAACGAACCCGTGACCGTCTATCGGGTGCACGGACGCACCGAGAATGGTGAAGAAGCCGCAGCCGATTGAGTGGGAAGGAGAAGGAAGATGAAGACTCTGATAACCGTGATGTTCGTATCCATAGCGATGATGTTTGCGGTGGCGGCGGGTGCTGCGGACGAGAAGAAGTCCGACGCGACGCCCGCGGTCTCGAGCGCGCCGCCGGCGTCCGCCAAGGTGACTCGACCGGTCTATCAGCCGCCGAAGCTCGGCAAGCCGGCACGCACGGTGGGTGGGGGTTCGCGCGGCAGCAAGGACAAGGTCCCCGCGCTCTTCGTCGTCGCTCCCGAGCACGTGGGGCAGACCACCTCGGCGAAACCGTCGTTGTTCTACTTCGTCGACCGCGTGCCCGACCCTTCGATTCGGGTCGAGTTCACGCTGCTCGATGAAGATGGGATCGAGCCGCTGGTCGAGACCGTGCTCCCGACACCGAAGCGCGCAGGCGTCCATCGGATTCGGCTATCCGACCACGGCGTGACGCTGGACCCGGGCGCGGAGTACGAGTGGTCGGTGTCGCTCGTACTCGACCCGAACGAACGCTCGAAGGACATCGTCGCGACGAGTTGGATCGACCGTATTCCGGAGTCCGGCGAACTGAAGTCGCGGCTCGCATCCGAAGGTGCGACGGCGACCGTGTTCGCGGAAGAGGGACTCTGGTACGACGCGATCGGCGCGCTCTCGGACGAGATCGACGGTGATCCGAGCAACGTGCAGCTCGCCGAGCAGCGGGCCGACCTGCTGCGCCAAGTGGGCCTCGACGAGATCGCGGCCGGCGCGGTGCAGTAGCCGCAGCCGATCGAAACGCTGGTAGCTTCGTGCGCCCCCCGGTCCACACCGGGGGGCGTACTCATTTTCGTGGTAGCCTCCGCCCCGATGCCGAAGCTGATGGTCGATCCGCTGCCGCCCGGCTGCCCGTGGAGCGGCTGGACGCCGCCCAACGTCGATTGGTGCGAAGA
>CAXMSF010000377.1:0-12198 GCA_964196055.1 uncultured Gammaproteobacteria bacterium | reverse complement strand
CAGACGCTGGCAGCGTTCGCAGCGCGAACAGACGGCGCCTCCGAAGTACGCTGCTGGCCGCACCATTTCGATCTCGGGACGCTGATCGTCATCGCCACGAATCCCGACGAAAGCCTCGCGAAGAGCATCGGCCTTGGTCTCTCGCCGGGTGACGAGAGTTACACCGAGCCTTATTGCTACGTCTCACCTTGGCCGTATCCGGAAGCGGGGGCGTTGCCGGCGCTCGAATGCGGCGGCCACTGGCACACCGAGGGATACACCTCGGCCATCCTCACGGGCTCGGACCTGATCGCTGGCCCGCGCGAAAGCCAATCCGAGCGTCTCCATTCCTTTCTCGAATCCGCTGTCGCCGCCAGTCGGCGCACCCTGTAGCCCTGCACACGAAAGGGCTTCTGGGTGAACCTCGCGGATCTCCCGTGGCTGGCTAGTCCCACTATTGCTGATCACTCGTCTTTGGGGACGTCCCGAGCCGTTCACGCCGGCGCGAAACGAGACGGCAGAGTCTGCTCCAAACGGCTGATATCCGTTGACATTCTACGCCGCGCGCGGCAACCGTCAGGTCTCGCTCGGCTCCGACTCAAGCGATTCGCCCCCTCAGTCGATGCAATCCAATAGGCCGTCGTGCGCCGAAAGCAAAGGCGACGACGGCGTGCAGATGAAGGCTGGGGGACGAGGCTTGAGCGCCGATTGGTTCGGCCTTACATGCGAGTACCATCTGGATGGGGAACTCGTCAGAGGGGACGTTTCCGATCTCTCCCCTACCGGCTTCTTCGTCGCCACGACCGCGGCCCCCGAGCCGGGGCAAGAGTTGGAACTGCGCCTCGTCGGCGGCACGACGAGCCACCCGATCTACCTACGCGGCACCTTCGAGGCCTTCAACCGCCCGCAAGCGCGGCCTGGAGTCCGCTTCCGTCTGCTGCGCTTCTCGAAGG
Source organism: uncultured Gammaproteobacteria bacterium (assembly GCA_964196055.1). Taxonomy (GTDB): domain Bacteria; phylum Myxococcota_A; class UBA9160; order UBA9160; family SMWR01; genus JAFDEI01. The sequence goes on along the minus strand of CAXMSF010000377.1, from coordinate 11,266 downwards.
ACTACCAGCACCTCATCGCAGGTGGCGGCTCGAAGGAGCACGATGACAAGGCGCCTCGGCAGCAGCGCCGCTCCACGAAGAGGATGGACGAGCGGGAGTGGCTTGCGCATGTCCAGGGGTCGGGGAACGCGCCGCCGTCGACCGACCCCAAGAAAGCTCGGGAGCGGGAGGAATGGGAAGACTACGAGCCGCTGCCCGAGCGGGCGGGCGCACCGCTCTGGAGCGAGGATGCACTCGCGCCGGAAGCGATCGTGATCGACGACGGTGAACTCGACGACGTCGTCAGTCTGCTCGGAGAACTGGGGATCAAGACCGAGCGTCAGTCTCCCGAGGGCAACGCCCTTCTCACGAACTGGATCCGGCCTCAGCACCTGCTCGTCGTCAGCGCCAAACGAGCCTTGAAGCATCGGATACCGTTGCGATCAGAGACACAGAGCTTCGTGTCCATTGCGGTGGCGGAAGGTAACTCTCGAACGGTGTGCAATGCGATACGCCGAATCGGCTATCACTACGCCATCAGCCGCCCGGTCCATCCACTGGCAATGTCGATGCTGTTTCGCCAGGCGGTTTTTTCTGAACACGAACAGCGTACGGTGCAGCGCGGGGTTCTGGGATATGCGGTGCAGTGGTGGCGCGGTTGGGAGCGCAAGCAGCCCGGCGTAATTCTGGATGTTTCGCCGGGCGGCTGCCAACTGCTCGTCCGAAAGGCCGCGGCGCCGAAGTCGAATATCAAGATCCGTGTGCCGAGCGCGGTCGCGACCGGAAACGACTTCACGCTCCGGGGGCGTGTCGTTCGTTCGATTCGGGGCAATAATGGAACCACCCTGGGCGTTGCTTTCGACAGCCTGCCGGTCAAGGTGCTCGAGAGACTGAAGCAGGTCCTGGCACTGCCGGGTCCCTGCCTTCTGACCGGCGAGCCGTTGTTGCGGGAGAAAGCCACGAGCCCTCCGGAAGACTCGGAATCACCCGAAGTGCCGCAAGAAGAGAGGCGTCGCACCTTTCGCGCCGCGATCCACCAGGAGGTCGTGGCGCTCGAGCATGCTTCCAACCAAATCCTGCATGTGCTCGTCAGCCGCGACATGACGGTGGATGGCATGCGGGTCGAGCCGCATCCATCGCTTGCCATCGGACACCAGATGGACATTGCGCTCTACGAGGATTCCGACGACGAGCCGCTCATCCTCGCTGCCGTGGTCGAGCGAGACGACGGTCGCTTGGGATGGTGGCTTCGCTTCGTGGGAATTACGCCTGAAGTCAATCAGCGGCTGACGCAAGCTCTCGATCGATTCCCGCCGGTCGCGAGTCTCGACGGCCCGACCTCCGAGCCGGAACGCGTCGTCCTTGCGCAGATCCTCATCGAATCGAAGCCAGCCTCGAAGATCGAACACGACTGAAGAGCGCCGTCAGCTTGCAAAACCGACCCGGCGGAGCGTGAGCCCGTGAGCCGCGAAGAGGACGACTTCCCGACCACCCAATGGACCGGCGTCCGGAATTGAAACGTCCGCGTGCTTTTCAGAGGCAGCATGTTCTCTAGTTCTCGGCCGCTTCGCAGCTGGAACGCGTACCGAAGCCGATGGAGCTTCGACTGCGACAAGCGACGCGTCTTGATCCACCGTTCGGGCCGCCCCACCGTGATACTCTCTCCCTCAGTGGCAACTTTCTGGAAGATCCTGGCAACCGGTCTCCTCGTGTTGGCATCGGTGGCGTTGGTACTCGGCGCAGCCGAGATCGCCGCTCGCGTGCTCTACTCCGAGCCGGAAACGCCCCCAGCGAAGGCGCTCGACCCCGCCCTCGAAGGCCTGCCGAGGCTCGACACGGTGATGGATCTCGGCGGAAGGAACGTGCGCGGCGTGCACGGCTCGGCACTCTTTCGGACGAATAGCGCCGGCTTTCGGGGCCCCGAATACAGTCTCGACCCTGCACCGGGCACCTTCCGGATCGTGCTGATCGGCGACTCCTTCGCCATGGGGTGGATGACCGACGAAGACGCCACCTACGCGATGCGTGTGGAACGGATGCTCAACGAAGCTTCGACGCGAACTTATTTCGAAGTACTGAACCTCGGCCTCGGTGGGCTCAACACCCGCCTGGCGGTCAATCGGCTACACCGCATCGGAGTTCCCTACCAACCCGACCTGATCGTGTACGGCTTCACCGTAAACGACATCGAGTCTCCGAAGGAGTTCGGCATGCGGGGCGGGAGAGAATCCGACCCGTTGCGCGCCGAATGGCTCCGCTTCGCCGATTCCTCATCGCGGCTGCTGCAGATCATGTGGCCACGCTGGGTCTCGGTCCGATACAACATCCTCCACCAACCCGGATCGTATGGCGACAGGCTCCACCGCTGGTACTTCGAGGAGCCGGACAAGTGGCAGCGCGTCACGACCGGCCTCGATCGCCTGGCGGCGATCGGAGAGGACCGCAGGATCTGCATCGAAGTGCTGATTCACACCAAGATGGTGCAATTCGGATTCTTCCATCCCTTCGTGCCGATCTACGACCGGGTCGAGAAGGCTGCCGCCGCGCGCGGTCTCTTCGCGACCCAGTCGTATCCCGCCTTTCGGTGGCAGAGTTCCAAGAAGCTCCGAATCAGCTCCCTCGACGACCACCCGAACGAAGAGGGGCACCGTATTCTCGCGGAAGTCCTCTTCGAAGGCCTGAAGCAGCTACCAGAGAGTTGCGGCCTGCAGCTCGACTGACGAACGATTCGGAGCAGACGAGTCGCCTCTGCGAACTCCGAGCCCGACGTTCAGTCGTCGACGATCCGCCAGCGCAACCTCGCAGCGAGGACAAGGATCGCGGTCAGTGCGAATGCCAGCAGCGTTACCCGGTCGAAGCTCTGAAAGCCCCACCGGATCGGCCACAAGAACGCAAGGATGCCCCCGGCCAGCGTGCCCAGAGCATCGGCGGCGAAAACGACGAGGAGTACGCCCTCGCTGCCGCGGAACAAGGTCGGGAAGAGGGCGCCCGTCACCATCGCCAGCGGCAGGGCCGCCGCGACTCCGGGGACAGTCTCGGCGGGAACCACCCGCGATACCAACAGCGCGGCGGCCCCCAGTGCGATCACCAGCATCGTGCCCAGTCGGCGATGCCCCGCCGTGAGGGCGGCTCCCGAGGCACCGGTCACGAGCATGAAGCCGACGGTTCCGAGGAACATCGCATCCATGGGCCGGTCCAGGATTCGGAAGAATTTGTAGATGAAGAACTGCTCGAGCAACAGGAAATTGAATCCGACCAGCACACCCAGACCGAGCAGCGGCCAGAAGGAAATCGGGCCGGGCTCGGGCAGGCGCGCGTACATGCGCTGCAAGAAGACCACGATACCGGCGATTACCAGCGCGACCGCGACGAGGATCCACAACACGCTCGCATTCAGCGGTCCACCGAGTAGTAGGAAGAGCATGTCGGAGCGGAAGAGGAAATCGTCGGTCTTCGGCAGGTACTCGAACTCTCCGAAATCCGGCACTGGAACGAATCCCATCTTCCGGAGTCCGGACTCTGCATCCGGCGGCAGCACGCCGACGGCCGGATCGCGCCGAGCGAATATCAGGTAGACGCTGTTGTTGGTGAAGTCCTTGGGATCGGGCCTCACGTGATCACCGGCACCGAATTCCACTGGGCTGTTGACCCAGGTGTACGGGTGCATGCCGAGATCGGCCAACGATCTCACGTACTGTCGCAACAGAACCCCGCCCGGATCGAAGAAGGCCGGGCGTTGGATGACCAGAACGCCGTCGTCGGTCAGGTGCCGACGCATGGCGTCGAACGACTCGACGGTGTAGAGCGTCTCGGCGGGATTGAAGAGCGAGCGCATCATGGTGAGCGAGGTATCGACGACCGGCAGGAAGATGAGATCGAAGCGCTCGTCCGTGCCGTCGAGATAGCGTCGTCCGTCCATGCCGACGGGGGATACGCGAGGATCCTCGTAGATGTGGTTCACCTCGGCACCGAGGGGCCCACCCAGCACCTCGAGCACTTCCGGGATCACTTCGACAGCGACCACCCGGAGCGGGTCGAAGTGCAGCGCGTTACGGACCTGTTCCCCACCCCCCGATCCGATGATCAGGACCTTCCCCTTCGGCGGAAGCATCGAGAATGGAACGAGTTGGAAGGTCTCCTGCGCCAGATACTCGCGGGTCTGTTTTCGCCGGTGGAACCAGTGAAATCCGCCGTTGTAGTAACCCATGATCGTGTCGCGTGACGACTTCAGGACACTGAAGTGGCAGTAGCGACTCCAGCCACGGTGCAGCTGACGAGCACCCGGCTGGCCCCTCATGGTCTTGAGACTCAGCCACCCCTCCTGCTCGAGCATGCCCAGGTAGTGGTCTTCGGCTGCGGGCCAGGCTGAAAGCAGCAGCAACACCACGGCGACTGCTCCGGCGAGGAGGCCGCGGCGGCGCCCGCGGAACCGAATGAACGCAGCAAGGGCGGCGATCGCCGCCGTTGCGCCGAGCATCAGCGGAACCACACCAACGACGAGGGAACCGAACTCCAGCACCACATAGGCCAGCGACGACCCGCCGAGGAAGATCGCGTAGGCCAGCTCGCTGCGACCTCCGAGAACCTTCAGCGCAATTCGGTAGCCGAGAAACTCGTTCATTCCGAACGTCACGAAGTACGGCAGGAAGATGAGGGCGAGCTGGGCGAACTTGTCGATCAGGAAGAGCCAGCCGGATTCATCCAGTGACTCCGTCAGAAACTGCTCGAGGCGCCAACCCGGGTCGATGAAGAGCGGGAAGATCGCCAGCGTCGCGATCATCGCGACCACCTGGGCCACGAATCCGGAAGAGAGGGAGAAGATGTCCGCCCGGAGAAATCGGACGGCGAGGAATCCGCCGATCGGCATGCCCACGAGGAGCACGCTCACGAGCACGCTGATCGAGATCCAGTGGAAGGTCATCAGCTTGAGGCAGCCGAAGAAGAAGAGGCCACTCACGAAGCTGAAAGCAAAGAAGAGCAGCAACTCGCGACGACGAGAAGGGCTCGTCACTTCGGGTCCGCCAAGAGGAGGAATCTAGAACCCATCTCATAAACCCTTCGGTCGCCAGCACCCCGCCTTCGGCCCGATCTCTTCGTTGCGAAATCTCGCCGTATCGCCCGATATGGCTGCGGTTTCGCGCCTCGATCTCGGGCCAAATTCGGGTCCCTGGCTCGGTCAGGGTTTATGAGATGGGTTCTAGGCCTCCTCGTCGCGGCGCCTTCGCCACTCGGCGAGGCGGTCCGCGATCTCGGCCTCGGAACCCTCGCGGGTCGGCTCGTAGAAGCGCACAGGCGATACACCTTCCGGGAGGTTTCGGGCCGCGACGAAGCCTCCCTCGGCATCGTGCGGGTACTCGTAATCGCGCCCGTAGCCGAGCCCCTTCATCAAACGCGTGGGCGCGTTGCGCAGGTGCATCGGGACCGGTAGCGAGCCGTGATCCGCGACCGCCGCCTGCGCTCGGCCGAGGCCCAGATAGGCGGCGTTGCTCTTCGGCGCGCACGCGAGATGGGTGATGGCTTGTGCGAGTGGTATGCGGCCCTCCGGCATGCCGATCCTCTCCACCGCCAGGTGGACCGAAGTGGCAACGCCGAGCGCCGTCGGGTCGGCGTTGCCGATGTCCTCGGACGCGAAGATCACGAGCCGCCGCGCGACGAAGAGCGGGTCCTCGCCGGCGTCGAGCATGCGCATGGCGTAGTAGAGCGCGGCATCCGGGTCGCTCGCGCGCAGGCTCTTGATGAATGCGGAGACCACGTTGTAGTGCTCCTCGCGGTCGCGGTCGTGCAGCAGCAGGCGTCGGCCCGCGGCCCGGCTCACGGCCTCGGCCGTGAGGGGTACGTCCGGAGGATGGGTACTGCGATGGATGGCCGCGGCCGCCTCGAGCATGCCGAGCGCGCGCCGCGCGTCACCGTCGGCTTCGTGCGCGATCGCGGCAACGACTTCATCCGGCAGCAGCAGTTCGAGTCGCCCGATCCCGCGATCGGCGTCCGCGGCTGCGCGTCGTACGATTGCGGCGAGGGCCTCGGCGTCGAGTCGCCGCAGCGTGAACACGCGGCAACGCGAGAGCAACGGAGCGTTGACCTCGAAGGACGGGTTCTCCGTCGTCGCGCCGATCAGCGTCACTGTACCCGCTTCGACGTGCGGTAGCAGCGCGTCCTGTTGCACCCGATTCAACCGGTGCAGCTCGTCGAGAAACAGCAGCGTCGGCCGGGTCTCGCGCCGCGCGCGTTCGACCACCTGCCGGATCTCCTTCACGCCCGCCATCACCGCAGAGAGCGCTTCGAAGCGCGCGTCGGTGCCGTGCGCGATGGCGCGCGCCAGTGTGGTCTTGCCGCTGCCGGGCGGGCCCCAGAGAACGATCGACGGCAGCGCGCCGGCATCGATCAACGAACGCAGTGGCGACCCGCGTGCGAGCAGCTCGTCCTGACCGAGCATTTCGTCGAGTGATAGCGGGCGCATCCGCTCGGCCAACGGTGCGCGTGCGAGCGTGGCATCCGCGGCCTGATCCGGCTCCCGGCCGAACAGCTCGAGGGATTCGTCGGGGGGCATGCGCCGATCGTAGCAACGTGGGATCATCGGGGGCGTCGAGGAGGCAAGAGGATCATGGTCATCCGCTCGGTAGGGGTCTGCCTGAAGCCCAATCAGCCGCATCTTGCGGGCATCGTCCGGGATCTCCAGGCTTGGCTCGTCGAGCGCGGAATCGAAGTCGTGCTCGGAGCCCAGGCCGCGACGGCAACCGGCTCGCCCGCGGCCGTGCGCTCCGAAGTCGCCGAGAAGGTCGACCTGATGATCGTGCTCGGCGGCGACGGCACGCTGCTGGCGGTGGCGCGCGCGATCGGCAGCCGCCCGGTGCCGATCCTCGGCGTCAACCTCGGTACGCTCGGCTTCCTCGCCGAGACGTCGAGCGACGAGCTCTTCGAGGCACTCGAAGAGGTGCTGGCGGGTCGTTACCTCGTCGAGCCGCGGATGCGTCTCGACATCGAGGTGGAGCGCGACGGCGAATGCGTCGGTCGTTTTCTCGCACTCAACGACGCCGTGCTGGCTCGCACCGCGCTGTCGCGCATGGTCGACCTCGACGTTCGCGCGGACGGCGCCGCAGTCGCGACCTACCACGCGGATGGGCTGATCGTCTCGACCCCGACGGGATCGTCGGCGTATTCCCTCTCTGCGGGTGGACCGTTGATGCTACCGGGTGTCGAGGCCATCGTGCTGACGCCGATCTGTCCGCACACGCTCGCTCAGCGCCCGCTCGTGCTGCCCCAATCCTGCAATATCGAAGTCCGGCATCACGACCTGCGTGACGGCGACGTGCAACTCACCGTCGACGGCCAGGTCGGCAGCGAACTCGGCGAGCGCGACCTGGTGCGTATTCGGCGTTCGAACCATCCCACCCATCTGCTGGTGCCGCCGGGGCGCAGCCGCTTCGACGTGATGCGCGCGAAGCTTCGCTGGGGGGAGCGTTGATCGAGACGCTGCGCATCGAGGGGATGGCGATCGTCGAGCGGGCGGAACTCGAATTCGCCGCAGGCTTGAACGTGCTGACCGGCGAGACCGGCGCCGGGAAATCGATCGTGCTCGGTGCATTGGCACTGCTCGCGGGGAGCCGTGCCTCGGCCCAGACGGTTCGTGACGGTGACGAAGAGGCCGTGGTCGAAGCGGTGTTCGACACCTCGCGACTGCCCGAACTCGAAAACGAACTCGATCAACGCGGCTTCGAATGCGAGGAGCACGAACTCATCGCGACGCGCACATTGTCACGAGCGGGCCGAAGTCGCGCGCGCATCGGGGGACGGCTCGTCCCGGTCGCGACGCTCGCCGAGATCTTCGCGGGCAGGCTGGAGATCTCGAGTCAGCACGGCTCCCAGGCGCTGCTGCGACCCGATCACCACGGCCGCCTGCTCGACCGCAGCGCAGGCCTCGGGCCGGTGCGTGCGAAGGTCGCCGAGGGCTTTGCCGTGTTACGCCGGCTCGACGAGGAACTCCTGGTCTTGCGTTCCGAGGCCCAGGAGCGCGCTCGCCGGCAGGACTTTCTCGGGTACCAGGTCGAGGAAATCGATCGCGCGAATCTGGACGTCGACGAGATCGAGGGGCTGCGCGCGAATCGCTCGCGCTGGGCCCATGCCGGGCGACTCCAGGAAGAGGGGGGTGGGGCGCTCGAGGCACTCTCCGGGGACTCCGATGGCAGCGACGGTGGCGTGACCGACCGTCTCGCGCGAGTGGTGCGCACGCTCGAGGGACTGACCGCACTCGACGCCGAGTTGGGCCCGATGGCCGAACGATTCGCGGGCTTGCAGGACGAGCTGCGCGACGCGGCCTTCGACCTCGAGCGCCACCTGAGTGGGATCGAATCGGACCCCGCGCGTCTTGCCGCGGCCGAGGATCGCCTGCATCAGGTCGAGCAGCTCCAGCGCAAGTACGGCGAGAGCGTCGAAGCCGTGCTCGCGTTTCGTGAGCGTACCGCTGCAGAGCTCGCGAAATTCGAGGGTGCCGAGGAGCGCGAAGCCGAGATCGTCGCTGAGCGTGCGCGGCGTGTCGAAGCGCTCGCGAAGGACGCGAAGCGGCTCAGCCGCGGCCGAGCGAAGGCAGCGCGGTCGCTCGCGCAGCAGGTCGAAGGCGAGCTCGGCGAACTCGCGATGCCGGAGGGACGCTTCGCGGTCGAACTCACGACCGTCGATCCGCCCGAGGGCATGCCATGCGGAGCGGGTGGCGCCGAGTCCCCGGCCTTCGTCTTCTCCGCAAACGCCGGCGAGGCGCTGCGCCCGCTGCGGGCGGTTGCGTCGGGCGGCGAGCTGTCGCGGGTCTTCCTCGCGCTGAAACAAGCACTGCGTGAGTCCGATGCGGGCATGGTGCTGGTCTTCGACGAGGTCGACGCAGGCATCGGCGGCCGGGTGGCGGACCGGGTCGGCCGCATGCTGGCCGAACTCGCCGCGCACCATCAGGTGCTGTGCATTACGCACCTGCCGCAGATTGCCGCCTTCGCCGAGAACCATTTCCGCATCGAGAAGCGCGAGATCGACGGTCGCACACAGACCCGCATCACGCGGGTCGAAGGCCCCGACCGGGTAGAAGAAATTGCCAGGATGGCGGGCGGCGAGTCGATCGGCGAAGCGACCCTCGCGCACGCGCGGGAGCTTCTGGCCTCCCGCAGCGCCCCCTAGCTCGCTCAAGCCTTCTCCCGATCCTTCCGATTGATTTCTCGTGTATTGGGGCGCACTTGTGTGCGTTCGGTCACAGAAGGCGCGGGCGAGGCGGCCGATGAGCCAGAAGAACGATTTAAGCGTGGAGCAGCCGGGAGTCGCGACGCCGGTCCCCTCTGGGGCAAGCATCACGGTAACCCGCGGGTTCTACGAAGGTTTGGAGATAGCGGTCGACCGCGAGTGGTTCGTGATCGGTCGTGGGCGTTCGGCGGATCTGGTGCTGTCGGAGCCGACGATCTCGCGGGCTCATGCAGCGATCGGATACGAGAGCGGGGAGTTCTTCGTGCAGGATCTCGGCAGTACCAACGGTACGGGCGTGAACGGACAGCGCGAGCCCCGAACTTCGCTTCAGGATGGGGATCAGGTCCAGCTCGGGAAGCTGGCCCTCAAATTCACGCGGATCGAGTAACGAACGCTGGGGGGCGTGTAAGTGATGGAGCGGTATTCCCTGATCGTGGTCACCGATGAGACGTCACCGATTCGTCGGTTCGACATTCGGAAGGACCTCGCTCAGCGAGCGGTTTGGGGTGCCGCGATTGCAGTGTGTCTGTTGCTGGTCGGTGGTGTGGACTACGTCCGCGTGCGCGCCGATCAGGGCGAGTTGCAGCAGTTGCGGGCGGCGAACACCGAGCAGCGCGAGCGGATCGATCAGTTCGGTGAAACGTTGAGCGAGGTCGAGGCGAACCTCGTTCGACTGCAGAATTTCGAACGCAAGGTCCGCATCATCGCGAATCTGCCGGGATCCGTCGCGACGGGCGGTGAAGACGTGACCGCAGTGGGTTCGTCGACGACCGGGGATCTCGAGGCCGCGGCCGAAGGCCAGCAACCGTTGGTCGCGCCGGGCGAAGCCGATGGCGCCGGTCCATTGCCGGCGGAGGAAACGGACGAAGCCGAGCGGCATTCCGCTACTGGTGGGGTCGGGGGCGACGAAGCTCCCGTCGCGGACCGCGTGAGCGTTCTGCAGAACGATGCTCGGCGTCTCGGGCGGATCGCCGGGGAACGCGAACGCTCGCTCGAGCAGCTGCTCGATGGGCTCGAAGGCAAGCGGCGTCACCTGGCTTCGACGCCCGCGATCTGGCCCGCAAAGGGATGGATGACTTCGCGCTTCGGCAACCGCATCTCGCCGTTCACGGGCGCGCGCCAGTTCCACAGCGGGATCGACATCGCGGGCGCCCGCGGCACCGACGTGATCGCACCGGCCCGCGGCAAAGTGTCCTTCGCGGGCACGCGCGGTCCCCTCGGACGCAGCGTCACGATCGAGCACGGCTATGGCATTCGCACGATCTACGGCCACAACGACGAGCTGTTCGTGAAGCGCGGCCAGGAGATCGAGCGCGGCCAGGTGATCGCTTCACTCGGCAGCTCCGGACGCAGCACCGGCCCCCACCTGCACTATGTGGTCGAAGTGAGCGGGAAAGCCGTCAACCCGCTCAACTACATTTTCGACTGAACTGGCCTCGCTGCGCTCTGGCCGCTCTGCGGCCAAAGCTTTCGCCCGGCGTACGATTCACTGACACGGGTCCTCGCCTCGTTGCGCATTGGCCGCTCTGCGGCCATGCTTCCGCCCGGCGTTTGATTCGCTTTTAATGCCGAGGGTTTGCCGCGCTGCGGCCGCTCTCGTACACTGCGCCTCCGAGCCCGTCCCCCCGGAGTCTCCGCGTTTCCCATGGCCGATCTACTTCGAAAGATATTTGGCAGTGCCAACGACCGGCTGATCAAGAAGGTCACGCCGTTGGTCGAGCGTATCAACCAGCTCGAGCCCGAATTCCGTCCGTTGTCCGACGCTGATCTGCGGTCGCGCACCGCGCAATTCCGCGAGCGCCACGCCGCCGGCGAATCACTCGACGACCTGCTCCCCGAGGCGTTCGCGACCGTGCGCGAAGCCGCGAAGCGGACGCTCGGTCAGCGGCACTACGACGTCCAGATGGTCGGCGGGATCATGCTGCACCGAGGCTCGATCGCGGAGATGAAGACCGGTGAGGGCAAGACCCTCGTCTCCACGCTGCCCTCCTATCTGAACGCGCTCGCGGGGCGCGGCGTCCATATCGTGACGGTGAACGACTATCTCGCGCGTCGTGACTCGGACTGGATG
>CAXMSF010000376.1:0-3364 GCA_964196055.1 uncultured Gammaproteobacteria bacterium | reverse complement strand
CTGTTGGATCTGCGAGAGGCCGACGGCAGCGAGATCACCGCGGAAGGGGTTCGGGCGCTCGCCTCGCGACCGCCGCTGTTCACGTCGTCCGCGCGCCGAGCGATCGTCGTCGAGACGGATCTCGGATTCGGAATGAGCCGGATGTTCGAACTGCTGCGCGAGGGCAAGTCCGGTGAAGTCCGGGTCTTCCGCAGTCTCGAGGAAGCCTGCGACTGGCTCGACCTCGACTGAAGCATTCGGCTCAGCGTGGAGTTTCGCTGATCGCGGCAGCGACCGGCCAGTCGTCTGGATCGATCGGTTCACGACCCGCCGGGTCCAGCGAGAACGACCAACCCCGCTCGCACAGTTCGCCGAGCAGCCTGCGGATTCGCGCGAGCGCGGTCGCGAGCGCGACGAAGCTGTCGACCCCAACCACCGTCGTCGGACGCAGGATGTCGACGACCGCAACCCGACACTGCCAGCCCGGCTCGCCGTCGATCCGCCGCGGCGAACCAACCGCGAGCGTCAGACGCTTGTGTACACCTTCGGGGTCGACGCCGAAGATCTCTGAAGATGCAATCGTCGTCCTCACCGCTGCGCTCTCCACAATGTCGAAGCCGGGCACTCATGATAGCCTGCTGTCGAGGTGTTGCGGGACGAGCCGTCACGCGCGACACCGGAGGGCGACCGTCGATGAACCGGAAAGTCGCATTCGTCACCGGCGCGAGCCGCGGAATCGGTCGCGCGTCCGCGATCGCGCTCGCGAGCGTCGGCTTCGACATCGTCGTCACGGCGCGGACGATGCAGGAGGGCCGGTCCGCCGACGGACGCCCCCTCCCGGGCAGCGTCGAGACGACCGCTTCCGAAGTGCGCGCGCTCGGCCGCGACGCGCTGGCGCTGCGCCTCGACCTGCTCGATCGCGCGAGTATCGATACGGCCGTATCGCAGACGCTGTCGAGCTGGGGCCGCATCGATGTGTTGCTCAACAACGGCATCTACACGGGCCCCGGCTCGATGGACTTGCTGCTCGACCTCGACCTCACCACGGTCGAGACGATGTTTCAGGCCAATCTATTCTCGCAGCTGCATCTGGTGCAGAAGGTATTGCCTGGGATGCTCGAACGACGCAAGGGCGTGATCGTCAACATGGTGTCCGGTGCGGGCCTCTCCGACCCGCCCGCACCTGCCGGCCAAGGGGGATGGGGCTTCGCGTACGCGGCCACGAAGTCCGCATTCCACCGCATGGCCGGCGTGCTCCGGGTCGAGCATCCCGATCCGGGCCTCCGCTTCGTGAATGTCGAGCCGGGCTTCGTCGTCACCGAAGCCATGAAGCTGAACGACCCGACCGGCGAACTCCACAGCCGTTACCAGGGTGCGCCTGCGTCGGTGCCCGCAGCCGTCATCGCCTGGCTTGCGAGTTCTCCCGACGCCGACGAATGGAACGGCAAGACCGTGATCGCCCAGAAGCTCGCGCTCGATCGCGGCCTTCACCCCGATTGGCGACGCGCCCCCGGCTGAATCACGCCAGCAGCCAGCGCGGCAGGTGGATTTCGTCGTCGACAAGCTCGAAGATCACCCGCAACGCCGCGCCGATTTCGATCGTTGCGGGGTCGACCGAGTCGATTCCGCACCCCGCGCCCGCCACCAGGTTGCTCACCATCCGAATGCTTGGATCCTCTTCGAGAGCGACGACGATCACGTTGTAGGGCGCGAACTCCGCGTAGTAGGGCAGCAGCGGAGGATGCGGGACCACGAAGGACCACAGCGTCCCTCGGCCGGAGACGGCGGTCCACTCCGGCTCGATTCCGACCTCGGGCGCCCAGGGACTCCGGAGCCGCGGCGGGAAGATCAGGCGGCCGGTCTTGCGGCAGCGCTGGACTCGCAACTCACCCTGCCGCGCGCCCTCCCAGAACGGGCGATTCTCATCGACGATACTCGGAAGCAACGGGCCGCCGGTCACGCTCACCTCCGCAACAACAAGGCGCTGGTCGGAACCCCTTCGCCGCCGGTCACGAGACAGCTCTCGGCGCCATCGACCTGGTTGACGGAATCGCCGCGGATCTGCCGCACGCCCTCGTTGATCAGGTTGAAGCCGTGGACGTAGGCCTCCGAGAGCCCACCACCCGAGGTATTGATCGGCAGGCGTCCGCCGAGTTCGAGGGCGCCGCCCTCGCTGAACGCGGCACCCTCACCGCGACCACAGAAGCCGTAGCCCTCGAGCGAGAACAACACCAGCGGCGTGAAGGCGTCGTAGAGCTGAGCGACACGGATGTCGCACGCCTGGATGTCGGAAGCACGAAAGAGCTGTTCGGCGCAGCTCCAGGCCGGCCCGCGCAATGGATCGTCGCTCCAGAAGTTCACCATCGCATGCGACTGGCGCGAGAGTCCCTGCGCGAATGCGTGCAGGTAGGCGGGCCGGTGGCGACAGTCCCGAGCGCGTTCGGCCGACACCACGACGCAGGCGAGCGCGGCGTCGGTCTCGAGGCAGTTGTCGAACAGACACAGCGGCTCGGAGATCCAGCGAGCGTTCAGGTATTCGTCGCGCGTGAGCGTCTTCGCATGCATCAGCGCGCGCGGATTCGCGTTGGCCATCTTGCGGACCGCCAGCGCCACGTTCGCCAGCTGGTTGCGGTCGGCAGAAACCTCGTGAAAGTAGCGACGGGTCAGCATCGCGATCTCGTCCACCGGCCGCAGCAATCCCCACGGCCGCGACCAGTTGGCCGGTACCGACACCTCCGGAGTCACGCCCGCCCAGGGCCTGCCTCCGGAGCCGCGCTTGCGTGATCGCCACGCGACACCGACGCGGCATTGCCCGGTCGCGACCGCCAGCGCGAGTTGACCGACGCAGCCGGGCCCGGCCCCACCGCCGTAGCCGACCTGGCTGAAGAAGGTCACGTCACCCGCGCCGATGTTCTTCGCGATCTCCACCTCGTCGGTCGACTCCAGGGTGTAGGACGCGAAGCCGTCGACTTCGCTCGGCGCGATCCCCGCATCGGCGAGCGCCGCGAGAATCACGTCGAGTGCAAGCGATTTCTCGGAGCCGTCGAGCTTCTTGGCGAACGGGGTTTCGGCGATCCCTGCGATTGCGGCCGCGTCTTTCAACACGCGAACTCAGCTCTCTTCGTCGCCGCGTTGGAGCGCCGTTCCGGCCTCGTCCGCGACGCTTCGGAGGTGGAGGTCGCGCTGCGGGAAGGGAATCTCGATGCCGGCTTCGGCCAGCGCGCGATTCACCGCAATGCTCAGATCGCTGCGAATCTGGATCCACTCGCTGTACCGCCCGGTCCACGCGCGTAGCGAAAAGTCGAGCGAACTCTCCCCGAAGCCCATGAACAACGCGTCAGTCGCCGGATGTTCGAGGATCCGGTCGTCGTCCCGCGCTACCTGG
>CAXMSF010000375.1:0-8863 GCA_964196055.1 uncultured Gammaproteobacteria bacterium | reverse complement strand
AGACTCATGACCTTGGACAGTGCCTTTGCGTTCCCAATAATCGTCCAGCTTGATTCCATTGGTCTTTCCGGGCCGCCCTCTCTCTCGATCCTTGGATGTTACACCCGATCGATACCAAGATTCAGACTCGTTCCCGCCCAGGATATTGCGCAGGATCTCGGCCCCGACGCGCACCCTGGCCCGTTTCACATCGCTGCTCCCCCACTGCATCCGCGCCCTCTTCCGGAGTCGCGAGGAACATTCCGCCGTTACTGGCGATCCATCGCGACTCCCGGCCCCGGCAGACCGCCAATCTCGGAAGAAACGAGAACTTTCATCATCCGAATGGCCACCGAGAACTGTTGGCGTGCGCGGAAGATCCAGGCCGAGCTGTCGAAGCTCGGCATTCGGGTCAGCCTCGCGACCGCCTCGCGCTACGTACTGAAGACCACTCAAGATGCCTACTCCGCGAATACGTCGACTACTACAACGCAGAGCGCGTCCACACCTCGATTGCCGATGCACCGGTCGGACGACCCGTGGAACCACGACCCTCGGAGCACGCCAAGGTCATCGGATTGCCGCGTGTCGGCGGGCTTCACCACCGATATCGCTGGCGCGAAGCAGCCTGATGGGCGAGTCCGAGACGCTCGATCAGATCAATGGACATCGCGGATGAATATTGAGAACAGACAGCCGCCAAGGCTGAACGCAAACCGCACCCACGCGACACCAAACGGCGTCGAAGCGAGCGTGCCCGTGGTACCTGGCTGGTACCTGGACAAACACCGCGAGAATTTCGTGAATGATCGCGCGACGTTATGGCGGGGCGGACGGGACTCGAACCCGCAAGCCTCAATTTCGATTTCCTTGAATATCAGGGACTTAGCGCGATCACTTGCGCACGGGAACGGTACCTGGGTGGTACCTGCGGGTGAATTGCCGGTTCGTGTGGGAAGCGAGACTATGTTGATCAAAATGTGACAGCCAAGCTGTCACCTAGAGGAACTCGAAATGGCCAGCGACACACGAATGACGATTCGCCGCGACGCCGCGACGCGACGCAAGGTGGAACGACTGGCTGCGCGAGAGGGAATCTCGCTCAACGAGGCGCTCAACCGCCTGCTGCGCCAGGCCCCCGACGAAGGGAAGAGCCCTGCCCCGAGACGGCGCTATCGCCTGAAGCCGCGGAAGGTGGGCTTCGGGTTCGAGATCGCCAGCGCGCGCCAACTCGCCGCCCAGATGTCGGACGACCAGGTGTTGAACGAACTCAAGGGCCGCGGTTGAAAATCGCCGACGTTCAGATCCTGTTCTACGCGATCGACTCGACCGCCAACCTGCACTCCGTCGCCGCAAACTGCTTCGAAGCAGCCATCGACGACCGCGAGTCACTCGGACTCACCTGGCCGACGATTCAGCAGTTCCTTCGGCTCGGCACGAACCCGGCATCCCCCGGCTACATGAGCGACGAAGAGGCGCTGGGTTGGATCGACGAATGGATCGAAGCGGGCGTCGAGATTGTTTCCGACGCAGATCTTCGTTGGGAACGGCTGGGCTCCGTATCGGAATGACGTCACCGCGAAGCCGGGCCAGTGAATCATACGGTGCCATAGTGGGCACCCGATGAGCGCGGGGTGCAACGGGCGGTCGACCGCACCAGGGACCTGCAGCGAGCTCCTGATCAGCGCGCGTAGTCGACGTAGATCGGCGACGACCACGCACGGTGTGCGTAGCCGAAGAGGCATTCGCCGGTGTCGCTGCACAGCTCGACCTCGGCACACTCGCCCGCGCTCTCGACCGCGCACTGCGGCTGCTGTCCGTTGACCGTCGACGTCGGCACCTCGAAGGCACGCGCGTAGTAGACCGTGTCACGGCCGAGGGTCGCGAACTCGGGGTCGACGAAGGTCGCGACGCAGCCATTCGGGTCGTCCGGGCACTCAAAGCGCTGCCACGGATCGTCGATGAGCTCGGTCGGATCCTCGTCCGGGCGCGTCTGCGGCCGGATCCGCACGACGTCGACGTACTGAATCCGGCGACGACGATCGGACGGCCGATAGCACTCGCCCGCGCAAAGGCTCGCCGTGCGCTCGGCCCCGAGCGCCTGCCGTGTGCTTTCCGGGCAGCCATCGGCTTGCTCGAACGAGCCCACCGCGCGCACGCGGAAAATCGGCGCGTCGCGCATCGCGACCTCGCTGCCCATCGGCCGCGCGCCTCTCTCGCCGAGCAGGTCGAACCAGAGCAGAATGCGCGGGCCGCTGGTGCCGTAGGTCTCGCGGCGCTCGAGTGCGCTCCAGATCGCTTCGCGACTGCGGCCCTGCGTGTGCACGGCGACGAGCCCGCCCGTGTAGAAATAGGAGCGGATGCGCTCGCTCTCGTACATCTGGAGGCCCGAGAGATTCTGCTTGGCCTCTTCGAAGGTGCGCGAGTGTGCGACGGGCTCCTCGGCCTCGGCCGTGAGGAACGAGCCAACGATGCCGCCGCCTTCCGGTCGCACGCGCGGCGGTGATTCAGAGAGTTCGCGCAGCTCTTTGTAGCCGGTGCCGGGTCGCGCGGTATGGATGTCGCTCGATGCAATGAAGCCCATGCGGAAGCGGCGAGGCTCGCTCGCAGCCTCTTCGAAATCACCGATCGCCGCGATGTACTGGGCCGAGCCGCCGGGTCGGTAGTTGAAGGCGGGCTGGTCGCAGTCGCGACACTGGCCCGAGTCGAGGAGCTCCGCGCCTTTGACGCCGGGGACCGTTACATGGGAGGAAACGCCGCTCCGTACCGCATTCGCACGCGCCAGCTTCGCACGCGCCGCGCACTCTTCTTCACCCTCACCTTCGGCGAGGCAGCGCTGTTCGATGATCTGCCCGGCGCGCCAGCAGAGGGGCAGGTAGTTCTCACGCGGAGTCGGGCAGAGTGGCTCGCCGTTCTCGTCAAGGTCGAAGCTGCGCCAGTCGCGGTAGACCTCGGAGTCGCCATGCCCGGAGTACACCTCGATCAAGGTCTGGCGATCGGAGTCGTGCATCGCGCCTTCCAGCTGTTTGTCCCAAGTCGAGCGCGGCGGCGTATACACACCCCACGCGGTGCCGTGCGGGATCACGATCGACTCGTGATCCCAGTCGTCGAGCTTGCGAAAGAGGTCGGCGGGTGTGTGAGCGATTTCGCGGCAGTCGACGGGTAGCTCGCGCACGGGCGCATCCTCGCAGACCTCGAAGCCCGAAAGCGCGGTCCAGCGCGCCGCGAGGTCGCGCATGCGGGGATCCGTCAGTGCGAGCAGGCCTCGCGCGAGCGTGGGGGGAGGGTCGGAGGCGACCCCACCCGCGGAAGCGGCGATCGGTCGGGTCGGGATATTGGCGTCGTCGGTGTACTTGAGCACGACGTTCTTGTGCCCGAAATGGGTCTCGGGCGTGAGCCCCGCCTGCGTCCACTCCCAGCCAAGGAAGGAGACCATGTCGGGGTCGTTCGCGTCGCCCGCGAGCTCGTTGCACTGCCGGATCGAATCGATCGTGTTCTGCCAGTCGACGTCCGTGATATTGGAGGCGTGGTCGTTGATCGACCAGAAGTCGAGCGCGGCGCAGTGGCGCGCGAAGTCGCACGCGTCCGCGAGAGGCGCCGCTCCCGTACCGCCGAGCAGCGGCATGTTGAGCATGAAGGCGTCGAACGAGATGGTGGTGTGGGCGTGGAGATCACCGAACAGGATCTGTCGCTCGTCCGACACGGCTCCGACCGCTTCGGCAGCTGTGCGCTGCACCCCCATACCGGCCGCAACGCTCTCAGCCGGCCGAGCCACCTCGACCGGTGCGAGCGTCTCGCTGTCGAAGCGACCGAAGGCGCCACGCCCGAGGCTCCAGACCGCGATCAGGGCGACACAGCCGAGCGCGAGGATGATGACGAGAGCGGTTCGCATCGGGGTCTCCTAACAGACAGGCCTCAACCAAGCTCGTAGAGCAGGTGACGGCTCAAGTCGCCGACCAGGTCGACGTGCATGACCCGCGTGTCGAAGCACCAGCGACCATCGATGCGATGGAATGTGTCGTGGTAGCGCCCCGAGATGATGGGTTGAAGCGGCAGATCTTCGACCTGCTGGAAGACCGTGAAGTAGCTACGCGCCGAGCCGCTATCCGCGCCATCGGCGACCTCGATGATCGAGTTCGTCGTCACGTGTTTGGTGTGCGGGCTGCCGTCGTCGTAGATCCGTGTCGATCCACGGTAGAGCGCGAGCACCCGGTCGCGACCTTCGAAGGTCTGCTCCGGCGTGGCCTCGGTCGTTGCGGCAATGCGACCGTGAGCGAACAGGTCTGCGACACCGGAAAGATCGCCGGCGTCGATTCGCTCTGCGTAGGTGTGGAGCAGGTTCTCGATTTCGCGCGCAGGGTCGGCCATACGCAGGACTCTAGCTCGCCGTCGCGGCCCCGGTCGCAGCGACACGGCCATTTAGCACCCTGGCCTGGATTCCGGCCATGAGATAAACCGTGGAATCGAGGGCGCGACGCCCGCGCTCGGCAGAGGAGAGCAACCATGGATGGCGAGCACCCGCGGCCCTTCGACGAGTCCACGCTCATCGCGGAGGCACGCCACAAGTCCGGCCTCGAAGAGTTCGGCGACCCGGCATTTCGAACGCCGCTCCGCGAACTGCTTGCCGCACTCGCCGATGCACCCCTCAATGCAGTCGGAACCGCCGTCCTGCGAGCATCGATCCGGCGCAGCCTCACGCAGCGCCTGCTCGCCGAAAACTGGTTCGCGCGGCAGCCCGAGATCGCTCGCGAACCCATCGAAGCACCGATCGTGGTGGTGGGCATGATGCGGTCCGGGACGACGTTGCTTCAGCGCCTGCTCGCGCGCGACCCGCGCCTCTACTCTGCCCTCGGATGGGAAATCGGCGAGCCCGCGCCGCGGCTGGGCACGGACTGGAGCACACCCGATCCGCGCGTTTCAGACGGCAAAGCGGTTACGAAGCAGATGCGCGAATTCGCACCCGAGCTATACGCCATCCACCCGACCGACGCATTCGAGGCCGACGAGGAAATCGTCTTCCTCGCCGATGCATTCCTCTCGCACATCCCCGAGGCGTCTTGCCACGTCCCGGGCTATCGAGCCTGGATCGACACGCAGGATTTCACGCCCGCCTACGAGTATCTGCGTCGCATGCTCCAGCTACTCCAATGGCAGAAACGGCAGCGAGGCGAACAGCGCGAACGCTGGGTGCTCAAGACCCCCGCCCACCTGGGTTACCTGGACACTCTCTTTTCCGTCTTCCCGGACGCGCACGTGATCCAGATGCACCGCAGCCCGCTCGAAACGATTCCGTCGGGCGCGAGTCTGAACTGCGTACTCTGGCGGATCTACTCCGACGACGTCGACCCAGCGGAGGTCGGCCGCCAATGGCTGGAGCGCATGGCCTGGGCCATGCGTCGTGGCCTCTCGGTCCGCGACAGCCTGCCGAATGCGTCGCGGCACTTCACCGATGTCTGGTATCGCGACGCCGTCACGGACCCACTCGTGCAGATCGAGCGGATCTACGCAGCGGTCGGCCTCGAAGCCGTACCCGAAGCGCGCAGCGCGATGAAGGCCTGGCTCGCCAAGCAGGCGCGGGAGCCGCGGCCGCCCCACCACTACACACCGGAGCAGTTCGGCCTCAGCGAGGCGGCGATAAGCGAGGCCTTCACCGGGTATCTGGACCGCTTCGTCGAACCGCACGAACGCGCGTGAGTCACTGACTGCCCGAACTTGCAATGGTACCCTGACAAGCACCGTCGGACGACGAACATTCAGCGGCTTCGACGGTGCCTGGAGGCAGCATGGATTCCCACCCGATCGCGACCGCTGAGCAGCACAGCCACGAACGCGCGGCGGTCGAATTGACGCAGCATCCCGTCGTGAAGGAAGCCTACGAGCGGGTTCGCAAGAGCTGGCTCGCTGCGGCGGATCCGAGCCCCGACATGCGCGGCTGCTTCGACGCCGCCTTCGAAGAAGTGATGTTCTCGGCGGCGATCTGGTCGCTCAACCAGGATCCACTGCGCCCGAAGGTGATCTGCATTACGCGCCTCGAACATCGACTCGACGGCCTGCGGATACCGGGCTCGCGCTGGGGCATCGACAACCCCGACTCGATCTATCGCGTGATTCCGATTTCGGGTGACGAGCGATACGTGATCCGCGGCCGCGTCGCCGAACGGCGAATGACCGAGAACTACTTCACGCTCTGGGAAGAGAACATGAATACCGTCGACGTACTCTCGGGTGGCGACCTCGTGCTCGGCCCCGACCGCAGTTTCGAGATCGCGGTCGACAGCGATCCGGCCAACGGTCGTCCCAACCACATCCGCTCCGCACCCGAGGCACACGAGTTCTACATCCGCGACGTCATGCTCGACTGGTCGAAAGACGAGCCCAATGAACTCACGATCGAGAGGCTCGGCGATCCCCCGGCGACCCCACCGCGAAGCGCGGATGAGCAGGCCGAACTCACCGCGAGCTTCATGCTCCGCTACGCGGAATTCACCCAGAAGCTCGGCCGCGGCATGATGGCAAGCCCGGCGAATCAATTCAGTTTGGCGTATTCGGCCGACAAGGGGGGCGCGCTGCGCAAGCAGGTCTATATCGGCGGCAACTTCCGCCTCGACGAAGACGAAGCAATGCTGATCGAAGTGAGCGATGGCGGTGCAGCCTATTTCGTGGTTCCGGCCGGCAACATCTGGGGGACGACACTCGACATCGTCGACCGCACCAGCAGCCTCAACAAGGCCCAGTCGATTCCGAACGCCGACGGGACCTATACCTACGTGTTGTCGCGACGGGATCCGAGCGTCCACAACTGGGTCGACCCGTGCGGTCTGGGCGACGGCATCCTGACGTTGCGCATGGCCGAGTTCCCCGGCGGCCACCCAGACGACGACCTCGCGGCGAAGAGCCGCGTCGTGCCATTTTCACGCCTGCGCGACGAGCTGCCGGAAAAGACGAAATGGGTGACAGCCGACGAACGCGCCCTGCAACTCGCCGAGCGGGCTACAGGCTACAAGCGGCGGCTGCCGGAGCCGTGAGCGGCGGGAGCGACTCGGTGGCCGCAGCAATGAACGAATCTTCGACAGTCTGGCTGATCACCGGCTGTTCGAGTGGCATCGGTCGCGACATCGCGCTCGCCGCGCTGACCAAGGGCCACCGGGTCGCAGTAACGGCGCGCAACCCGTCCGCGGTCGAGGACCTCGTTGCGCAGCACCCGGAGCAGGCCATCGCCGTCGCGTTGGACGTGACGGACCGCGATCAGATCGCGGCCGCCGTTCGAGAGACGGAACGCGTGTTCGGAGGGATCGACGTCCTCGTGAACAACGCCGGCTACGGCTACATGGCCGCGGTCGAGGAGGGCGAGGACGACGAGGTCCGTGCGATGTTCGACACGAATTATTTCGGTGTCGTCGACATGATCAAGTCGACGCTGCCCGGCATGCGCGCCCGGGGCAGTGGGCACATCATCAACATCTCATCGATGACGGGCCTGGTCGCGAACCCGCCCAACGTCTACTACAGCTCTACGAAGTTTGCTCTCGAAGCGCTCACGGAAGGACTTTCGAAGGAGGTCGCGCAATTCGGCATTCGCGTCACCGCGATCGAGCCCGGTGCATTTCGCACCGACTGGTCGACGCGCTCGATGAAAGAGGCGCGTGAACCCATCGACGCCTACGCGGAGACGGTCGGCGCACGCAAGAATCTGATCAAGCTCGCAGGCAGCAAGTTCCCGGGCGATCCACGGCGTGTTGCCGACGCGGTCCTGATGGTGACCGAACTCGACGACCCGCCGCTCCACCTGCTGCTGGGCCACGATGTCTATAATGCCTATCGCGAGAAACTGAGCGACCTGGGCGAGTCGATCGAGGAATGGAAGTCCGTCACCCTGGACGTGAACTTCCCACCCGAGTAGCGGAATGGGACCAGTCGCCCGATCGACTACCCACCAACTCGCCAGGTAGCTGAACTCAAACCGGATCGGTCCGACACATCACGGCGTCGCGAGGTACCGCCCCCTGGTACCTGGGCGAGAATCGCAAGAATTTCCTGAATGATTGCAAGACGTTATGGCGGGGCGGACGGGACTCGAACCCGCCCGTGATGGGCATAGGTAGTTGATTTTAAAGGGATCAGGTGCCTGAAATTGTGGAACCACGCTGGAACCACGAATGCTTGGGCTCCCCCCCCCTCCCCTTTTGATGGAAAGGCGCGCTGGGGTAACCCGTCCCCCGCCCCGAAATCTCGGTTATGTCCCGCAGTGGTGGCTCGTGTGCCCGCATGAATCCACTGTTTCTTACGAGTCGGTATGCGTTTCCGCGTGCGCCGATGGGAGGTGAAGATGAAGACCAACGAAGAGAAGGGCAGTCGTTCCTTGACGACCCGCGAGGCATGCACTCGCCTCGGCTATTCGCGGCCTGACTCGTTCTTGCGAGCTTGGCGGGCGGCGGGGCTGCCAGAGTACTAGCGACCAGGCGGGCATTGCCTTGTAGATCGTCGCGACCTTGATCGCTTCGTTCGCCGCGCTGCCAGTCGCACACGGCCATAAGGGCCCGACTTCGCCACGGCAGGCGGAACAGACAGCCCTATTCGTTCGTCCGTGGAAAAGGTGTAGAACCCTAACCGGTGACAGTCCTGATCGAGAGGGCACAGGACGGCCTTTGATTCGATCCGCGGACGGGGCTTTGCGGCCGGTAGCGAGAAACGAGGTGGCGCGCTTGAAGATTGGCGGCGCACCCGTGCTGTTCCCAATAGATTAGGGACCCATGCGCGCGATGGGACCCATCAGGAGGCGGGGGGCATCCTTGAAGAACATCGAGGGGCCCCTATCGCTATGCTCCAGCCTGATATGCCTCGGGGCTAGGGTCGCCCCCGAACGGCGCGCTGCTCCGGTGCCTGC